>NZ_MDGU01000021.1:0-52533 GCF_001705465.1 Lysinibacillus sp. AR18-8
TTTGCGTGTGTTGTTTTTTTGTTAAGTGACGCGGGGACCGCCGAGATCTACACGCGTAAGATCGTCGGCAGCGTCAGATGTGTATAAGAGACAGGACGTCGCTAGGCAACAAAACAGTCAGCTGTGCGCTGACTGTTTTTTTACTTTCTCTTTTGATAACTTTTAACTCTACTAAAGAGATTGTTCAAAAGTGTTTTCTGAATTTAAAAAATGCAAATAAATGCCTCGAAAATGTAGTTAATTATTTGTATTGTTTATCTTAATTGTTATTTGTTAAAAATCTGAATTGTCTTTCTTTTATAAGTTCCTTGACAGTAGCAGTCCACGTTGTTAATCTTACAATTAATATTCTTTTAACTATAGGAGGAAGTTACGAAAATGTGGGAGACTAAATTTGCCAAAGAAGGTTTAACTTTTGATGATGTATTATTAGTACCAGCTCATTCCGAAGTACTACCGAAAGATGTTGATTTATCTGTTCAATTAACACCAAAGATTAAATTAAACATCCCAATGGTCAGCGCAGGTATGGATACAGTTACAGAGTCTAAAATGGCGATTGCTATGGCACGTCAAGGCGGTATCGGTATTATCCATAAAAACATGGGGATTGATGAGCAAGCTGAACAAGTAGAAAAAGTAAAACGTTCTGAAAATGGTGTTATTACAAACCCATTCTTCTTAACTCCGACACATCAAGTTTTCGATGCTGAGCATCTAATGGGTAAATACCGAATCTCTGGTGTTCCTATTGTTGATAGTATGGAAAATCAAAAGCTAGTAGGGATTATTACAAACCGTGATTTACGTTTTATCTCTGACTACTCTTTAAAAATTGAAGATGTAATGACGAAAGAAGATTTGATTACAGCACCAGTGGGAACGACTTTAGAGGATGCTGAAAAAATTCTTCAACAATATAAAATCGAAAAGCTTCCAATTGTAGATGAAGAAGGTAGATTAACTGGACTTATTACAATTAAGGATATCGAGAAAGTGATTGAATTCCCGAATGCTGCGAAAGATACACATGGCCGTTTACTAGTAGGCGCGGCAGTTGGTGTATCAAAAGATACGATGGTACGTATTGAGAAGCTTGTTGAAGCACAAGTTGACATTGTTGTAATCGATACGGCCCATGGTCATTCAGAAGGCGTATTACAAACAATTCGCTCAATCCGTGAGACTTACCCTGAGCTAGAAATCATCGCTGGTAATGTTGCTACAGGAGAAGGCGCACGTGCATTATTTGAAGCAGGAGCAGATGTTGTTAAAGTAGGTATCGGTCCTGGTTCTATTTGTACTACACGTGTTGTAGCAGGTGTAGGTGTACCACAAATTACAGCAGTATATGATTGTGCTACAGTAGCTCGTGAGCTAGGTAAAACAATAATTGCTGATGGTGGTATTAAATACTCTGGTGATATCGTAAAAGCTCTAGCAGCTGGAGGCAACGTTGTAATGCTTGGTTCTCTTCTAGCAGGTACATCTGAATCTCCTGGAGAAACAGAAATCTTCCAAGGCCGTCGCTTTAAAGTTTATCGTGGTATGGGTTCTATCGGCGCAATGGAAAAAGGTTCTAAAGATCGTTACTTCCAAGAGGATGCAAAAAAATTAGTACCTGAAGGTATTGAAGGCCGTCTTCCTTATAAAGGACCATTAGCTGATACAATCTACCAACTGATTGGTGGTATTCGCGCTGGAATGGGTTATTGTGGAGCTCCACATCTGGAGCACCTACGCGAGAATGCACAATTTGTTAGAATGACAGGTGCTGGTCTTCGTGAATCACATCCACATGATGTACAGATTACAAAAGAATCACCAAACTATTCCATGTAATATATTACTTGCAACTTTTATGCTTTCGCATCGTCTACAAAGATGGCGCGAGAGCATTTTTTTATGGTAGAGAGTCAACACGTTTGTTGTTATCTATGATAAAATGTCGAGGACAAGATTATTTTTTGGAGGGCTTTAAAGGTGAAAAAGAAAATGAACACCGTATTATGCTTACTCCTAATTCCTGTTTTATTATTTAGTATTTTTGCAGGTATTCCTGCAAAGGCAAATGCGGAAACAGATTTAGGATTAACAGTGGATGCTGCGATTTTAATTGATGCAGATTCAGGGAAAATTTTATTTGAACAAAATGCAGATACTTCACTAGGTATTGCAAGTATGACAAAGATGATGACTGAATACCTGTTATTGGACGCGATTGATGCAGGGAAAGTTAAATGGGATCAAGAATATCACGTAACAGATTATACGTATCGTATGTCTCAAAATCGTGCATTAAGTAATGTACCTTTACGTAGAGATGGCTCTTATACGATTCGTGAGTTATACGAGGCAATGGCAATCTATTCAGCAAATGCAGCAACCGTAGCTATTGCTGAAACGATCGCAGGTTCTGAAACTGAATTTTTAAAGTTAATGAATAAAAAAGCAGAAGAACTTGGTTTAGAGGGCTATAAATTTGTCAACTCTACTGGTCTTAATAATGCTGATTTATTTGGTATGCATCCATCAGGCACAGGCCCAGAAGATGAGAATGTGATGCCTGCAAAATCTGTAGCAAAATTAGCATATCATTTATTAAAAGATCACCCAAAGGTATTAGAAACATCTAAAATTGCAAAAAAGACATTCCGTGAAGGAACAGAAGATGCAATTAAAATGTCTAACTGGAACTTTATGTTACCGGGATTAGTGTATGAATATCAAGGTGTAGATGGATTAAAGACAGGTACAACAAACTTTGCAGGTCACTGCTTCACAGGTACTGCAGAGCGCAATGGTACTCGTTTGATTGCAGTTGTAATGAAAGCTGTTGATGCAAATGGACAAGGGTCCTATGAAGCTCGCTTTGATGCCACAGCGAAATTATTTAACTACGGCTTTTCACAATTCTCAAAGCAAGAAATTTTACCAGGGAACTATACATTCAAAGATCAAAAAACAGTTAAAGTGACAAAAGGTAAAGAAGACAAAGTATCGATTGCAGTAAAAGAACCAATTTCATTTATGATTAAGTCTTCTGATAAAGACTTATATAAACCTACATTGGTTTTAGATAAAAAGAGTTTAGAGGCAGACGTTAAAAAAGGCACTGTTGTAGGAAAGGTCGTTATTGAACGCACAGAAGGCACAGATTACGGCTTTATCGATGGCAAGGATATTTCATCCGATGTTGTCACAACAGAGGCTGTAGAGCGTGCTAGCGGTATCTCATTGTTCTTCCAAGGTGTAGGTAACTTCTTCGGTAATTTATGGGGAGGCATTACAGACTTTGTTGGTGGATTGTTTTAATATTTAAATACGAGCACATGAATGCACTTAAGCATTCATGTGCTTTTTCACATTTTTACACGCTATAGCATACGCTAATAGGCGAAAGGATGTGGCTAAATGTGTGGCATTACAGGCTGGGCTAGTTTTCAAAAGGACTTAAGAACAAGTGACACAATATTAAAATCGATGACGCAAACATTAAATAAGAGAGGGCCAGATGATGAAAATATTTGGTGTAGTGAGCATATTGCATTTGGCCATCGACGGTTGGCTGTTATTGATTTAATCGGTGGCAAACAGCCAATGAAAAAAATCCATGATGGTTTGAACTATGTCATTACATATAATGGCGAACTTTATAATACAGAGGAGCTACGTAAGGAACTTCAAAAAAGAGGGCACAGCTTTACAACACAATCGGATACTGAAGTACTATTAACTGCCTATATTGAATGGAAAGAGCAGTGTGTAGAATTTCTAAATGGTATTTTTGCCTTCGGTATTTGGGATGAGCAAACACAGTCTTTATTTTTGTGTCGAGACCGACTAGGCGTAAAACCCTTGTATTATACAGAGCAACAAGAAGGTGTACTTTTTGCATCTGAGGTGAAGGCTCTGCTAGCACACCCTACGGTTCAAGCATGTGTAAATGTTGAAGGGTTGGCAAGTATGATGGCTGTAGGACCTTCTAGAGCGCCAGGTAAAACCCTTTTTCAAAATATTGAAGAATTACGACCTGGCTATGCTATGCGATTCTCTAGAGAAGAAGGTTTAAGAAAGTGGCCGTATTGGCAACTACAAAGCCGTAGACATGAAGAAACATTAGGAGAAACAATTGAACATGTTGGTTTTTTGTTAACGGATGCTATAGAACGTCAGCTAGTTTCGGATGTACCCATTTGTACGTTTCTTTCAGGAGGACTAGATTCCAGTATTATTACAGGCATTGCAGCAAATAGATTCCAACAGCAAAACCATCAATTGCATACGTATTCTATTGATTATGAAGATAATGAGCGCTTCTTTAACCCACATTCTTTCCAGACCTCCACGGATACGTACTGGATTCAAAAAATGACAGAAACTTTCAAGACAGCTCACCACGCAGAGGAAATCACTCAGCAACAGTTAATTGATTTATTAGTGGAATCGGTCATTGTTCGTGATTCCCCAGGTATGGCAGATGTAGATTCTTCGTTATTATGGTTTTGTCGTGAAATAAAAAGGGAATTTACTGTAGCGCTATCAGGAGAGTGTGCAGATGAAATTTTTGGTGGTTATCCATGGTTTAAAGATAGGACTACTGGTTTCCCTTGGATCCGTTCATTGTCTGAAAGAAGTGCATTACTCCAAGAGAAGTGGAACAAAAAATTAAAAATTGAAGCCTATGCACAACAACTATATACACAAACAATAGCTGAAGTTCCTTTGCTAGATGGAGAAGGTCTAGCAGAGGCAAAGCATCGTGAAATGTCCTACTTAAATATGCTATGGTTTATGCAAACATTATTAGAGCGGAAGGATCGTATGAGTATGGGGGCAAGTTTAGAGGTACGTGTCCCTTTTGCAGATCATCGGCTTGTAGAATATGCCTGGAATATTCCGTGGGAAATGAAGAATTTAGATGGAATAGAAAAAGGATTACTTCGAAAATCAATGTCACATCTATTGCCGAATGAAGTGTTATATCGTAAAAAAAATCCTTATCCAAAAACATATCATCCTATCTATACAGCAGGAGTGCAAAAATGGTTGAAGGAAATTCTACATGATAAAAATTCAATTTTGCATGAACTATTTGAACGACAAAAGCTTGCGGAGTTAATTGAATCGGGAGGTAGCTCTTTTAAGGTTCCGTGGTATGGGCAATTAATGGCAGGTCCCCAGCTTTTAGCTTATCTAGGGCAAATTCATACTTGGTTTGAGCATTATCAAATTCAATTAATTGAGACTTAATATAAAACGACCCATCTACGTAGATGGGTCATTTTTTTGTATACTCCAGCAATCCATCAACTGCTCAATGGATGATTCGATTGCTTGTACGGGAATCCCTCCAAAACCTAATAAAAATTGAGCTTGTGAAGATTCATAATGATCTAGTCTATAGGCTGATAATGGATAAATACCGATTTCTGCTTGAGAGGCGAGCTGTTGTAATTGTTTTTCTGAAAATGTGTGTTGAACCTCTAATAAAATATGCATACCCGCTTGTTCACCAGTAATGTTAATGGATGATGAATATTTTTCTAAAATAGAAGTTAGTTTATCATGTTTTTTACGATAAATTTTACGCATACGATTGAGATGTTTTGCAAAATGCCCATCACCCATAAAATTTGCCACAATATGCTGATCAAAACGAGGCACGGTTGATGAGTAATAATTAAAGACATCGTTATAAGTAGCAAGTAGTTTAGGTGGAAGTACAAAATAAGCTACTCGCAAGGATGGCATTAAAGATTTAGTAAAAGTACTCATGTAAATAACTTTATCGTTTCGATCTAGTGCGTGTAGGGCAGGAATTGGTTTTCCAGCATAACGAAATTCCGAATCATAATCATCCTCAATAATATAACGAGAGGTGCTTTGTGCCGCCCAATTTAAAGCTTGTGCTCGTCTTGTAGCAGATAATACAGCCCCAGTTGGGAATTGATGTGAGGGTGTAATATACACAACATTAGCATTTGTTTCTTCAAGATCATGAATAATTATGCCCTCTTCATCAACTGCAATTGGATAAACTTTTCGTTTATGCTGCGAAAACATTCGATGGACGGCAGGGTATCCTGGGTTTTCTAATGCAAAGCTGGTGTCCTCACTAAAAAGACGGAGAATCATAGGGAGGAGCTGCTCCGTCCCTGA
Source organism: Lysinibacillus sp. AR18-8 (assembly GCF_001705465.1). Classification (NCBI taxonomy): domain Bacteria; kingdom Bacillati; phylum Bacillota; class Bacilli; order Caryophanales; family Bacillaceae; genus Lysinibacillus; species Lysinibacillus sp. AR18-8. The sequence continues at coordinate 6,163 of NZ_MDGU01000021.1, forward strand.
ACCAATAACAATTTGTTCAGGGTGGCATACAACACCACGGGATTGATATAAATAATTAGCAATCTCTGTGCGTAAAGACAGTTCACCTTGTGGTTCCCCTGTTAATAATAGCTCCTTTGAGGTATCGTCAAAAAGCTCTTTTGCATACTTTCTCCATGTTTGAAATGGAAAAGCATCGATATCAATAGATCCTGGATTAAAATCGATTTTGTAAGACTTTTTCTTAGGATGTTCATTAATGGACGCCACAGTATCTTGTTGAATGTAGGGCAGTTCATCTATTTCTTCTACAAAATAGCCAATACGTGATTTGGACATAATATAGCCTTCAGCTAAAAGCTGAGCATAGGCAATTTCAATTGTTGTTTGGGAAATGTTTAAAAAATCAGCTAATTTTCTTTTTGAAGGCAGTTTTTCTCCTACAGTTATTTTTTTAGAAATAATAGCTTCTTTAATACCGTTATAAAGCTGATCATAAAGCGGTTTATCACTATCTCTTTCAAGCTGGAATAAAAGCATATCCATGATCTGGAACCTCCTGACCCTATAAATATTTTAAAAACTGGATATTTTGATATGGTCAATTTCTATTATACTAAACTTCATCATAAAGGTGGAGGTTAGAAAATGAAACAAACAGGTACAGAGCTAGTAAAGCGTGGAATGGCAGAAATGCAAAAAGGCGGCGTCATTATGGATGTCATTAATGCAGAGCAAGCAAAAATTGCAGAAGCTGCAGGTGCTGTAGCAGTTATGGCATTAGAAAGAGTACCGTCAGATATTCGGAAAGCAGGTGGCGTTGCACGCATGGCCGATCCTCGTATTGTTGAGGGAGTGATGGGGGCTGTAACTATTCCTGTGATGGCCAAAGCACGTATTGGTCATATTGTTGAAGCACGTGTCTTAGAAGCAATGGGTGTTGATTATATTGATGAAAGTGAAGTTTTAACACCAGCAGATGAAGAGTACCATTTATTAAAAAGTGAATACACAGTACCGTTTGTGTGTGGCTGTCGCGATTTAGGGGAGGCAGCCCGTCGTATCGGGGAAGGTGCCTCGATGTTACGAACTAAAGGTGAACCAGGTACAGGGAATATTGTGGAGGCCGTTCGCCATATTCGTAAAGTAAATGCACAGGTTCGTAAAGTCGTAGGAATGACAGAGGATGAATTAATGACAGAGGCGAAATTACTAGGAGCTCCTTTTGAGTTATTAAGAGAAATTAAACGTATTGGTCGTTTACCAGTAGTAAACTTCGCAGCAGGAGGAGTGGCAACGCCTGCTGATGCAGCCTTAATGATGGAACTTGGAGCTGATGGCGTTTTCGTTGGTTCAGGTATTTTTAAATCTGAGAACCCTGAAAAATTTGCACGTGCCATTGTAGAGGCGACTACTCATTATAAAGACTATAAGCTTATTGCGGAAATATCAAAAGAGCTCGGAGTGCCAATGAAGGGGATTGATATTGCACAGCTTGGACACAACGAGCGTATGCAAGAGCGAGGTTGGTAGCATGAAGCGAATTGGTGTATTAGCATTACAAGGAGCAGTTCGTGAGCATATACAAATGTTAGAAGCTCTTGGTTGTGAAGCAATTCAAGTAAAACAAAGAAAGGATTTAGGAAACCTAGATGGACTTGTGTTACCAGGTGGAGAAAGCACAACAATGAGAAAATTGCTGGATCGATTTGATCTGCTAGAGCCAATTCGTGGACTTGCTCAGCAAGGATTACCGATGCTTGGTACATGTGCGGGATTAATTTTATTAGCCAAGGATCTAATTGAAGATGAACCACATTTGGCTGTGATGGACGTGACTGTAGCAAGAAACTCATATGGACGTCAGGTGGATAGCTTCGAAGTACAACTAGATATTCCTAAAGTAGGTGTAGGGATTCCAGCAGTATTTATTCGTGCACCTCATATTGAAGCGGTAGGTAAAGGTGTTGAAATTCTTGCACAACATGAAGGGAAAATAATCTTGGCACAAGATGGCCATTTATTGGGTTGTTCGTTTCATCCCGAATTAACAGAGGATACACGAATTCTTGAATATTTTGTAACCTCTATGGTATGACTTGCAAAATTTGTTTTCATATAGTACAGTATGGTTAAATTTTAAATAACTGAACACGATGATGGGAAGTAGTAGCAAGCACGTTTTTTTTAGAGAGTCAGCGGTTGGTGGAAGCTGATAAAAGCACTTGTGAATCCGTCCTGGAGTTGCACAGTCGAAGTGAATGAAGTAGGCTGTAGCCGGCTGAAATGCCGTTATGAAATAAGTGGATTAGGCAGAAATATGTCTAGTCAATTAGGGTGGCAACGCGGGTAGCTCTCGTCCCTTTTTAGGGATGAGGGCTTTTTTGTGTTCATTTCGCTGCAACGATTTTCCATCATGAAGAAACTATTGGAGGTATGAAGATGTTAGATATTAAACGCGTCCGTGAGAATTTCACGGAAATTAAAGAGATGTTATTAACACGTAATGAAGACTTGGGAAACTTAGATGACTTTGAAGACTTAGATGCAAAACGTCGTGAATTGATTGCCAAAACAGAAGAATTAAAAGCAGAACGCAATAAAGTGTCTGAACAAATCTCAGTTATGAAACGCAACAAAGAAAATGCTGATGAAGTCATTGCTCGTATGCGTCAGGTTGGCGATGAAATTAAAGAATTAGATGTACAATTAAATAATGTTGAAGAACGCTTTAAAGATATGATGATGCGTTTACCAAACATCCCACATGAATCTGTACCAGTAGGCACAACAGAGGACGACAATGTTGAAGAATATACGTGGGGTGAAATTCCGACATTTGATTTTGATATTAAAGCACACTGGGACCTTGCTACGGATTTAAAAATTGTAGACTTTGAACGTGGCGCGAAAGTAACAGGTAGCCGTTTCTTATTCTATCGTGGTCTTGGTGCTCGTTTAGAACGAGCATTAATGACATTCATGATGGATTTACATGCAGAGGAGCATGGTTACGAGGAAATGCTACCACCTGTCATTGTTAATCGAGATAGCCTAACAGGTACAGGGCAACTTCCGAAATTTGAGGAAGATGTATTCAAATTAGAGGAAACAGATTATTTTATGATTCCAACTGCAGAAGTACCAGTAACGAACTTCTATCGAGATGAGATTTTACCGGCTGAAGCTTTACCACAAGGCTTTGCAGCGTATAGTGCTTGCTTCCGTTCAGAAGCGGGATCTGCAGGTCGTGATACACGTGGTTTAATTCGTCAACACCAGTTCAATAAAGTAGAATTAGTACGTTTTGTAAAACCAGAGGAGTCATACGAACAATTAGAGCTATTAACAAGTCATGCAGAAAAAGTATTACAATTACTAGGCTTACCATATCGTAAGTTAAAAATGTGTACAGCTGATTTAGGTTTTACTGCAGCGAAAAAATATGATTTAGAAGTTTGGATTCCTGCACAAAACATGTACCGTGAAATTTCTTCTTGCTCTAACTTTGAGGATTTCCAGGCACGACGAGCAAATATCCGCTTCCGTCGTGAGCCAAATGCAAAACCAGAATATGTGCATACATTAAACGGCTCAGGTCTTGCCATTGGCCGTACAGTTGCTGCTCTTCTAGAAAACTACCAACAAGCTGATGGCAGCGTAGTAATTCCTGAAGTTTTAAGACCTTATATGGGCGGTAAAGAAATAATCGCACCAAAATAAACGACAGATAAAGCTATTTTAGACAATTCCTTTATGGATGTTCTAAAATAGCTTTTTTGTGTTGCTAAAATTGAAATCTCTCATAATTTTTGAAAATTCGTTATAATGGGTAATATTCATGGGGACAAGGGGGAGAAATTCATGGAATTGCAACAATTTGCACAGGCTTTCAGTGAATTTGATAATGTTTTAATTACAGATGATAAAGGCTGTGCAATCTTTTATGATTTAGCAGATTTAAATATATTATTGGAAATCGGCTTAACACCAGATGAATTTTTTCACAGCACAGTGACTGATAATTATCAAAATTTATCACCTGAGACAAGTACTGTTTTTCAAGTCATACAAACAGGGCAGCCAGTTTTATACTATGAACAACAACTGACAACATTGAACGGTTTTAGTTATTTATCACTGAGTTCGACCTATCCCATTATGGAGCATGGAAAAGCCATTGGTGCCATTGAATTTTCAAAACATTTTTATGAAACTAAGCAAATTAAATACTTAGACAATTTCCTGGGACATAAATTATATCGAGATAATCATACAACCTATCGTTTAGAGGATTACATTACAACAAACGCCGAAATGAAAACTCAACTTGAAAAGGCACGTCGTAGTGCTCAAAAAAGTGCACCAGTTTTACTAACTGGGGAAACTGGAACTGGGAAAGATATAATCGCACAAGGCATACACAATGAAAGTGAACGCTATACAAAGCCGTTTATTACTTTGAACTGCTCAACATTAACAGAGGATAATATATTTACTCAGCTATACGGCTCGGACAATGAAGCAAAAAGTGGAAAGTTACAGGAGGCTAATGGAGGGACGCTACTCATTGACCACCTTAATTTATTGGATATATCTTTGCAGGCGAAACTTTTACATGCGGTAGATATAAAAGTGTTAAATGGTGAGCCCTTGGATATACGGTATATTACTACTGTCAATGAAGATGTGGACAAACTATTAGCTGAAAAAAGGCTACGCGAGGACTTATTTTATCGCTTAAATGTTCTTCAAATTGATTTGCCACCGCTAAGATTAAGGAAGGAAGATATTCCACTTATCCTTGATTTTTATATACAATTTTACAATGAACATACACTACAGAAAAATGTAAGCTATTGTAATGAAGTAATTCAGTTATTTTATGCCTATCATTGGCCGGGGAATGTGCGTGAACTAAAAAATGCCCTTGAATCGGCATATAATAATTTGCTTGGGGATGAAATACTTGTTGAACATGTTCCAGAGAGGATTAAAAAAAATGTTCAACATTCAACTCAATCGATCATGCAAAACAACCAATCTGGACATTTACGAGATTTAACGGAAGCCTACGAGCGTCTAATTATAGCGGAAAAGTTGCGTGAAACTGATGGACGATTAGCGGAAACAGCTAGACGTTTAGGTATATCTCGTCAATTACTAAAATATAAGTGTTTAAAATATGAATTGTTGTAAAAAAAATTTTACAAAAAGGGGATAAAAATTTATCTCCTTTTTTCGTGTTATTAAATTTTTTATTATTTAGATAAATCTTCTGTAAACGATTATAAAGGGGTTGAGGATATGTCTAAAGTTGTGCAGCATACGATAATCGTGGGGCTAGCCTTATTTGCTATATTTTTTGGTGCTGGGAATTTAATATTTCCGCCTTCCATAGGAAATAGTGCAGGGGAATCATGGATCTCCGCTCTGATGGGCTTTAGCTTAACGGGTGTTATTTTACCTGTGCTTGCGGTGTATGCAATTTATAATACTGGGGGAACTGTGGAAGCGCTCACAAGACCAATCGGAAATTGGTTTTATAAAGCCTTTAATACGGTCATGATGGTTTGTATTGGGATGGTTGTCACAATACCGAGGATGTCAGCGACAACTCATGAATTAGGAGTATCACAAATTATTCCGAACGTACCTTTAATTGTGTCAGTATTAGCATTTTTCGCGATTTGCTTTTACTTTGCGATGGACCAATCAAATGTGATCGATAAGATTGGAAAATGGTTGACGCCTGTTCTTGTTCTTATACTTATTATCCTCATTGGTAAAGGGGTATTAGACCCAATAGGAGCGGCAATTAATACAGGAGCAGAAAGGGTTTTTGCCAACTCCATAATAGCAGCCTATCAAACAGGAGATGTGGGAACAGGTATTCTTTGTGCGCCAATCTTTTTAGCAGCAATAGTGGGCTATGGCTATAAAGGGAAACAATCTAAAAAGGTCGCGCTTGGTGGAATGGCTATTGCTGCAATAGGGTTAATTGCAGTATATGGTGGCCTGCTCTATTTAGGGGCTACAAGTAGTGGCATCATCACAAATCCTGGCAGTGATACAGAACTATTAGCGGGCATTGCCTTTAGTGTCATTGGTAATTTGGGTAAAGCGTTACTAGCTATATGTGTTGTTTTTGCCTGCTTAACATCAGCGATTGGTGTCATGGTCATATCCTCACAGTTTTTAAATGAACTAACAAAAGAGAAGCTTGGCTATAGAACGTGGGTCTTTATTATGTGTGTAGTAGGCGCAACTATTGGCTCCTTAGGTGTAGGTGCCATCGTCGAAATTACATTGCCGATTTTCTTGGTAATTTATCCAGTCATTATTGTACTTGTGCTACTGGGAGCCTTTGATCGTTTTGTCCCAAATGCAGGAGCCTATAAAGGAACTGTGCTATTTGCATTTCTAGTAAGCGTCGTTGAAACATTTGCTAGCTATGAAATTACGATACCTGGTGTGACACAGTTGGTCATGCATTTACCATTGCAGTCTAGTGGATTTGCTTGGATTATGCCATCTATTGTTGGCTTTATTATCGGTACTATTTTGCATAAGGTGCTGAAAGCAGAAGATCCTGAAAAATCTACTTTTGGTATAGAAGAAATAGGAGTTGAAAAATGATGCAAATTATTTGTAACGCAAAGATATATACAGCAGATACTATTCAGCCATCTGCAACTGCTATGGTAATCGAAGGAAGAAAGATACTTTGGATTGGACAACAGGAAGATTTACCCCCCTATCAGGGAGAAATAATAGATTTACAAGGAAAGGTCATTATTCCTGGGATTATTGACGCTCATATGCATCCGATTATGTTAGCGGATGTTATGGAACAAGTGGCTTGTTTACCTCCATATATTTATTCTATTGAGGATATAATTAATGCATTAGCAAACTATGATGCAAGTCAGCGGGGATGGCTATTAGGCTGGGGCTATGATGAAGGGAAACTAAAGGAAAAAAGAGCGCCTTTAAAAGAGGACTTAGACCGTGCCTCTACAGAGTTACCTGTCATTGTTATGCGTACATGTGGTCATATTATATCGGTTAATAGTAAAGCATTAGCAATCGCAGGTATTACGAAGGATACGCTTGATCCACAGGGTGGACAAATCGATCGGGATGAAAATGGAGAACCTACAGGCGTACTGCGTGAAAATGCACGTAATCTAGTACTACAGCATTTACCTACACCATCTGAAGAAGAGATTGTCAAAAGGCTTCTAAAGCTATCACAAACTTTGGCATCCTATGGTGTAACAAGTATTACAGAATTAATGGCCACGGTAGCACCAATTGATTATTTAGGCCTGTATCGTAAAGCCCGAGAAAAAGGTTTTAAGCAACGCGTAGCAGTTTATTATATCTGGGAAGATATTCAACGATATGAGCTGTTGACAGCAAATACTATTGATCGTTCTGCAGGAGCCTATATCGGAGGCATTAAGCTATTTTCGGATGGCAGTGTTTCAGGCCGTACAGCACTTGTTTCTGAGCCATTTTTGGGAAGTGATGAAAAAGGCATAGCGATGACTTCGAAAGAGGAGCTGCTAGCGGCTGCTGCGGTAGCAAAAGAATATGGTATTCAATTAGTGGTTCATGCAATGGGGGACAGAGCCATTGATCTAATTGTCGACACATTTTATGAGGAAAAGGCTTGGTTAACAGATGCACCGTCTGTTCGTATTGAGCATGCAGCCATGCCATCTAAAAGTGCCTTGCAAAAAGCTGCTGAATGGGGGATAGGCTTTGTGCCACAACCCATCTTCTTATTTTGTGAAATTGAGAGTTATTTAGAGAATCTAGGGCTAGAAAAAACACAGACATTATATGGTGTACAAACATTTCTCAAGAGGGGGATTGCGACAGCGCTCTCTTCAGATGCGCCTGCTACATCATGGGCAGAAGCGGCTAATCCCTTTGTTACGATACAAGCAGCTGTTACACGAACAGCCTATGATGGAACAGATTTAGGTACCGCAGAAAAAATCTCTGTAGAGGAGGCATTACAGCTATACACAGCTGATGCCAAGACGATGATTCGTATGGAGAACGTTGGTCAGTTAAAAGAGGGCTATGAAGCTAATTTTGTTGTACTAACAGACGATTTGCTGACGCTTTCACATAACCAGCTTATGCATGTAAAACCATTCGCTACATATATCGAAGGAGAATGTGTTTTTACACAATCCACTATTCAAGCTCAATAAATTAGTTATGAAGATGGTCGCTGCTACGACATATTTCATATATATCGCCATTCCCTTAAATATTAAAGAAGGTGTCTCATTAGGAGGCACCTTCTTTAAAGACCATTTACATCGTTGGAAGCTAATCGTGCTTTTTTCTCAGCTTTTTTACGGTCTCGTAATGCCTTAAAAAAGTCTGTTAAAATTTGACCACATTCCTCGGCTAAAATCCCTTCTGTTACATCACATTCATGATTAAAGCGTTCATCATTTAATAAATGGTAAAGAGAATCTACACAGCCAGCTTTTTGATCTCTTGCCCCATAAACAACTCGGGGTACACGTGATTGGAGAATGGCTCCTGCACACATTGGACAAGGCTCCAATGTAACATAAAGAGTAGTATCCTCCAGTCGCCAACTCCCTATTTTTTTGCAGGCTTCTTGAATCACTAACAGCTCCGCATGTGTTGTTGCATTTTGCGTTGTTTCTCTTAAATTATGCGCACGTGCAATGATTTTTCCTTCATAAACAAGTACTGCACCAATTGGTACTTCCCCAAGTAATGCAGCCTGTTGAGCTTCCTCTAATGCTTGTTTCATAAATAAACGATCTGCGTCAAAAATATCCACTCATATCTCTCCTTAACAGTAGTGTAGCGTGCTGAATTGGTAATTGCTACTTTTAACTTCTTTTCGGATGTTATATTCATCTAAAATCATTGCAGCCATGCGTAAGCGATTGATATGTAATATGTCGAAGCATAAATACTTGTTGACATTCCTTATATATCCATATATATTTATATATGAACACATGGTCATATATAAATATTGAAGAATGGGGTAAACTTCTATGGATGAAAAATTAAACAGTTCAGAAATGCAAAAAAATATTGATCAGCATTTAGATGAAGAGACATTATTTGTAGTATCTCAGACTTTTAAAGCCTTGAGTGATCCAACACGAATTCGTATTTTAAACTTACTTTGTTCAGATGAACATTCTGTTAATGATATTGCAGAAATTTTAGATTTAGGCCAATCAACCGTTTCCCACCAATTACGCTTTCTTAAAAATTTAAGATTGGTGAAATTTAGGAGAGAAGGAACAACCATATATTATTCTAAGGACGATGATCACATTATGAATTTATTGAAGCAGGCTATTGAGCATGCGGCTCATAACTAAAATGAAATGGGGGAATAACAATGGGACATCAACACGACCATGGCCATGATCATACACATGGTGCAAATAAAAAGGTATTATTACTGTCGTTTATTATTATTACAGGGTATATGGTAGTGGAAGCCATTGGTGGCTTTTTAACAAATAGTTTGGCTCTTTTATCAGATGCAGGGCATATGTTAAGCGACTCTATCTCTTTAGGCATAGCAATGTTAGCTTTTATGTTTGGGGAAAAAGCTGCAAGCTATAGTAAGACATACGGCTATAAACGATTTGAGATTCTAGCTGCAGTATTGAATGGCATTACATTAATAGGAATCGCATTATTTATTTTCTATGAAGCAATTGAACGATTTACAAACCCACCAGAAGTAGCTACAACTGGAATGCTTATAATTAGTATAATTGGTTTGTTCGTAAACATTTTAGTTGCCTGGATTATGATGCGTGGAAGTGATACAAAGGATAATTTAAATATGCGCGGAGCATTTTTACATGTACTAAGTGATATGCTAGGGTCTGTAGGAGCTATTGTTGCGGCACTATTAATTATGTTTTTTGGCTGGGGCTGGGCAGATCCTCTTGCAAGCGTTATTGTTGCATTATTGGTCGTACGAAGTGGCTACCATGTCACAAAAGCCTCCATTCATGTCTTAATGGAGGGGACACCTTCAAATGTAGATGTTCAGGAGATTATTCAGTTAATAGAGCAGACTGATGGAATAGAAAGTATCCACGATTTACACATCTGGACAATTACTAGTGGAACGAATGCATTATCCTGTCATGCGGTTGTAAATGATCAATTGAAAATAGCTGAGAGTGAGCATATCTTGCGGAAAATTGAACATAATCTTCAACATAAGGACATTAAGCATGTATCAATTCAATTAGAAACATCCTTACATCGACATGATAATTCTATTTTATGTAAATTAGAAAATGACCATGAACATCATCACGATGAAAAATAAAATTTTTTATGACTTGCATACCCTTCTTGGGTATAGTATGATAATTACAAATAGGAGGTGTAGTGAATGGAGGAGACAGTAAAAGAAGAAGCTTGTCATACAGAGGAAGCTACGTCTTGCCGAAAAAGTCATCACCCTGAACGTGTGAAAAAGGATTTAACAACTCGCTTAAATCGAATTGAAGGTCAGATTCGTGGTATTAAGGGAATGATTGATAAAGACGTTTACTGTGATGATATTATTACGCAACTATCTGCTACACAATCTGCATTAAATAGTGTGGCAAAAATATTATTAGAAGGTCATTTAAAGGGCTGTGTTGTGGATCGTCTATCAGAGGGCGATGAAGCAGTATTAGATGAGTTAGTAATAACGATTCAAAAGTTAATGAAAAAATAGATTAAAAACATACAAAAGGAGAGATTTTATTATGCAAAACGTAACATTAAACGTACAAGGAATGTCATGTGGTCATTGTGTAAACGCGGTTGAAAAAAACGTTGGTGCTTTAGCTGGTGTTGAACAAGTAAAAGTAAATTTAGCAGAAGGTTTAGTTGATGTTGCATTTGACGATGCACAAGTATCACTTGATCAAATTAAAGAGACAATTGATGATCAAGGCTATGAAGTAAAATAAAATTTGTAGAGTGCTTCTGTGGCACTCTCTTATTTTCAAAAATATATACCCCTAGTCGGTATAAGGAGAGGTGAAAGGTAAATGAGTTCTGATCATAAGGAAGCTAATTTGCAAATTACAGGGATGACATGTGCGGCCTGTGCCACTCGAATAGAAAAAGGGTTAAATAAAATGGATGGTGTAGAACATGCAACAGTAAATTTAGCACTTGAAAAATCATCTATTAAATATGACCCAACTAAACTAAGTGAAGCAGATTTTGAAAAGAAAATAGAAGCACTTGGCTATGGTGTTGTTAAACAAAAAGCTGAACTTGATATTACAGGTATGACATGTGCAGCCTGTGCAACTCGCATTGAAAAAGGGTTAAATAAACTAAGTGGTATTTCCTCTGCTAATGTCAACTTAGCACTGGAAAAAGCGATGATTGAGTTTAATCCTTCGGAAGTATCCATCTCAGATATCATTACAAAAGTTGAGAAGCTAGGCTATGGGGCACATCAAAAGGCAGATGAGCAGGAAACAGTGGATCATCGTGAAAAAGCTATCAAACAGCAACAACATAAATTTATTTTATCGGCAATACTTTCTTTACCACTGCTATGGACGATGGTTGGTCATTTTTCCTTTACGTCATTTTTATATGTTCCAGAATTTCTAATGAATCCATGGGTCCAAATGGTATTGGCTACGCCAGTGCAATTTATTATTGGTAAACAATTTTATGTAGGGGCATATAAAGCATTACGCAATGGTAGTGCAAATATGGATGTGCTTGTTGTTATGGGGACATCAGCGGCCTATTTCTATAGTGTCTATCAAGCGATTGTAACGATAGGATCACATCACGGTCCACATCTTTATTTTGAAACGAGTGCTGTATTAATTACACTTATTTTACTAGGTAAATTGTTTGAGGCAAAGGCAAAAGGACGCTCATCTGAAGCCATAAAAAAACTAATGGGACTTCAGGCAAAGACAGCAATCGTTGTACGTGACGGTATAGAAAAGGTGGTACCATTAGAAGAAGTTATCATTGGCGATATTATTTTAGTGAAACCAGGTGAAAAAATTCCTGTAGATGGTGAGGTAATAGAGGGGACAACAGCTGTTGATGAATCGATGCTAACAGGAGAAAGTCTACCAGTTGATAAAAAGCAAGGTGATCTATTATTTGGCTCAACTATTAACAAAAATGGTTTTATTAAAATGACTGCAACAAAGGTTGGACGTGATACAGCATTAGCACAAATTATTAAAGTGGTCGAAGATGCTCAAGGATCGAAAGCACCTATTCAACGTTTAGCAGATCAGATTTCAGGGATTTTCGTACCTATTGTTGTTGGCATAGCCATTGTAACCTTTTTAATTTGGATTATTTGGGTCCGTCCAGGGGAATTTACACCTGCTTTAGAGGTATTAATCGCAGTTCTTGTCATTGCTTGTCCATGTGCGCTTGGGTTAGCAACACCAACTTCAATAATGGCAGGCTCTGGACGTGCAGCTGAGTTTGGTATTTTATTTAAAGGTGGAGAACATTTAGAGCAAACACAAGGCATAGATACAGTTGTTGTAGATAAAACAGGAACAGTGACACATGGTAAACCTGAGCTTACAGATGTTCTGTTAGCGCCAGAGCAAGATGAAGCACGCTTTTTATCCTTAATCGGAGCAGCAGAGAAGCAGTCAGAGCATCCACTAGCAGAAGCCATTGTTCAAGGCATAGAAAAACGCGGCATAGCTTTAGGTGACGTTCAATTCTTTGAAGCAATACCGGGTTATGGTGTGCAGGCAACTGTCTCAGGTCAAGGTGTTATCATTGGCACACGTAAATTAATGCAACAATATAGTATTCATATTAATGATATTTTACCAACAATGGAGCAACTAGAACGAAATGGTAAGACAGCCATGTTAGCAGCCATTAATGGGCAATATGCAGGTTTAGTAGCTGTGGCTGATACCGTGAAAGATACATCAAAAGAAGCTATTCGTCGTTTACAGGATATGGGTATTACGGTCATCATGATGACTGGTGATAACGAGCGTACTGCTCAAGCAATTGGAACAGAGGTAGGCGTGAATCATGTTATTGCAGAAGTCTTACCAGAAGGTAAAGCTGATGAAGTGAAAAAACTTCAAGCCCAAGGGAAAAAAGTAGCGATGGTTGGTGATGGTATTAATGACGCACCTGCCTTAGCAACAGCGAATATTGGGATGGCAATTGGTACAGGGACAGATGTGGCAATGGAAGCTGCAGATATTACGCTTATTCGTGGAGATTTAAATAGTATCGCGGATGCCATTCTAATGAGTAGAAAAACAATGCGTAATATTAAACAAAATCTATTTTGGGCATTTGCTTATAATACATTAGGTATTCCAATTGCTGCACTCGGTCTGCTTGCTCCATGGGTAGCAGGCGCAGCGATGGCTTTTAGTTCAGTTTCGGTCGTATTAAATGCACTTCGTTTACAACGAGTGAAATTATAGAAAAAAGTAGTACAGACACAGATACTGAGTTTGTACTACTTTTTTATTAGTATGGGAATTGGATGGATAGTGTAAATCTCGACTTATGCATATTTTTTATAAAAGAGTGTTTTATTGAAGTATTAGTTAGGCAGAATTATCTTAGCTTAGATAATTACAAGTTAAATATTCTCGAATTAAATAGCTATCAATGATCTAGAAAAAAATTATCATTCTCTTATAGTATAACGCTAAAAATCTTGTTCAATAAGATTTTTTAATTCTGTAAATCTATAACGGCTTAAGTTAATCATGTGATTACAATGAAGTAATTTCACATTGTATGACTTCATGTAGTGATCTGCTTCTATGTATTCAATTTCATTTAAGGATACTAAATAAGATTGGTGTGTACGATAAAAATTAGAGCTATTGAGAATTTCCTCCAATTTATTCAAATTCTCTGAACATTCTATTGGTTCTGTATCTCTTAAATGGATCATAGTTTTCCTACCTTTTTTTTCTATATATAGAATTGAACTGATGTCAATTAAAGAGATTTTACCATTTGTTTTAATACCAATTTTTCTTTTCTTTTTATGTGTATAGCTTAGACGATCGAGAGTCTGTTTTAGTCGTACTATATTAATTGGCTTAATAATAAAATCCTCAGGATAATATTTGTATCCCTGTAAAGCGAAGTCTTGATATGCACTCATAAAAATAATTTTTATTTTTGGATGATTTTCTTTTAAAAATTGTGCAACATCAAATCCGTTAGTAACAGGCATATTAATATCCAATAATATTACATCAATTAGCGTACCTTGCTCTAGGGCAATGAACAACTCACTCACATTTGTTGTACTTAATACTATATCAATATTTGGTGATATTTTTATAATTTCATTTATCTCATTAAGAATTAATTCTTGATCGTCAATAATGGCAAGTTTTACAGACCGCATTTTTTCTAAAATTATTCCTGTTCATCAGGTAGTTCTGGCTCATATGAAAACCAAAAGCAACTACTCACTGTTGTAATAGAATTAAAAAATAATGAGATAATTCCAATGATATAAGTTATTATTTTTATCATAATAAATCTGGCCCCTTTGATGTGATTTTATTTATAAAATACTCTGTAGATAATACAATTTTCTCCCATAACGCTGTTAATGTTATACTTTGGAAAATTAAAGGTAACCAAATGCAATACATTATTGAGTAAGGAAAAAACAAGCTTACACCGGCGAATATTACATATATGGTAATTGCAGTTATTTTTAATCTTAATATACTATCTTTATTAAAAATATGCTTCTTCTTATGCAATACGGGTGCCTTTACCATAGTAATTAAGAAACTCAAAAGTAAGAACAATAATAGTAATTTGTTATGAGATGATAAAAAATCTGTATATTTTACACAAATGATTGTCAGAGAAATAATTTGTATTGTACTAAAAACAAGGCAAAAATAATACCGAGTGAAATGAGAGCCACCAGAAAACATCCTTAATAGAGCACCCGTAAGCAAAGCTACTAAGGTTTCTGGTAAAATTCCAAATGGCCAAACAAGTAAACAAACTATTACAATTTGATTAAGCCCTGATATTATCCATTCTAGGCCATAGCGAATCTTATTTTTACTTTTTTTAAACTGTGGATTTTCAGCAATTACAAGATTTGATAGGTTTGTTGCCAATGTATTTGGCATGAGAAGTTTAAGCATAATGTCCTCCGTATGGTATTTTTACAATAAATGTAATCATGTCATCTATAACTTCTAGATGAATGTGACCTCCGTAATTTAAGACAATATTCTCAACAATGCTCAATCCTTGTCCATTGTTTGAGGCATTATTTTTTGTTGTGAAACCTCTATTGAAAATTTTATTAATACTTTTTTGTAATACTTCTTCAACCATGAAATTACTCAATTCTATTATAAAGAATTTTTTATCTCGATAAATTTTTAAATTAATATATCGCTTTTCCTTATCTAATTGTTCTACAGCTTCAATTGCATTAAGTAGTAAATTACCTAATATTCTATTCGTTTCATAAAACTTACATGGGAAGTTGGATAAATCGTCAGAAATGTGGTAGTAGATATTAATTCCTTTATTAATTGCTTTTTCTTTGTAAGAAAGCAATAACCCACCAATGGCTTCTGATGCTACAGGTAATACATCACTTATATATGAAGTTTCATCCAAAACTGAATTAATATAGTCAATTGATTCTCTATACTTCTCATTATTTAGCATTTTCTTTAAAGCCAAAATGTGATGAATAAAGTCATGTCTAAGCGAACGTATTGTTCCAATCTGTTTTAAAATATCTTCTTCATATTGAATATCTATAGAAGCGGTAAGATTTTCAATTTTAGTAACCATATGATGATGAATTAAATACAACACTGATAATGTAATAATTACTACTAAAATTGTAGAAAATAAATGAAAAAATTTTAACTGATTGTACTCAAATATGAAGATATAAAATAAAAAAAGAGTACCGAATAATAAAAATAATACAGACATCATTTTATGGTTTTTATTTTCTATTTTTCTAAACGAAATTGGAAGTTTAAATTTAGTTGTTTTTAGTATTATAAAAATAATTCCCATTATAAGAAGATTAGGTATAAGTCTAACTAAAGGTGAAGTATTTAATGATATGTATGGAACTTCCTTTAAAAGAAGCGATCCTAGTACTTCAGATACTATTAAAGAAATACAACCTAGCAATATAGCGGTAATAGAAGCTAAAAAATTTAGATTAGTGGCAAATGTTAACAAAAATCCAATTATTAAAATTAATATAATTAGGTATAAACCGGGTGACATTACTTCCTTTATCATTACCAAAACAATACTTCCATAGAAGCTAACAACCAATATTGGTATTAATCTAGTTTTGAAAGATATACCAATAAACTTGTATCCTACACAAATAATAAAAAATGTCTCCAAAAACGCCCCAAAAACGCCAAGCACCACTACTATTTCCCTCCTGATTTTACAAATATAACATAAAAACATGTAATTAAGTACATGTTTTTGTCTTTTTTTATATAAAAAGAAAGAAATAGGGTTTTCTTTTTTCTTATTAGTACTAAATACGCCAGAATTGGCACCAACTAAACATTGGTAATTAAATAAATTAGTATATTTGGTAAAATTAAATTGTATTAAACAAAAATTGGGTTTTATGGTAGATGTGCTTTTATATCTGAATCCTAGATACAGAGATAATAAAGTCTATAAAGTATACGTGAAAAAATAGAACGGTTGTCTGGAGTGATCCAAAAGATATTAGTTAAATCCACAAACGATGAGACATTTCAAGTTTCCGATAATGAACTATTCATTAAGGATCGCTGGATTTATATAAGAATTAGCAATATGAGAAGCATTAATATTAATACAGAGGTTATTTATTAATAATGTTGAAAAATGCAAGGCAAAAACATAGAGGTGAAAAATGAAATTATTAATTCAATTTAGCATGAAAAATGCTTTAGTTTTGTTTTTGATAATCCTTCTTATTATATCGGGTGGCATTTATTCGCTAAAAGAGATGAATATGGAAAAATATCCGAAGGTTAATATTCCATATTTAACTGTGATTATACCTTACCCAGGTGCTTCGCCAGAACAATCGATGAATGATATCGGAGAGAAAATGGAAAGAGAATTCCTGAATCTTGAAGGAGCAAAGAATGTTTATACAGATGGAGTTGCTAATGCTGCATATTCAACAATAGAGTTCGATATGTCTATTGATATGGAGCTAGCAGAGCAAACAGTGAGGACAAGTGTGGCTAAGATGCAACTACCAGATTTAGCTGAAGAACCTCAATTTGAAATATCTAGTCCTGATGATAATCCTGTTGTCTTTTCCTTGGGTATTTATAATGCTGGAAATTTTGAGGGTGTTCAAGCTTTCGTAAAAGAAAATATCATTCCTAGTATTGAGGGTATTGAAGGTGTAAGTGAAGTCGAGATCGGTGGAACTATGGAAAGATATGTGTTTGTACGACTATTACCAGAACAATTGGTGATGAGAGGACTTACAATTGATGATGTTAGAGTCGCCATTAAAGCAAACAATCTATCGATGCCAATGGGTGATATTTTAGTATCAAATGAAGTATTGCCAGTTCGAGTAAATAAAGAACTTAAATCAATTGACGATGTTAAACAAATAAAGATTTTCACTGAGGTAGAGAATTGGGACAACGATAAAGCTATACATAAAACTATTACTTTAGGTGAGATTGCTGAAGTTACGTATGAAAGTAAAAATTCAAATAATATCACTCGAATAAATGGAGAACAGGGCGTAAGTGTAGGAATTATAACTAAAAGTGGAGCTAATGTAGTTGATATTGTTGATCAGGTAAAAGAGAAAATAGAGAAACTAGAAATTCCTCAGGATTACGAAATAGAAGTATTACGAGATCAATCCATTGAAATTAAGCAATCAGTATACTCTATGCTTAGAGAAGCTATCTTAGGTTCACTAATGGCTGTTATTGTAACCTTGTTGTTTTTAAAAAACATCCGTTCCACTTTTATTGCTGTTATCTCTATACCAGTATCCATACTTGCATCTTTTCTTCTAATGAAAGCAATGGACTATACTTTAAACATTATGACACTTGCAGGGATTGCAATAGCTGTCGGGCGAGTTGTGGATGATTCAATTGTTGTCATTGAAAATGTATTTAGAAGGGTTAGGTCATCTAAGGAAAGAAATGATCACCTCATACTGCAAGCTACAGGTGAAG
Source organism: Lysinibacillus sp. AR18-8 (assembly GCF_001705465.1). Classification (NCBI taxonomy): domain Bacteria; kingdom Bacillati; phylum Bacillota; class Bacilli; order Caryophanales; family Bacillaceae; genus Lysinibacillus; species Lysinibacillus sp. AR18-8. The sequence continues at coordinate 24,426 of NZ_MDGU01000021.1, forward strand.
TAGCATCTGCTATCACTTCTTCTACTATTACAACCGTAGCTGTTTTTTTACCATTAGCTTTTGTACCAGGAATTGTTGGGAGTTTTTTTAAACCACTTGCATGGACTATCGTAATATCACTATTGATTTCATTAATTGTTGCTGTTACTATTGTTCCGCTCTTGTCAAGAATTTTTCTATTGAAAATTACTCCAAATGAACATAAAGAAAATATACTACAAATTTGGTATCGCAAAATTTTAACTAGAGTGTTAAAACATCGCTTTGTAACCCTATTTGCATCAATATTGATTCTAGTTACTTCTGTCGCATTAATTGTTCCTAAGGTAGGAACAACTTTCCTTCCTCAAGAAAACGTCAATAACTTCGATGTGGAAATTACAATGGAAAAGGGAACTACCCCCGAGGAAACATTGAAAGTCACGAGTAAGGTTGAAAAAATCTTATTAGAACAAAAGGAAATTAATTTAGTAAATACCAGTATTGATGGGAAATCCGAAAAAGCAGAGATTTCATTTGTTGTAAAAGATTCTGTTGAAAATATAGATGACTTTGTTAAGGGTTTACGATCTCAGTTTACAAGTATTCCTGAGCCAGAAGGCATAACTCTGTCTGGTGTGGGAGGAATTATTGGTGGTTCTGAAAGTAGATATGTTCTTGTCGTAAAAGGAGCAAATTCAAAAGATATAGAAGAAGCTAGTGATCAAATTATTGCTTCTTTAAAAAGAGTAGAAGGGATAGAAAATATAGGTTCTTCTTTAGAAGGAGAAGAACCTGAAATAATTATTGATTTAGATGAAGATAAGCTTGCTGAAAAAGGTCTAATGCCAGCTATGGTGGCGCAAAGTCTTCGAACACTAATTAGTGGTGATATTTTAACGACTATGAGGGTAAGAGACGAAATTAATGAAATAAATATAGGGCTAAAGATGGATAACGTAACATCGTTGGAAGAACTTAGTAAACAAAAAATTAATAATATTATGGGGGAACCAGTAGCTCTTAATGAGATTGGCGAATTGAAAAAAGTTGATAATATCTCAGCTATTTCTCATTTGAATGGACATGAGTATATTATGATCTATGGGACAATTGTTGACGAAAAAATTGGAAATGTAATTAAAAAAGCGGATGAAACAATAGATAATTTGGATTTACCGAATAATGTTAATTATTACAAAGAAGGTGTATCTGCATCAATGACAGATGGCTTCACAGAGCTATCTATAGCTATAATTGTTAGTATTTTCCTGGTCTATTTAGTAATGGTCATTGCTTTTAGAGAAGGAAAAGCACCTTTTGTAATTTTATTTGCTATACCATTTTCTATCATTGGAGCACTAATTGGTCTTTACATTGTTAATGAGCCTATTGGTATGCCTGCAATGATCGGATTACTCATGTTGAATGGTATTGTCGTAACAAATGCTATAGTCCTAGTTGATAAGATAAAGAAAAATGAAAGTAGTGGTATGACTAAATATGAAGCCTTAATTGAAGCTGGGGTTGTACGTATTCGACCAATCTTAATGACAGCTATTGCAACAATTGGTGCTTTAATCCCAATGGCTATATCTAATGACACTGGGATGGTTTCTAAATCGCTCTCTGTAGTTGTAATAGGTGGACTATCCACTTCTACATTTTTAACGCTCTTTATTGTCCCAGTACTATACAGCATATTCACACCTAAATTAGAAAATGTAACGAAGTAGATGTAATAGCTAATACAAGTTTTTCTTATATATTGAAGTATTTAATTAACTATATGGAAGAGTGGTAATTTCTATTGTTAGTTGGAAATGGTTTAGACATGGTTGATTTAGATCGCATAGAGAAAATGTTAAAAAAGAATGAGAGATGGATTATTGAGAAAGTACTCTCAAAAAGAGAAAGAGCTTATTACTTAGATCTCAATGGCAGAGAAAATAAATTAGCTTGGGTTGGTAAATGTTTTGCTATTAAAGAAGCAACATTTAAAGCCATTAATCAACTGATTTATGGGAAGTTCAATTTTTTGAATATTGAATTTATAGTTGATGAAAATGGGAAGCCCAACATTTATTCAACCAAAATTGATTTTAAAGAAAAGGGGATCTTTCTACATCACTCGATAAGCCTTACATCCAAAACTGTTACGGCGTTTGTTACTGCTGAAAAATTAAAGGAGGTGAGTACTAATGAAAATTAAAGCGAATCCAATTCAAATTAAGAACCTAAAAAATGTAGACCGTTACAACGCTTGCGGTAAATGCTAAAAGATTGTACAAACCACTTACATTAAAGGAGGTGACCACTAATGAAAATTAAAGCGAATCCAATTCAAATTAAGAACCTAAAAAATGTAGACCGTTATAATGCTTGCGGTAAATGCTAATAAGCTAAAAGATCAATATACTTAGTTAAAAAACATAGGGGTAGGAGATAAGAAATTACTCTCTCAGAAAGGAATTTCTTATCTCTCCTTTCCAATCAAAGGGTGACAATATATGTTATATATTGATTACATTGAAACAGGTATTCCCGAAAAAATAGTAGATATTGAGGACCTGCAGGAGTACTTAAATTTAAAGAATTACCAGATTAAAGTTTTTAAAAAAGTACATGGATTGGCAGAAATCAGAAAAGAAGAGGGTTCCTTAACTGAATTATTAAGTGCACCCATTTTAAGGATATTTGAGCGTAGTAATATTTCTAAACAAGAAATTAAATATATAATTTACTGTCATACTATTCAAAATATATATCCTTTTCCGCTAAATATTTTCAATGAAATAAGTGAGATTTGCAATATAAATAATACAGTGAATTTTTCGTTAAATCAGCAAAATTGTGCTTCAAGTCTAGTAGGATTAGAGATTGCAGATAGTTTACTAAGGAATGCAAAAGTAAATGACAAAGTTCTTTTAATAATGGGTGAAAAAGTCTTCAATCCAATTATGCAAGTAATTCAAAATACAACTATTTTAGGGGAAGCTTCAGCTGCTGTCATTCTATCAAATAATAGTAAGAAAAATATAAAATTTATAAAAACATATACGAAAGTACTGGGAAGATATGCAGAAGGAATTGGTATTAATCAAGAGAAACAAAAACAATTCGAAAAAGAGTATATCCCAACACTAACTGCTTTAATAAAGGATATGCTCAATGATCAAAATTTAGATTTGTCAAAAATTTCATTGATACTGCCACATAATGTGAATATATCTTCTTGGAGACAATTGTCTAAATCGTTAGATATCCCAATTCAGAAAATTTACTTAAAAAATGTGAGTAAGTATGGACATTGCTTTTGCGCTGATCCATTTTTAAATCTGGAAAGTGTGATCGAAGAAGGTATTTTAAAAAAAGGTGACTATTTCTTAATGGTTTCAGTTGGTCTAGGAGCTACATTTGCTGTTAGCTTATTTCAGTTTTAGAAAGAGGTGAATTATGGAAGCGGTTAATTATTCTTTTAGTGAGAGTCTTAAAAAGGGACTAGTGAACGATGAAAATGCAACATTTATATATATAAATAACTTTGAAGTAGAACAATATTGGAAAACATCGGATATTGTGGGGATCCCATCAGTTTCAACAGCAAGTGCAAAGATTATGGTTAATAGAATGGAAGAACAAGGTGTATTATTTTCCAGCCCTACAGATATAGTAATTTTAAAACGACCTGTAAGTAACGATTTTTTAAATTATTTACAGCAGGTGTTAGAATGTCCGACAATTATATATGTAGAGAAGAGTAATCCAAATCTTAATATTACACAGGATATTCTGAATTGCCAAAAAACTATTTTATATCTTAAAGAAATGAAGGAAAAGAAAAAAAACATTTATTTTATGCCTTATGGTTGTTCAGAGTATGAAGAACAACTCTCAGAATTAACTGGCATTCCTTTAGCTGTACCGAATAGTGATGTGTTTCGTAAAGTAAACACTAAAGTGTATAGTCGATTATTAAACGAAAAAGTAAATATTAGGCAGATACCTGGTGGTGAGTGTGATTCAATTGATAGTTTACAGGAGACTTATCAAACCTTGAAGCATCATCTAACAGAGGGGGGGAAATTAGTTTTAAAGGAATCACTTGGAGTATCAGGAAAAGGATTAGTTATTATTGATTCTGAAGAAAAGTTTCAAAAAGTAATTAAGATGATAAGTAAAAGTCTAAATAAAAAAAATAACGGTAAAGTGAGTTTTATATTAGAAAAGTGGATTAATAAAGTAGCTGATATTAACTATAAGCTTTTAATTGATGTTAATGGAAATATTACATATTACGGTGCGAAGGAATGTATTGTAAAAGATGGTGTTCATCAAGGACATCTCTATCCAACCTATATCACAAGGAAGTTGGATAAAGAACTAAGAATTATTGGAGAAAAAATTTGTACACAATTATATAAAGACGGTTATTTTGGAGTTGTTGGAATAGATGCGATATATGATCAAGTGGGTACACTTTGGCCAAATCTCGAAATTAATGCACGATTAAATATGTCTTCCTACCAAATGAGAATTCAAGAAAACTTTTTGCAAAATGATAAATGCGCCTTAGCAAAATACTATGAGTTGAAGTTAACACGCAAATTAACTTTTAAGGAAGTGTCAACTGTACTTGAAAAATATATGATTAACTACCAGCGTAAAGAAGGTCTTTTAATTAATAATTTTGCAACTGTTAATTCAGGTTTTAGCAAAGAAGGCAAATTGTTTAAGGGGAGATTATACGGAGTTTTAATAGCAAATAATGAGGATTCGTTAATAGAGTTAGACAGTATTATACTGACTCAACTAGATAAATTTCAAGACTGAGAAAGGAAAAGGCAAATGGTATATCAAATACAAGGAATACCAATAATAGATTTAGCAGAAAGATATGGTACACCCCTATATATATATGATGGGAACGAAATTAAAAATGCATTTTTAGAATTAAAAAGTAATATCCCAGATTATTTAGAGGTATTCTTCTCCTTAAAATCCAACCCTAATATTTCAGTCTATAACTTACTAAAGTCTTTGGGTGCAAAAGCAGAAGTTTCCTCATTGACTGAACTAAAGACGGTTCTAATGGCAAATACAAATCCAAACGATATTATCTTTTTAGGACCAGGGAAAAGTGAAGAAGAAATTAAAAATTGTATTGATCATTCAATTTACGCAATTGTGTGTGAATCTTTTCAGGAATTAGAGTTAATTAATGAAATTGCTTCACTTCGAAAAAAAAGAGTACGTGTGGCTATTAGAGTGAACCCAACCTTTACTGTAAAAGGGTCGAGACTTAGTATGGGTGGTAAACCGCGGCAATTCGGAATAGATGAAGAAGAAATATTTCAAAATATAAGTATACTAAATTCATATAAAAATGTGGAAATTATAGGAATTCAAGTATATATGGGAACAAGGATCTTAGATGGTGATGTCATCTGTCAAAACACACAGAATATTTTAAAATTGGCAGAAAAGTTTAGTAAACAAACAGATCAGTATTTACAATTTGTAGATATTGGTGGAGGTTTAGGTGTACCTTATTTCGGTAATGAAGAGGAATTAAATATACAAAGATTAGGTAAACAGCTAGCGCCAATTATTGCCGATTTTAAAGCTAATTTCCCAAATACAAGGTTAGCAATGGAAGCGGGTCGCTATCTTGTAGCAAAGTCAGGAATATTTGTATCCAAAGTGAATTATACAAAAAAATCAAGGGAAGAAAATTTTGTAATAACAGACGGAGGTACAAACTGTCATATGGCAGCTGTGGGGATAGGTAGTTTTGTAAAAAGAAATTTTCCAATGATAAATCTAACAAATTTAAATGAAACTGATATAGAAACTTATAATGTAACGGGTCCGCTATGTACTCCAAATGATATAGTGGGAAAAAATGTGGAACTGTCGAGAGTTCAAAAAGGAGACCTTATAGGGGTTTTACAATCAGGAGCGTATGGGCCAAGTGCCTCCCCAGGTTTATTTTTAAGCCATGGTTTTCCAGCTGAAGTTATGATTCTAAATGGGGAGCATTATTTAATTAGAAGACGTGATCATTCGGATGATATTATAGATAAACAAATAATGGTTAATGAAAAAATAATACGGTAAATAGAAAGGGTTTAGAGAATGTTGAAAAAAAATACTTTTGAGATAACTGTAGCTACATTAAGAGAAGTGTTGGACATTGATACTGCGACAGAAATATTGCCAGAAACCTCATTAGAATCATTGAGCTTGGATTCTACTTCGATTTTTGAACTTTTAATGGTTTTGGAAGACAATATTGATGGATTTTCTGTTGATCCAGAAGATATAGAACCTGAGTACTTTGAATCTGTAGAGACCATTGTTGATTATATTAATAATTCTTTAGTAAGTGCATAAATGAATAGGCATGATAAAGATAAATTCTTATATTCATAAAAGTTTCCCCGAAAAGAGACCTTATAGTTATAGTAGTTTAAATATATCATTTCAAACAGATTTAGCAAGTATATATGGCTTTGAGGTAGATGAATCATTATTAAGTTCAGGGCGGAATAATTCATTTAGTTATATGGGATCTAGTTTAATAGATCATTTGTCAAATATGGGTAACAGAATTGATGATGTAGATTTAGTTGTTTTAGTTTATTGCATCCCAGATATTAATCTCTCCACTTCAAGTGTTAATTATTTTATTGATAAATACGCCTTAGACGCAACAGGTTTTGCCGTATCAGGAGTTGATACTTATGCTCCTTTTGCTGCAATGAAAATCATAAAGGAATTATTTAATACTAAAAAGTGTAAAAAGGCAATATTTTTAATTCTTGATCAATCTACCCTATCTTATCCGGTTACAAGATACGAAGAAATTGAAGATACCGGAATTGCCTTTCTCGTTGAGTCACATGGAACTAGCCCTTGTCTTGAATTAGATGAGTGGGGTTATGATATTATACCTAATCTGCGTGGATGGTTGGATAAAATCACTCAAAAGCAAAAAAAGAATGTATTTATTATTTCTTCTAATTTAGAAGAAATATATGAAGAGATGCCATCCAACTCTACCTTTATTTCCTCTCCTAATCAATTATGTACATCTTTGTTTGCAAAACTTTTAAATCTAATAAGCGAGGATAAAGTTCAGGGAAATTCCTCTATTTATTTGCTAGATGGAAATTTAGTGAGAAATGAAATGTATTATATGAAGTTTAATATATATGGAGGCAAAATGTGAATCTTGGTATTGCAAAAATTGGGACATATATCCCGAATCTAAGACAAAATATTGAAGAAGTAGTAGAGTATTGCGGTGGCAATGACAGAGAAATTAAGCTAATGAAAAGATTACACAACATTCAACAAGTTCCTATTGTAGAAGAGGGACAAAGATTAGATGAGACACTTGGGTATGCCTTATTAGATCTAAAGCTGAATGAAAACATTGATTTAATATTATATGCCCATTCTTTACTTGCTCAAGTGCCTCACGATTATGGGTTATTAAATAAGGTGCTTAAGCCATTTAATTTAAATAACGTAAAAAAATTTGGAATTACTCAAGAGGCTTGTGCTTCTTCCTTTTATGCGATGGATCTTGCAAATTTATATTTTACAAAGAAAGAAAATGTTAACAATGTACTCATAATTTTGGGCGATCAATCCAATATGACTAATCGATTAAGGTATATTGAAGGTTCTACCCTTATAGGAGACTCAGCTGTTGCGATTCTTCTACAAAAGAATTTTGAAACAAATAAATTATTGTCCATAGGTCTTTATAAAGACACTAGATTTAATCAGGGATTTTTTGAAAATCCGCAAAAAACAGCTCTCTTTAATGAGGAATATGTTTCAATTATTATTAAAGCAGTTCATGAAACTTTAAAAAAGGTGAATGTATCTCTCGATGAAGTTCAATATATTCTTCCTTATAATGTTAACAAAATGACTTGGAGGAGATTTTCAAAATTAACCCATTTTCCTTTTGAAAATATTATCCTAGATTTACTTCCAGACATTGGACATACCTATACAACTGATTGTTTTATAAATTTGGCGTATTTACAATCAAAAAATAGATTAAAAAAGGGAGATAAATTTTTAATGATAAGTGTAGGACTAGGTTGTTTTGTTGGATCAGCTCTATTTGAACATTAAGATTTTATTATAGAAGGAGATAAGTAATGACTACTTTTTTATCATCGAAGAATGAGGATTTATTGAACTATATGAATCGCTTTTTTGAAGAAACACGCGGTTTAAGTCCTATTGAAACTTTTGAATGGTATTCAAAAAGCTACACTAACCCTGTCATTGTATCATCCAGCAATTATTTTATTACCCCCAATACTATTTTAGAGAATCCAGCAACTCAGCTCCTTAGGGGAAATACTCTCTACAAAATGGCAGAAGTTAAATTTGAAAAAATTAACGATTTTATTCTAGGATATGAAAAGATTAGCTTATTTAAAATAGATGTCCCGATTAAACAGGATACACGGAATATATCTCAGATAGAGAGTATATTTTTAACAAAAAACCACTTTGCTTTGATAATGCGGTTACGGATTGCTTTGGATTGCCTAAATTATGATAAAAACCTTTTGAGCAACCGCTTTTCAGGGAAATTACCGATTATCCAATATCAAATGGTGAAAGGACAGTTTTCAGAAGCAATTATTAAATTATATTCTATTGTTAACAACTATATCAACGGAGATAGGGCAATAGAAGATAACTCTTTTTATGCATTTCTCCATAGTGAAATAGATGAATGTATGAATACTTTGATTAATCTTACTGGAGGTCATGGAGTCCTATTAGAAACAGTAAGCAGAAAAATTTATTTGTCTTTTGTCATCAAAAATCTGTTTGTAGAAACGGAGTGAAAAGCTTTGAACAGAGAGAGATTAGATGCTTTTGAACTAGCTATTAAATCATATTCTCAAGAATTTAGGGATATTGGTCTTGTTATAGATAAAGAACCAGATAGACTAGGTGAATTTACCAATTTGGACAGTGTTCAATTATTATCACGCATGATGATTCCTCCGGAATATAATGATCGTCCATTTATCGTAAATAATACAAAGTTCTACGGTTTATCTTGCATTGAGAGGGTCATTGGAACAGAGTGGCTTTCCTATGGAGACGCAGGTGTAGTTGTTGGTTGTCCAGGACCTTCCTTATCAGGGATAATTATCCAAGATTTTGCTGATGAGGAGCAAAAAGAGAAGTATTACAGTACTTTGATTGAAAAGCCATCTTGGACATTTTTTGCCTTAACTGAGCCTAAAAAGGGATCAGATGCCATGAATATAGAAACAAATTTAAAGAAAATAGATGGAAACAGTGGAAAGAAGATGTTGAATGGTGAGAAATATTTCATAGGAAACGGTACTCGGGCAGATATCGGCGTTGTTTTTGCACGTACCACAACTGGCCCTTTAGGAATTGAAATGTGCCTGGTTGAAAAGGGACAAGATGGTTTCTCGGCAGAATCATTGGGTACATTAGGCCTTCGCGGTCCGAAGCTTAGTAAGTTAATGTTCCAAAATGTGTGTATAAATGAGAGTCAGATTATTGGGAGACACTTAAGCCCATTAAAAAGAGGTATGCACGGAGCTATTACTGTTTTTAATAAGATGCGTCCCACAGTAGCAGCTATGGCACTGGGTGTATCACAAGCAGTTTATGATTATATGATAACTAATAAGAAAAATTTATCCTTAGATCAACAACTAAAATTAGAACATTTTCAAAATGAGCTCATAACGGTAAGGAATCTTATTCGACAAGCAGCATTAGAATTAGATATTAATCCTAAAAATGGCTATATTGGTTCAATTGCTAAAATTAGAGCAACGGCATTAGTAAAGAAAATCACTCAATACGCCCTTGATTTGTTTGGTGAAGGATCCTTATTTGACCATCCACATTTAAATAAATGGTTTAGAGATGCATTTGCGTTTGAAAATATGGAAGGTACTTCCAATATATTAAAATTAAATGTTTTTCAAAGTTACATGAATGGAAATATTTCTTATGTATAACATATGTAATTTAAATCTATCATTATCATCTTTAGCTTTTCTCAATATAGATCAAGATAATTATTATATAGATGGAGAAGAGATATCCGATTATTTAAGATTAGAGCCTCATTTACAAATTGAAGCTTACTACAATAATGTTCCTAAAGAATCTGTCGTATCATACTCAATTAAAATTAACAATCAACAGGTAACCTTATCAGAAATGATACATCAATGCCATATAGAACTCTTTCCAAAAGTGAACAACTACCAATGTTTACTGCTTTCAAATTCATTCTCTGATCGTCAACCAGAAATACAAGCCTTACCAAGAATTTTAGAGTGGTCTGATATAAAACCGAAAAATTATTTTGGTATTTCTCATTTAAGTTCAATAGCTTCGATAGAAAGTTTAGAAATTCTAGAACTTTCATTAAATGAAGAGGAAGATGGGATACTTTTATTGGGAGAACAGTTGATTATTGAAAAAAATCGTTATTGTGAAGGTTATTCACCTTTTGCAGATTTTGCTATGGGTATGCACTTTTCAAAAGGTTATGGACCGATTCAAGTCCTTCAAATAGGAAGTTATTTCACTTCTGATAATGAATTAAATAGTAATAATAGCGAGATTATCTTTTCCGAAATTATTAATCAAATTATTGAATTAGTTTCACAACAACATCAACTTAAAAGGGTTATTGTACAAAATTTATTTAGTCATATGGTTTACGAAGAATACGATGCCCTTTATATTCGGCAAATAAATAGTACCAAAGATTATCAAAGCGGTGATGTTTGGTACACATTTCTCGAATTATTATCTACAGAAAAATTAAACAAAGAGGAGAAAATACTTATAATATCGGCGAACCGAGATCTAAGTACTTCTTTTGCAATTCTTCAATTTAATGAACTTCCTATTATAACAAGCATTAAGTGGTAAGGGATGGATAATTTGCAAAAAAAAATTGATTATTTAAATGACAGAATTGTTCCGCTAATTTATAAAACCTTTATTCCAATGGTATTGGCTTCTTCTGTTTCAATTGTCACACAGTTAGCCAATACCTTTTTTATGGGGCATGAGCATAAGGATGCACTTTATATTGTTGGTTTGTATATACCATTTTCCTTTTTTATGACGGCGTTGATTGAAGGATTTCAAATATCGAACGCATCTACAGTAGCATTTGAAAAAGGTAAGGACAATTTGAATAATATTTCTAAAATCATTAATAACCTACTTTTGTATGGAATTATATCTAGTTTAATTATTGCTATTTTTATTAGTTTAGTTATTCCCCAGTTAATCAATTTTTTTAATGTTCATGATGGAGCAATCAATACATTTCTTAAATATACCCGTTTAATGGTTTTTATGACCGTTTTTTCTGTTATTAATGCAATCTTATTATCGAGTATTAGAGGATATGGATTAGTAAAAATTTCGTCTGGAATAAGTGTTTTAGCTTCATTGTCCAATATAATATTAGTTTACATTTTTATTAATTTTTTTAATCTAGGTGTTTATAGCATTGTACTTGCAAATTTTATTGTTATTAGTATTTCAATTTTTTTAAGCGCTTATTTCCTTCTTAAATATAAGATCTTTAATTTTACTAGCTATTTTTTTTCCTTGAAAAATATGAAATTAGAAAAAATAGTGAAAATTAAAATTTTGAATATTGGGATTCCGGTTGCAATTTCTTATTTTCTAATTTTTATTAGTACATTTTTTTTTAACAAAATTTTAATGCCATTTGGTAACGAGGTAATAGCAGGCTTTGGTGCTGCTTACCGTTTACAAACCATTGTCCTACTAGTATCAATATCTTTTGGCAATACATTAGGTCTTATTATGAATCAAAATATGGGTGGTAATAATGCGGAACGCGCTTTTCAAGTCTATAAGAAAGGGCTTATTAATATAGTAGGAATTTATATTATTATTGGCATGGTTATATTTTTAGGAAGAGATCTTATTGCTTCTTTTTTAATAGCTGATGGAGAAGTGAGCGCACATACAGAAAATTATCTACAAATTGTTGCTTTATCTTATAGCATAATGGGACCAATGATGTCTTCCTTGTTAGTTCTTGAGCAAATTGGTAAAGGGCTACGAGCGTTCTTTTTAAATTTTTTATATTTCTTTTTAATTGTTGTTGTAGGATGGCTTCTAACAACTATTTATCAGGTAGAAAGCCTATTCTATTGGACAATTAGCTTAGTGAATACTTTTGCAATTATAGGTATTTTCTATAGTTATGTTGTTATTAAGAATAACTTTAAGATGAAAAAAACGTAGTTTGAAAAAAATTACTAAATAATGACTTATTACTTTAATAGAGTAGAAAAAAGGCATTCATATTGAGAATGCTTCATTTTCGAAGTCTTACTTTGTCTTTAAGTTCGTATATCGGAGAAAAATAAGAGTATAGCTTTTTTAAATAGCTAAATAACAAGTAATGATCACATAATTTAATTTTTTCTTCAATGAAATAGGAAGAAAAAGATGATACCTAAATTATATCAATATGAAATACCCTTAATTATTTTGATTTACAAAGGAGAGTGAAAATATTGGATAGTTTTTATGAGTTATATAAGCGATTTTTATCAGAGGAAGAAATGCTGAAAAGTTACTATTATGAGAATGGCTTGTCGATTGATCAGTTTCTTTCGTTGACAAATATGGTTATGGAATTATTACCTCTAGAACTAAATGAACCTTGTGAGAAAATTTGGGCGAAATATTTGAGTCATAACAGACTCATAAATAGAGAGAGGGTAAAACCTAATTTTGAAATTGATAGTTTTGATGAAATATTCGGTGAAGAATATATGATGGAAACACTTAGTGAAGGAGGTGCATTTCTTACTTGGCATTTTGGAGATTATCGGCATAATACTGACCAAATTATTAAAGCTTTGAGATTTAAACTCCAAGATAAAAACAGAAAATTTTTTGTAGTAGTGGACCAGGAATCCTATGAATCAGAAGGAAAACTAGAGGCTTGGGAGAAAGTAAGAGAAGAAGCTGGAGTTAGATTATTAGTTGCAGAATCAAAACTAATTGCTATTAAGTTATTTTACCTTTTAAAAGAGAACAATTCATTTTTATTGTTTTTGGACGGTCAAGCAGGATTTAATGAGGATAATGCAGACATTCGAACGAAATTTCTATCATCAGAAATAAAGGTTAGAAGCGGAATCTTTAGAATTCTTGAAAAAGCTAAGAAAAAAATATGTATACTTATTACTACTATGTCTGAAGATGGAAAGAAACAAATTATCTTCTATAAACCATTTCTTGTTGAGCCAAATAAGATAGATGAAGCAGTTAACAAAGCCTTTTCAATTTTTACTGCTGAACTTATAAAAAAACCAGAACTATGGCGTTTATGGTATCGTCATGATGAACAAGTTTTAAATTGGCATTCATCTGTAAATATTGATAATGGGCGACCAATTCAAATTGATTGGAGAACAAAAGACATACATAGTAATCAAATGTTGGGATTAGATGCTAAAAATGCTCGATTATTTGAGCTTGAAACTGAAGAATTATCACTTAACATGCAACAAATATCTGGTATCAATTATTTTATACACCAAAATGACAAATATATGAATTCTACTATAAGATTATCTCTTTTATATCCATTGAAAAAAGTTATGGCAAGTTCAATTTCTATTTTTTCTGAATTACTAATCCCCCATGATATTCAGGCAAAGTTAGATCATTTGTATGGAGCCACTTTGAAAAGTAATGTATCAAGAAAGGGAGATTATCAAGTTCTAGAATTTGAAATGTCCATTATACAAGATAAGAGTTTGGATTCCGATATATTGTCAAATTCACTAAAACTATTATCAGAAATCATATACAGCTCACTTGAAAACGGATTTAATTCTGAAAGAGTAGAAAAGGAATTTTTAAATCACTATAATCGCATTCAAGAGATAAACGATTATGTGGAATATACAGTTCAAGAAAAGTGTTTATCTATTATGACAGAAGGAGAACCATTCAGTACTTCAATTTTTGGTGATTTGAACACACTTAAAGATTTAAATTCAAAAATATTATTCAAGCATTATCAAGATTTCATAGCTTCAGCAAAAATATATATTCATATAATAGGTCCCAATATTGATGAAAAAAGGATACAAAGTAATATTTGTGATTATTTTAAACGGGAAAAAGAAAGTATCGTTTTGTCTAAGGAAAATATGATTTCTTCAATTAATGAGGAAATTAAATATATTGAACATGAATCCACGACTAAACAAGGAAGACTATTGATTGGATTTAAAACAGGCATTAACTTATCTTCACAAAATTATATCCATTTACTTGTTTTTAATGCGATTTTTGGAAATTTACCCTCATCAAAATTGCAAACGGAAATAAGACACAAAAGAGGATTGGCCTATTATTTAAGATCTGAAATTGAAGATTTGAAGGGAATATTATTAATTCATGTGGCTTTACAAGAGGAAAATTATGAAATGGTGACTAAGATTGTTCTAGATGAGTTAAACAAGATTCGAGATGGAGGTATAACTGAAGAAGAAATTCAAGCAGGTGTAAATGCAGTGAAACATTTTGTTAAATCAGGGTTGGAAACGCCTGCTATCTTAATTGATATTAGTTTAACTGGAGAATTATTAGATTACCAAGATGATGAAAATAAATTCTTTTCTAGATTAGATAATATTTCCAAAAAAAATATTGTCGATGTTGCTAAAGAAATAACGTTGGATACTGTTTTTAAATCCGTGAGAAAGACGGTGGAAATATAAATGGAATGTATTCAATATGATAAATTGGGGCTTTCTATTTTTTGTGAAACATTTAGTAATGGTTTGGAATTACATATGATACCGCTAAAAGGCATGTCGCAAACATTTGCGGTATTAAATGTTAACATTGGTGCTAATGACACAGCATTTATTAATACTACTACTAAGGAAAAAATAGAATTTCCACTGGGTACAGCTCACTTTATCGAACATTTAATGTTTAGGAATAAAAATGCCATCGATCAAATTTGTTCAGAAATAGGTGCAACTATTTCTGCAAAGACTAACTATAATAATACGGAATTTTTAATTTCTTGTTCCGGTAATATAGAAGCTATTATTCCTAAATTATTCACAGCCCTCCTAAACCAAAGTTTTTCAAAGTTTGAAATTGAGAATGAAAAAAGAGTCATTAAAGAGGAAATTTTGGTATATCAAGATGAGCCAAGCTGGATAGTTTATAGAGATCTAGTAATGCAGATGTATCCGGAATTATCTATTTGTACAGATGTATCCGGTACCATAGATAGTATTAAAAGCTTGGATAAAGAATTATTAGAACAGGTGCATAATATTTATTATAAATCTAATAACATGAAATTGGTGGTTGTTGGTGATGTTAATCCAATAAGACTGAATGAATGTATTTTCAATACAATAGAGCGCAATGGACATCATGTTAAAACAAAAGATCATGAAGTTGAACGTTTTTATCCAAAAGCACAAAATGAACCTTATAAAAACATTGCAATTATTAAAAATAAAGCCCAGGATTTATTTTCAATAGGTTTAAGGCGTCAAATACAAGAAGATAATAAAATTGATAATTATTTAGCAACACAAGTGATAATGGAGTCCCTTTTTGGTTTAGGATCCACTCTAACAGTTAATTTAAAGAAAGAAGGTCTAATTACAAATAAATGGAGTTATTCTAATTATACTGGTCCAAACTATGACTTTAGTGTTGTCAGTAGTTCGACGATGAATTTAAACTCATTAGTAATAAAGATATGGGAAGAACTTCAACAGGTGAGAAAAAACGGTTTGATGCCATCAGAAATTGATAGGGCAACAAAAAAAATGATTGGACAGAGATTGTTGCAAATAGATAATATAAAAGAATTTACATTAGCGTATTCAGAAAATCTATCGAATGGCTTTAATTACTTTGATTTTTTGGACTACTTACATAAAGTAGATTGTAATTACATTAACAGTAAATTAGAATCGATTGTTTCCTTTGATCATTTTTTAAATTTGCCTCATGAAATACTGCATGATTCATAAATTGGACTATTTAAAGATAATATGTAAGAAAAATTTATCAAAGAATCCCACATTAAATTTTCCATCTACACACTCTAACTCCCACGGGACTACTAGTTTACCTAGTCCCGTGGGTTTCTATTTATTTTAAGATTGTTTTTTGAATGATCCCACCTTTCTTCCAGCACACTTTTTGATTCATACGTTTTTTTGAATGATTGCCGAAAAGTTATGATTTAAGATGAATGTATCTATTAGATCGCTAGGTATGAGGGTAGTTCTATTTTTCATCTATACAATATGATACAATTAAAAGCACTGACTCATTTGATAGAATGCTATCTAAACCTCTACAAAACCAAGTTACAACCATAGTGTATATTGTATTATTAGAAATAATTCCCTGCGTATTATCCATACGGGGCATAATTATTAAAATAGAATCCATAGAACAAAAGGAGGAGCTTCTGGTGACGGTTCCATTTGTTACGGTAGAAGGTCCGATTGGTGTTGGTAAAACCTCTTTATCGAAAGAGATAGCAGCGACATTTAATTACCATCTATTAAAAGAAATTGTAGACGAAAACCCTTTTTTAAATAAGTTTTATGAAAACATTGAGGAGTGGAGTTTCCAAACGGAAATGTTCTTCCTCTGTAATCGCTATAAGCAACTAACCGATATTAAAAAATTTCGTTTAGCACATGCCAAACCTGTTGTAGCAGACTATCATATTTTTAAAAATTTAATATTTGCGAAGCGTACATTGGCACCAACTGAATACGAGAAGTATGAGGAAATCTATAGAATTTTAACGAAAGACATGCCTGTTCCAAATGTAGTGGTTTATTTACATGCCAGCGTTGAGACATTAATGAAGCGTATCGCCATGCGAGGGCGAGAGTTTGAAAAGATGATTTCACGTGATTACATGGAGCAGCTTGTGGCCGACTATCATTCTTTTATCGAGCATTTTGAAAGCATGCATCCCGAAATTCCAGTTATTCGATTTAATGGAGATCAGCTTGATTTTGTAAAAAATCCCAATGATTTAAATCATGTTTTAAAAATAATTAAAGATACGTTACAACAAAGGAGTTTGCAATAATGAATTTAAGAGAGAAGTACGATATTCCACCACAAACGGTTATTACGATTGCAGGTACTGTTGGGGTAGGAAAATCGACGATGACAAAGGCTTTAGCAGAGGCACTGAACTTTCGTACCTCGTTCGAGAAAGTAGACACAAATCCATACCTTGATAAATTTTATGAGGACTTTGAAAAATGGAGCTTTCATTTACAGGTCTACTTTTTAGCAGAGCGTTTTAAAGAACAGAAGCGTATTTTTGAATATGGTGGAGGATTTGTACAAGATCGTTCTATTTATGAGGATACTGGCATTTTTGCTAAGATGCATTATGATAAAGGAACAATGAGCCCAACAGATTATGAGACTTATACAAATTTGTTTGATGCAATGGTGATGACACCTTATTTCCCACATCCAGATTTGCTTGTCTATCTTGAAGGACCTATTGATGCAGTTATTGGGCGTATTCAAGAGCGAGGACGTACAATGGAGCAACAAACACCGAATGATTATTGGATAGAAATGCATGAACGCTATGAAAATTGGATAAATAATTTTAATTCTTGTCCCGTTCTACGTTTAGATATTAATGATTATGATTTATTAAAAAATCCTGATGCCATTGAAGCAATTGTAAGCCGTATCAGTCATATGCTAAAACAAACAAGCCATTTACGAAAATAAAAGTAAAATAAATGACCAAAAAACGTGAGACAATATATAGCCGATTGTTTCACGTTTTTTGAATAGGAGGGATTATTATAAGAATCGCAGTGTATTGCGGATCCGGTTTGGGTAAAAGTCCTATTTATGCAGAGAAAGCTGCTGAGCTTGGTACAGCACTGGCAAAAAACGGTCACAGGGTTGTCTATGGTGGTTCTAAAACAGGCCTAATGGGGAAGGTAGCCGATGCTGTTTTAGCAGCTGGAGGAGAAGTGATTGGTGTGATGCCAACACATTTACAAAAGCGTGAATTGGCCCATGCCTCATTAACAGAAATTCATATTGTAGACTCTATGCATATTCGTAAAGCTAAAATGGCCGAGTTAGCCGATGCTTTTATTGCTCTGCCAGGTGGCGCAGGGACTTTAGATGAATATTTTGAGGTATTTACTTGGGCTCAGATTGGACTTCATACAAAACCTGTCATTTTATATAATGTCCATGGATTCTATGATGCACTTCTACAGCATTTTAAAACAATGCTAGAGGAAGGCTTTATACGTGCAGAGCAAAAGAAGTTCTTACGTGTAGCGGCTACCTCTGAAGGGATTTTACGTTTATTAAAAAAACATGGATGAACATTCTCCATGTTTTTTATCTTGATGCAGCAGGTACACTAACATCTGCTGCAATTACACTGAGGCATAATTAATGTAATATAAAATTAAATTTTAAGTAAAAAATTAGTAACGGATGGGGTGTTCTTTATGCATAGTGTAGAGGCTCAAGTAACCGATGATTTAGTAGTACAGGCTATTGAACGCAATATAGCTATTATCCGCTTCGATATGGATAGAAGAGTAGCGTATGTCAATGAACTATTTGCTCAAACATTAGGCTATACAGTGCAGGAAATGCTAGGAAAACATCATAAAGACTTTTGTTTGCCAGATTTCGTTAATAGTATGGAGTACGATAAATTTTGGCGTCACCTAACGGCAGGAAACAGCTATCAGGACAAAATAGAAAGAATTGATGCTAGAGGGAATATAATTTGGCTGGAAGCGACATATATGCCTGTCTTCGCAAATAATACAAGAAAAGTAATAGGTGTATCCAAAATAGCTACCAATATCACCGAACGCCAACATGAGATAGTTAGTGTTGCCGACAAGTTGAAGGGCATGTCTAATAAGCTTTACCAGCGTTCAGAGGCGGGCATTCAAAATAGCCAAGATCTACTAGAAACCATTAAAGTGGTTTCAAAGGAATCAAATGAAAATGTAAGTAATCTTGTACAGCTTCAGAAACAAGCAGATTCTATTAAAGGGATTGTCAAAACTATACAAGAAATTGCCTCACAAACTAATTTATTGGCATTAAATGCAGCTATTGAAGCAGCTAGGGCTGGAGAATATGGAAGAGGTTTTGATGTAGTGGCGAAAGAGGTACGTAAGCTTTCTGTAAGAGTTGAACAATCTATTTCAGAAGTGAAGGATAATGTGGAGGGCATTGAGCGAGAAATTGGTCAGGTGACTGATAGTATTACAAAAATAGCAGAAAAAATAGATAAAACAAATGAACAAATTACTGTCACAGCAAATGACTTTAGTGAAATAGCATCTGCTGCTGAAGCCTTAGACGAGCAATCAAAGCAATTTATTGAAATTATTTAATTCTAATAATGACTACTATTTTCGAGATATATTGAAATAGGATATATTTTTTATTTACAATACTAGTGTAAGTCATTAATCATAATAGGGGTGTTATGTATGACAAAAGTGGAAGTAAGCTTTCAGCATTTACCAACAACAGCTATTTCAGATGCAACTGGCGGGCATACCAATGTGCGAAGTGATATTAAGCCGTTAGCAGACCATTTTAAAGTTGCTGGGCGAGCTGTAACTGTACGTTTACCAGATGGTGAAAATGGGGCAGTTTTGGAAGCGATTAGGGCTGCAAATGAAGGGGATATTTTAGTCATTGATGCAAAAGGAAATACAAACCGAGCTGTTGCTGGAGATTTTGTGATCTCCTTAGCAAAAGGGATAGGTGTACAAGGTTTTGTTGTGGATGGTGTAATCCGTGATATTGCAGCAATTCGCGAATTAAATTTCCCTGTATTTTCGTTGGGCACTACTGTAGCAGCAGGCAATAAAAATGGCGGTGGTCAAGTAAATGTACCGATCGCCATTGGAGGAGTTACGGTTCATCCTGGTGATTATATTATTGGG
Organism: Lysinibacillus sp. AR18-8; assembly: GCF_001705465.1. Classification (NCBI taxonomy): domain Bacteria; kingdom Bacillati; phylum Bacillota; class Bacilli; order Caryophanales; family Bacillaceae; genus Lysinibacillus; species Lysinibacillus sp. AR18-8. The sequence continues at coordinate 44,504 of NZ_MDGU01000021.1, forward strand.
GATGTGGATGGTGTAATTGTTGTGCCACAGCAAGATGCTGAAAAAATTGCTGTAGCGGCAGAGGCTAAGCTTGAAAAAGATGAAAAACGCGCTCAAGAAGCACATGTCAATGGAAAAGAATCAATTATCGCTTATTTAGATAAAGTGTTAGCAAAATAAAAAAACCCTCACGATGCCATCCAACATCGTGAGGATTTTTTTAAATTACGCTAGATTTTCATTATCATTAAAGTAATTTTTCATCTTTTCTCGATCGAAACGGCCTTCCCATTTAGCCATTACTAATGACGCTAATGAGTTACCAATTACGTTAACAACTGTACGTCCCATATCAAGAATACGGTCAATACCAGCAATGAAGGCTAGTCCCTCAAGTGGAATACCTACAGTACCTAAAGTTGCTAGAAGTACTACGAATGATACGCCTGGTACACCTGCAATACCTTTTGATGTAACCATTAATACAAGCATTAACGTAATTTGTTCACCAATGCTTAGGTGAATACCGTACATTTGTGCAATAAATAATGCTGCAATGGCTTGATATAGTGTTGACCCATCTAAGTTAAAGGAGTAACCGGTAGGTATAACAAAAGATACAATATCCTTTGGCGCCCCTAATTTCTCCATTTTCATCATAATACGTGGTAACACAGCTTCAGAACTTGCTGTTGAGAAGGCTAAAATTAGCTCATCTTTTAATACTTTAATCAAATAGAAGATGCTGATTCCTGCGAATTTTGCCACAAGTCCAAGAACGACAAAGATAAAGAATAGCATTGTTGCATAAACAAGAATTGCTAATTTGGCAAGTGGAACCAGTGAAGCAAACCCATATTTGGAAACGGTTACACCAATTAAACCAAATACCCCTAGTGGCGCGAATTTCATTACGAGGTTTGTTACCCAGAACATAGCATCTGCTACCCCTTGGAAGAAGTCTAAGACTGGTTTCCCTCGATCTCCTACTGCAGCAACCCCTAAACCGAAAATAACTGAGAAGAAGATAATTGCTAGCATATTACCTTCAGCCATTGACTGAATAATATTTGTTGGGACAATGCCTACAATGATATCAAATGGTCCCTCATGCTGAACTTCCTCAGTTGTTGATACATACTTCGAAATATCCCCTTGAGATAATTCATTCATGTTAAGACCTGCACCAGGTTGGAAAATGTTTGCGGAAAGTAATCCAACTACGATTGCAACTGTAGTAATAATCTCAAAGTAAATTATAGATTTCCCGCCTAATCGTCCAAGTTGCTTCATATCTCCAGTACCAGCAACACCAACGATTAATGTCGAAATAATAATCGGTACAACAATCATCTTAATAAGATGTAAAAATATATCCCCTAATGGTTGTAGATATGTCTCAATTTTGGGATTTCCGTAAAAGATACCACCAACAATGATCCCTAAAATCAAACCGATTAAAATCTGAGCGGCTAAACTGACTTTAAATTTCTTTTTCAAATCCTTTGTACCTCCCCTAATATTAAATTTTTAGGACACGCCTTACTTTAATAATACGGAGGACTTATGGAATCCGACAAAATCCGAGAAAATTAATTTACTTTTGTTAAAATGTCTGAATATAACACTTGAATAAACTTCTTAATATTTACCTTTGCTTTACGATTATCGTGATCTTCAATCTGTGTCATGAGCTGACGAATTTCTTTAAAATCAAAGTAGCGAGGGGCATAGTACTCGAATTCTGAGTTTGTGTAATCAACAACCCCTAAATTAGCGAGATTAATCATGGCAGCTAATATTGTACGACGCACACGCTGCTCGATGGCTTTACTCTCTTTTAAAATTTCATCTGGCGTAGCCTTGGTCACAGCTGCAATTTCTTCATAAAGCTCTTTTAATGGAGGAAGGGGGGCAATCTTGTGCTGGTGAGCAAGTAATGTTTCTATAATGGCAATGATATCCTCACTACCAATTTCCCCGACAATCCCCATATCATTCAAAATAGATTGAATATGGTCTCGTGATGTAGCTTTATGAGTCTTTTGTTCACTTAACTCAATATTTGTAAGTGATTGACGTATCACTAATAGTGAATTTTTAAGTCGAAATTGTTCAGTTGTTTTTTTCAAAACATTTTCGACTTCAATACGATTGATTGGTTTATGAATGAAGAAATCAATTCCTTGCTCATATGCTTCGCCAACCATTTCCTTATTCACTACCTGTGAAATCATAATAAATTGTCCCTCGAAACGATTTTGCATAAGTTGTTCCACAGTTGCTATGCCATCAAGCTTAGGCATCAGTAAATCAATAAGTACAAACTCTGGCTGTGTCATTAAAATTTGTGGAATGGCATCCTCACCATTGCGAGCCTCACCAATAACTGTTCCTAACCCGCTATCTTCAATAATTTGCTTTAACATAACACGACTTGCACGATCATCATCTACAATAAAATACCTCATTTAAGTCTCTCCCGTTTGAATAGTTTGCGTAGGAATTATGATTTTAAACGTTGTGTATTGATTGTTTGATTCAACGGTTATTGAGCCTTTTAATTTTTCTACTAGTTCAGCAACATGTGAAAGCCCAATGCCAGTTGCTGCAACACCATCAACATTGAATTTAGTGGTGTATCCAGGTTCAAAAATAACAGAAATATCTGCTTGTGAAATCCCTTGTCCATTATCACATACGGTTATTACAGTATTATCCTCTTGGCGCCCAATAGCAATAGAAATGATCCCTTGCTTTTCAATAGCCTCAACAGCATTGGCTGATAAATTATTTAATAGAGCAAGGAGTGCAATATGATCTTTCGTTTGAAAATCGAAGTCTATACATGTATTAAATTGTATTTCCTTACCGAGTAATTCTGCATATTTCCTATTACCTTCTTCAATATAATGCAATAATTCAGATAATACAAAAGGGCCAAAGCTCTTTTCACCGACAATCTTTGAAATACCAGCATATATCCGTTGAGAATCCTTTTTCACTTCATGGATTTCCTGGGCAATATGAAGTGCTTGTAAACTTTCCGCTCGAAAACCTAGCGTCTTTAACTGACGATATAATTCATAACCACTACCTGTAATTGTTTCAATATGATTCATTGATTTTTTTAAATATAGTGTCTCCACATAGAGATCAGATCCAATATTCAGCATTTCTTGTACTCGTTTTTTTTGTTCAGCTATCAAAATAGAGCTGTAAATCCCTACTACAAAAAAGCTTCGTAATAATGCTACCGCTAATAGGATCAAGAGATCATGGAGAAATAAAAAAGTATATGTTTGGACAAAAAAGCGGAAAATTTGTTCAGCTAAATTACTGATAACCTCACTAAAAGCAACGAGTAAACCAAGTTTTAGTGGTTTTTCTCTGTATTGTTGAATATCTAAAATTTGCAGGCATACTGCAAACAATACATAAAATAAACCAGCTGGTAAATGGTTAAATATACTCTCGGCAATCGGAACATCATGTAATGTCGAATTAATAACCCGAAAAATAGTTGTCACAATACTGGTAGCTACACCGGCTAAAATAATTGGTGTAGGTTTAATTAATGTGCATAAAAAGAAGACAATGGTTCCTAAACCAAAACGGAAAGTTGTATTAGCAAAAGGCATAATTTTAATTTCACTACCTATTGCGGTCATAACAGCAATAATGAAAATCCAAGTAAGGGAAGCACGCGTCATAAGTAATTTCGATTGCAATTCAACAACCTCCCATCATTGATATAATAAAAAATACCACAACCGAGGCGGAAGTGGTATCTAACAAGTAATACATACAATTTGGGCAAAAAAAAACGGCTACATTCGTAGTCGAAAATTTAAAACTGGAGGAGGTAGAGGGATTCGAACCCCCGCGCGGTGTTACCCGCCTGTCGGTTTTCAAGACCGATCCCTTCAGCCAGACTTGGGTATACCTCCATGTTATATTGCTTTACTGTCTTATCGACAAAAATAAATTTATCATAACTAGAAACGAACGTCAAGATAATTTTTGAAAAAATATATAATGTTTAAATTGTCACTTAGAAATAAATAATTTGTGCATTAAGTTGCATTTTATACAAACAGTCAGTATACTAGTTATTGCCGTGCTAGGTGGGAAGGTAGCGGTGTCCTGTAACTCGCAATCCGCTCTAGCGAGACTGAATTCCTTTTTCGAGGCTGTCCGTATTGTTTGGTCTGCCTTTTGCACGTAGTGTTGACGATTGGGTCCTGCGCAATGGATACCCATGAACCATGTCAGGTCCGGAAGGAAGCAGCATTAAGTGGTCTTATTCATGTGCCGCGGGGTTGCCTAATCTGAGCTAACGACAAGAGTAACGCTTATGTGCGGCTGTCAAGGAAAGGTGCACGGCATTAAATTGCCAATTCAAAGCATCCGTCTATTATAGGCGGATGCTTTTTTATTTTAAATTTAGCATCTTCATTTTCTATATAATGCTGCAAATGCTATAATAAAACTATTCAATTAAATGGAGAAGGAGAGAGGAAATCAGTGACGTATCAAGCATTTTACCGTGTGTATCGACCACAATCTTTTCGAGAAATGTCTGGTCAAACACATGTCAAAAGAACGCTACAAAATGCTCTCCTAGCAAATAAAACAACACACGCTTACTTGTTTTCTGGGCCCCGTGGTACAGGGAAAACAAGTACTGCTAAAATCTTTGCGAAGGCCTTGAATTGTGAACATGCACCATCGAAAGAGCCTTGTAATGAATGTGCTACATGCATGAGTATTACAGATGGTTCTCATCCAGATGTAATTGAATTTGATGCAGCCTCAAATTCACGTGTTGAAGAGATTAGGGATATCATAGAAAAGGTTCGTTTTGCTCCCGCAAGCAGTAGATATAAGGTGTACATCATAGACGAAGTGCATATGCTTTCTACAAGCGCTTTTAACGCTCTTTTAAAAACGTTGGAAGAACCACCTCCTCATGCTGTGTTTATTTTAGCAACTACAGAGCCTCATAAATTGCCTGCTACGATCATTTCTCGTTGTCAGCGTTTTGATTTTAAACGACTTTCTACTAATGATATTATTGAACGTATGAAGGTTGTTTTGGAAGATATTGACTTGCCATATGAAGAACAAGGTTTAAAGGTGATTGCACAATCAGCCGCAGGGGGAATGCGTGATGCTTTAAGCTTATTGGACCAAGTTGTGTCTTTTAGTGGCGAAAAATTAAAACTTGAGGATACGTTATTAGTTACAGGTTCTATTAGTCAGGATGTTTTTTATGATCTAGCGGAGGCACTTAAAGTAAAAGATGTTGCGCAAATGCTTGCCCTTTTAGAGCAACTTATAGCTGACGGTAAGGACCCTTTGCGGCTCTCAGAGGATTTAATTACATTTTTCCGCGATTTATTATTACTTCAAACAAGTGATGATTTAGCTGAACTTTTAGAGCTTGTATCTCCTGAGGAACGTGTATTCACTTTAGCACACGAATTTGCACCAAATATGCTTTATGGGTATATTGATATACTTGCAAAAACACAGCAAGAGATGCGTTTCTCTCACCATACAAAAATTTATTTAGAGACGGCTTTGCTTAAAATGGTACAGTTTTCAGGAGGGATAGCCCATCAAACGGTGACTACAAATGAAATGGGAGAAAACCCTGATCTCACTCAAAAAATTGTGGCTCTTGAACAGCTGGTTCAGCAACTATCCTTACAACTGCAAACGGGGACTCCTGTGCAAACGCCGACAGCACAAAAAGAGCAACGGCCCCGAGCTAAAAGTCCGAATGGTTATAAAGCACCTACAGGTCGTATTCAGGAAGTGCTGAAAGATGCCACAAAGCAAGATGTGCAACGCATTAAGTCCATTTGGGCGCAAGCCTTAAGTCAAATGCAAAAATCACAATCTGCTCTTTTAGCAGAAGCCGAACCTGTTGCGGCATCTTCAAGTGCTTTTGTGTTAAAATTCAAGTATGATATTCATTGTCAGATGGTTGCCGACAACCAGTCTTTAAAGGCTCACTTTACACAATTAATTGCAGGGCAAACTGGTACAATGTACGAGATGCTATGCATACCAGAAGAATCATGGTTAAAAATGCGTGAAGAGTTTATTCGTGATCATGGTCTGCAGCAAAAGAAATCACAGTCTGAATCAGAGCATGGAGAAGAATTATTAGAGCCACCACCGGCAGAAATGCCAGAAGAACCATTTATCGATGATGCCCAACCTCTTGCTTCACAAGATCCACTTGTGACTGAGGCTGAAAAGCTCTTTGGTAAAGATTTTGTTGAAATTATTGAAGATTAAATTTTTAGGAGGAAACATTTATGCGTGGAATGGGAAATATGCAAGGTATGATGAAAAAAATGCAAAAAATGCAAAAGGAAATGATGGAGGCACAAGAAGCTTTAAATGCTGAGCAATTCGAAGGTGTTGCAGGCGGCGGTATGGTGAAAGTAACAGTTTCTGGTCAGCGTGAAGTAGTTTCAGTAAATCTGGATGAATCTGTAGTAGACCCAGAAGACATAGAAATGCTACAAGACCTAATTGTTATTGCAACAAATGAAGCGTTGAAAAAAGTAGAAGAAAAAACAAACTCAACTATGGGTAAATTCACGCAAGGCTTAAACCTTCCATTCTAGGAGGTATTCATATGTACTACCCAGAACCAATATCTAAATTGATCGATAGTTTTATGAAATTGCCAGGTATCGGGCCGAAAACTGCGGCTCGTCTGGCGTTTTTTGTGTTAACAATGAAGGAAGATGATGTATTATCTTTCTCTAAAGCACTGATTGATGCTAAACGAAACCTAAGCTACTGTTCTGTTTGTGGCAATATAACAGATGTAGATCCATGTCACATATGTACAGATAAGCAGCGAGATCATTCTATTATTTGTGTTGTACAAGATACAAAAGATGTGATTGCAATGGAAAAAATGCGTGACTACAACGGTATGTACCATGTACTTCAAGGAGCAATTTCACCAATGGATGGTATTGGTCCAGAAGACATTAATGTTGCTTCTTTGCTAGTGCGCTTGCAAGATGAAAGTGTCCAAGAACTTATTTTAGCTACAAATTCAACAATCGAGGGTGAGGCAACCGCTATGTACATTTCTCGCCTTGTCAAACCGTCTGGCATTCGTACAACCCGTATTGCTCATGGATTGCCAGTAGGTGGAGATCTAGAATATGCAGATGAGGTTACGCTATCTAAGGCAATGGAAGGCCGACGCGAGTTATGAGTGAGGGATTAGTATGTTCTTCCGTAGTAAAGGGAAATTAAAAAAAGAATTCGATGATAAGCTTGTGAATCTGATTAAAGAAACAAAAGAGGATTTACAACAGGCAAAGATAATAGAAGAATTAATGGATGATTATGACCTAGGTGTAATTGCTCAACGCAAAACAGCAGAAAGTATTCATTTCTATTTGTTTAAGGAAGCTAGAATTCGTAAGGTATTAATAAAATAGTTCTCTGTAAAATATTCATAGAAGCAAAACAGGAAACATAAACTTTCATAATTATTTAATTGAGGGGGCAACTATATGTCTGGGTTAGTAATTATGAGTATTTGTATTCCTGTCGGGCTTCTTTTTCTTTATGTAATAATAAGACATGTTAAATTGGGTAAGATCTTAGAAGGATTATCGGTGTTTTGGTTTAGATTTGCATTTGCTTTTCTACTATTATTCGTAATCCATTTAGGTATTGGTTATATAGGATATAATGTGCCAATCAATCTGTTTTCGGTCTTAACAATCGCTGTTTTAGGTATTCCTGGTGTCTTAGGAATAACAGCTTTAATATTTATTTTATAAAAGGCTTGCAATATAAAAAGATTATGGTATAGTTATAAAAGTCGCTAATACAACTGATTGAAACGGAAAATAATTTTAAAATTATTGTTGACACAGTTTGTGGCGCGTGGTATTATATAAGAGTTGCTGCTGAAACAGCAGTGAACGATATGAACCTTGAAAACTGAACAAGCAAAACGTAATCAATAAAGTTTTAATTAGCTAGCTTCGGTTAGTTAA
>NZ_MDGU01000022.1:0-27620 GCF_001705465.1 Lysinibacillus sp. AR18-8
AAGAGACAGTTCCTCTACTTAAAGGAATTTGATAGTGTCGAGCATTTTAAAAAGGAACTTGAAAAGTATATAACGTATTACAACACGAGACGTTTAAAGGCAAAATTAAAACTGAGTCCGGTAGAATACCGAACTCAGTTTACCCAAGCTGCCTAAACGAAATAACCGTGTCTAACTTATAGGGGTCACTTCAAATATTGGTCAGGGTTTACTGCTTAATTACTCGCACCAATTTGTAGTTTTTTCTGGAGCTTATCTTCTGTAAAGATCCAGCCTGTGTAAGACGTAATAATGTCATTCGCATCATTTAAATGTGCTACGGCAACGAAAGGATAGCGATTGTCACTACGGTAACGCAAATCGATTAACCTTACTTCTATTAAGCCGTTTTCAAGCTCGGAAATCTCCCATCGATACATAGGAGAGAAAGACACAAATGCAGCTAAGTTAGGATCTTTCATTGCAGCATCTACAAGCGCAGTTTTAGGCAAAGGCTTAATTTCGAATTTATCGTAAATATTAACAGTCCTTCCATAAGCACGGCCAACATAATAATGAGTTTTGGACTTTGCTGCGATTCGCCAGTGGAAGAAGCGCATAGTAGGTGCTACAATGACATATTCTTCATCTTGAATAGTATGATGCACCGCGTTTTTTACTGCTTTTTGCACAGCAAAACGCAAAATATAGTAAATCACGATAACCACGTACATGATACTGAATGTCCATACTGGATTTGTGCCAAATGCCCATAACACAATACCTACACAATGTAAGGTAAAAATGATGGGATCGAAGGTATTAATGACACCTAACGCAACCCATTTTCGAGAGAAAGGTCGAATTGCTTGTGTACCATACGCGTTAAAAATATCGACAAAAACATGAAGTGCAACAGCTAAAAATGTCCAAAGCCATAAATGTAACACATTCACATCTTGCAAAATCAGTGATAAAACAATTGTAATTAAAATTGGCCATAAAACTACAGCTGGTAGTGAGTGTGTAATTCCTCGATGATGTCTGATATAGATGGCGTTATTACGTAGTTTTAACACAGTGTCGACATCTGGAGCTTGTGAGCCAATAATTGTACCTGCCATTACTGCTGTAAAAGTCATTGAATGATTGGCTACTACAGGGTCAGCTAATGCAAGACCGCCAAGGGCAATACCCATAACGAAATGTGTACCTGAATCCAAAAATATCCACTCCTAGTATGCATTAAAATCGAGTACAATGTGCATACAACTTTATTTCGAACATAATAAAAGGTATATTGAAATATTCTGACACTCGTGCGTAAGCGACGATTATTGTCGATCTTCCACGAATATTCTTTTCTTCATTGTATACCCTTTTCATCATAAATTAAATCGTAAAAACAACGGAGGTCACTGTGAATTACCCATATGTAACAGAATTTCGACAATCATTAGTTGACTGGTTTAACACAGAGAAGCGTGATTTACCGTGGAGACACACAACAGATCCTTATAAAATTTGGGTATCTGAAGTGATGCTACAACAGACACGTGTCGACACAGTTATTCCTTATTACAATCGCTTTATGGAAAGTTTTCCAACATTAGATTTGCTTGCGGAAGCACCCCAAGAATACTTATTAAAGCATTGGGAAGGTCTTGGCTATTATTCTCGTGCTCGCAATTTACAAGCAGGTGCTCGTGAGGTTATAGAAAATTACGGTGGTATAGTACCTGACAATCGCCATGAAATATCTAAATTAAAAGGTGTTGGTCCCTATACTGCAGGTGCTATTTTAAGTATTGCCTATAATAAGCCTGAACATGCAGTTGACGGTAATGTTATGCGGGTTCTAAGTAGAGTGCTTGATATACATGAAGATATAGCTATTCCCAAAACGAAGAAAATTTTCGAAAGTGCAGTTGAGGAACTAATTGATCCTGATCATGCTTCATCGTTTAACCAGGGCTTAATGGAGCTGGGTGCACTTATTTGTACACCTACCTCTCCAAAATGTTTATTATGCCCAGTCAGAGAGTATTGCACAGCTTTTAATGAGGGAGAACCAGAAAAATTACCTGTCAAATCAAAAAAGATAAAAATGAAGCATCTCACATATGATGTTCTCGTATATGAAAATGACAAAGGACAATTTTTAATGCAACAACGTCCTGAGCAAGGCCTGCTAGCTAATCTATGGCAATTTCCAATGATTGATACAAGCCAATCTTCGGTAGAAAACTTTACAATGGAATATAAAGTAATTGTCCAAGCCAAACATGAATTACTTACATTTAAACATGTTTTTTCACATTTAACTTGGCATTTAAATAGCTATTATATAAAATGCGAATCGACTGAGCTAGGTGATTGGCTAAATCGTGAGCAAATAGAACTCTTACCGATGCCTGTGCCTATGCTAAAAATTTGGGATGAAGTAAAAAAGCAAACAGCAGGAAAATAAATCCTTCTTAAAATCATTGATTCATGAGCATAAAAGTCATCACCTCCGTACACAATAACTAGCGTGGAGGTGAATGAATGATGAAAAAACAAAACAACCAAAATTTCCAACCGAATAAAAACATGCAACGTCAAAGTGAAGAGTTTGGTTATGAAACGGACGTAAATGAAGTGCAAAAGCAAAATGCGAAAGCAGAGCAAAAGAAAGCTCCAGCTTCTGGCCGTTTCTCAAAAACTAACCAAGATCTAGGTGAGTAACACTTTGTAACTGCATAATTGCATTTACCTCTAAGGGGCTGTCTTAAATCCGAAAAGATGAAAAAGACAGCCCCTTTCAAATTGTTTAGGTAAGTAAATCGTCCGCTTAAAAGGAAATTCTCTATGGCATTAACTAAAAAATCCCATCAAAGCTGACATTATAATAAAATTCGCTTATAATTGACTAAATTTTATACAAATTCAAAATAGCGTAGTGAAATTTGTGGTTTTCTAACTACACCTTTCGCGTACACATTGCTATAATATACTAGAGACTGCTAGATTTAGGTAGCATAGACGAAAAGGTGGGCTAACAAAATGGCATTACCGGTAGAAGGAGAAACGATACAAATACATAGTTATAAGCACAATGGCCGTATCCACCGTGTTTGGCAAGAAACGATGGTTTTAAAAGGAACGAAAAATATCGTAATCGGTGCGAATGAACGGACACTTGTGACAGAATCCGATGGTCGTACATGGCTAACGAGAGAGCCCTCTATTTGCTACTTCCATGCGGAACACTGGTTTAACATCATCTGTATGCTACGTGAAGACGGTGTGTATTATTATTGCAATCTAAGCTCACCATTTGTTTTCGATAATAATGCCATTAAATATATCGACTATGATTTAGATATTAAAGTTTTTCCTGACATGTCTTATACCCTTTTAGACGAGGATGAATATGAGCTCCATCGTAAGGAAATGTCTTATCCTGATGTCATAGATAAGATTTTAAAGCGCAATGTCGATAAATTAATAAGCTGGATTCAACAAAAAAGAGGACCATTTGCACCCGATTTCATCGATGTCTGGACAAATCGTTACAAGTTCCAGCTTGATATGCAGTCAGATGATCAATCATGACACCTATTAGTTTAACTAATAGGTGTTTTTTTATTGGAGGGAACAGAGTGTTGTTAAGGTAAAGGTAAAATAGTTCGCTATAAAGTCATCATAACTGTATTTTAATCAAAATATTGCTATAATACTTAGGGCATTCATCTTCGAATGTCTGTTTCTTTTTGTAAGGATGTGATGATAAATTGGGAAGCATTAAGCGATATATGCGCTTTGTTAAACCATATACATGGGAAATTATTTTAACGATTATCATTGGTATAGTAAAATTTGCTATTCCACTATTTATTCCACTGCTCATTAAGATTGTGCTAGACGATATTATTGCAGCAGATGACTTAACAGATGTAGAAAAAACAAAAGAACTATTTTATTGGCTAGGTGGAACTATTATTGTGTTCTTTATTATCCGTCCACCTATTGAGTATTATCGACAATATTTTGCACAACACGTAAGCAACAAGGTACTATTTGATATTCGTAAGGAAATTTATGCACATTTACAGCGTTTAAGCTTAAGGTATTATGCCAATACACGGGCAGGGGATGTTATTTCAAGGGTAATTAATGACGTTGAACAAACAAAAACCTTTGTCATGACGGGGTTAATGAATGTTTGGTTAGATTTGGCGACGATTGTAATTGCGATTGCCATTATGCTAACCATGGATGTGAAGCTAACACTAGTAGCGTTGGTCGCATTTCCATTTTATGCTTTCAGTGTGAAATACTTCTTTGGCAAATTGAGAGATTTGACACGGAAACGTTCTCAAGCACTTGCAGGTGTACAAAGCTATTTACATGAACGTGTAGCTGGTATGAGCATTATTAAAAGCTTTACTTTAGAAAAGCATGAACAAAAATTGTTCGATTCAGCAAACGGTGAGTTTTTAGAAAAAGCGCTTGATCAAACAAAGTGGAACGCAAAATCATTTGCTGTCGTGAATACCATTACAGATGTAGCACCATTACTAGTTATAGCCTATGCGGGCTATCAAGTAATAAATGGGTCACTTTCAGTTGGAACAATGGTTGCTTTTATTGCTTATATTGAACGTTTATATGGCCCACTTCGTCGACTTGTTAGCTCGTCCACAACTTTAACACAGTCAATCGCTTCAATGGATCGAATGTTCGATTTAATAGATGAGCCTTATGAAGTCAAGGATAAGGACTATGCTGGTGAACTCCCACGTGCAAATGGGCAGGTTCGCTTTCACAATGTATCCTTCCAATATGAAGAAACTGGCTCACCTATTATAGATGCTATCGATTTAACGATAAATCCTGGAGAGACTGTTGCCTTTGTAGGGATGAGTGGTGGTGGTAAGTCAACGATTATCAGTTTAATTCCTCGCTTTTATGATACAACAAGCGGGCAAGTGACCATTGATGGAAAAGATGTACGGGATGTCACTTTACATTCCTTACGATCTCAAATTGGTATTGTCCTGCAAGATAATATACTTTTTAGTGATTCTGTCAAAGAGAATATCTTAATGGGGAGACCAGATGCAACAGATGCACAGGTCATCGAAGCAGCCAAAGCGGCAAATGCCCATGACTTTATTATGAGTCTGCCTAATGGTTATGACACAAAGGTTGGGGAAAGAGGAGTAAAGCTCTCTGGCGGACAAAAACAACGAGTTGCCATTGCGCGTGTGTTTTTAAAAAATCCACCAATTCTAATCCTGGACGAGGCTACTTCTGCATTAGATCTAGAAAGTGAAGCACTGATTCAAGAATCATTAGACAAGCTTGCCCATGAACGAACAACTATTATTATTGCGCACCGTCTTTCTACTATTACCCATGCTGACAAGATATTCGTCATCGATCATGGTCAATTAATTGAAAGTGGAACACATGAACAGTTAATGGACAGTCAAGGGACATATTATAATTTATTCCAAGTACAGCACTTAGATTAAAATTTTCCGAAAATTAAACGGTTTAAGAAATTTTTTCAAAAAAAGTCTTTCATTTATTCGAAAATGGAAGGCTATTTTTTTTTGAAAAAAGTAAAAAATTATCTCTTTATAAGATTTTATTATTATGGAAGGCGATTATTGTAGAAATTCTATGTAATTTGCAGAATATTAATGATTGAAAGAGTAAGGATTTTTAGTTAGAATTATCTGAAAATAAGGAATTTAACGAAAGTTATAGTATTCTATTAATATTATTATACATTTAAGTAAAATATAGGTAGGGTGGGGCGTTACACATGAGGAAAAAACTACTAGAAATAAAAGGTTTGAAAACAACCTTTTTCACAGATAATGGGCAAATTCCTGCTGTAGACGATATCGATTTTTCTGTCCATGAAGGGGAAATTTTAGGGATTGTAGGAGAATCGGGAAGTGGTAAAAGTGTTACGTCGCTGTCCATCATGGGATTAATTCCATCACCACCAGGTAAAATAACGGGTGGAGAAATTTTGCTAGATGGCAAAAATATTGCTAAATGTACGGATAAACAAATGCAAAAAATACGTGGAAAAGACATTGCAATGATTTTCCAAGAGCCAATGACTTCGCTAAACCCTTTGTTCACGATTGGTGACCAGTTAAAGGAGGCTATATTAATCCATAATCCAAAATGGTCGAAAAAGGAAGCGTTTGCAAGAGCAGTTGAAATCATGAAATTGGTGGGTCTACCACGTGCTGAGGAATTGCTAAAGGACTACCCACATCAGCTGTCTGGCGGTATGCGTCAACGTGTGATGATTGCCATGGCACTTGTCTGTGATCCTCAAGTATTAATTGCAGATGAGCCTACAACTGCATTGGATGTTACAATACAAGCCCAAATTTTACAGCTTATGAAAGACTTAAATAAACGATTGAATACAGCTGTGTTGTTAATTACACATGATCTGGGGGTTGTCGCGGAAACCTGTGAGCGAGTGATTGTTATGTATGCAGGACAAATAGTGGAAGAGGCGCCGATTCATGAAATTTTCACTAATCCTAAACATCCCTATACGCAAGGACTTATTCAATCAGTACCTGACATGCGTTATAAAAAGGAAAATTTATACTCCATTCCTGGAAGTGTACCGAAACCAGGAAGTATTCAAGTAGGCTGTCGTTTTGCGGCACGCTGTCAATATGCAATGGAACGTTGTTTACAGGAAACACCACCTTTATTTGAAGCAACAGAGAATCATAAATCGAGATGTTTTTTACTAGAGAAGCAGGAGGTGGAGCAACGTGTCGAAAGCGTTATTAAAGGTTGAGGGGTTAAAAAAATATTTTCCGATTCGAAAAGGAGTCCTTAATTCACATGCCGGGGATGTAAAGGCTGTAGATGATGTTTCCTTTGAAGTATTTGAAGGAGAAACATTAGGAATTGTTGGCGAATCAGGCTGTGGTAAATCCACAACGGGTCGATTATTAATGCGTTTACTAGAGCCAACTGGAGGCAGGATAGAATTCGCAGGCAAAATGATTTCAGAATTATCCAACAATGAAATGAGGAAGGCACGTAGAGATATTCAAATGATTTTTCAGGATCCCTATGCCTCACTAAATCCTCGCCATAACATCGGCAAAATTTTAGAGGAGCCTCTTATTGTTCATGGGATAGGTAATGCCAAAGAGCGAAAACAAAAAGTGTTGGAGCTACTTGAGATTGTTGGATTGAATGAATATCATATCAAGCGCTATCCGCATCAATTTAGTGGAGGACAAAGGCAACGTATTGGCATTGCTAGAGCCCTGATGACCAATCCACGCTTAATTATTGCGGACGAGCCAGTATCTGCACTTGATGTATCCATCCAGGCACAGGTTTTGAATTTATTGCAAAAGCTGCAAAAGGATTTAAGGCTAACTTATATTTTTATTTCCCATGATTTAGGGGTTGTGCGTCATATTAGTAATCGAGTTGGCGTTATGTATTTAGGTAAATTAGTTGAGCTGACAGCGAGTGAGGATTTATATGCTGAACCGCTTCATCCATATACACAAGCACTTTTATCTTCGGTTCCTGTTCCAGATCCTACGTTTGAACGGGAACAGATCATCATTTCTGGAGATATTCCAAGTGCATCAAACCCGCCAAGCGGTTGTACTTTCCATACGAGATGTCCGTTTAAAAAGGATCAGTGCTCACAGGTAGTACCTAAAATGCAAGAAGTGAAACCAGGTCATTATGTTGCTTGCCATCTTTACGAGGCACTCCAACATTAAATGATATAAAAACTCATAGGGGGAAATTCGATGAAGAAAAAGAAGTTTTGGACTTTAGGTGTAATGCTACTCCTTATTCTCTCGACAATCTTAGCAGCATGTGGCGGCTCAGATACTAAGGATACGGGTAGTAAAGATACTTCAACTGGTGGCGATACAGCTAGCAGTGGAGAACCAAAAATTTTAGTGTATGGTCGTGGTGGAGATTCTGTAGCACTTGACCCTGCTGTTGTTACAGACGGTGAATCCTTCACAGTGACAGCTAATATTTATGAAACACTTGTAAACTTCGGAGAGCAAGATGTAACAATTCAACCAGGCTTAGCCAAATCATGGGAGGCATCAGAGGATGGTTTAACGTATACTTTCCAGCTACAAGAAGGTGTGAAATTCCATGATGGCACAGATTTCAATGCTGAGGCTGTTGTTAAAAATATTGAACGTTGGAAAACAGGTGCAGATAAACACCCTTACTTTAGTTCGCAATTTGTCGTTGGTGATAAGCAAGTAATTGAATCAGTAACTGCAGAGGGAGACTACACAGTTGTCTTTAAGTTAAGTCAACCTCAAGCACCATTCCTGAAAAATTTAGCAATGTCTCCATTTGCGATTGCTTCTCCAACAGCATTTGAAGCAGATGAAGAAGGTTTATCTGCAAATCCTGTAGGAACAGGTCCATTCAAATTTGTTAGCTGGGTACGTAATGATTCAATCACAATTGAGAAAAACCCGGATTACTATATTGATGGCTATCCTAAATTAGATAAAGTAATTTATCGTTCTATTCCAGAAAACTCAGCACGTTTAAATGATTTATTAGCAGGCAATATTGATGTAGCTGATGGCTTAAGCCCATCTGATAAAGCAACAATCGAAGGTGATGCTAATTTACAGTTAATCGAACGTCCATCTATGAACGTTGGTTACCTTGGTTTAACTGTTACACGTCCTCCTTTTGATAATGTAAAAGTGCGTCAAGCAGTCAACTATGCAATTGATAAACAAGCATTAGTAGATGCATTTTATGAAGGGCTAGCTGAGCCAGCGAAAAACCCAATGCCACCAGTAATTTCTGGTTATAACGATGAAGTGACAGGCTATACGTATGATCCTGAAAAAGCGAAAGCATTACTTGCTGAAGCAGGCTACGATGGCAAGGAAATTGAGCTATGGGCAATGCCAGTACCACGTCCATACATGCCAGACGGACAAAAAGTGGCTGAAGCGATTCAAAAGAACTTAGAAGACGTGGGTATTAAATCTAAAATTGTGTCATTTGAATGGGCTACGTATTTAGAAAAAGCTCAAAACGGTGAAGCGGATGCATTCCTACTTGGCTGGACAGGCGATAATGGGGATGCGGATAACTTCCTATACACGTTATTAGACGGCGATAATATTGGTTCTAATAACTATACGTTCTATGATAATCCAGAATTACACAAGATATTAACAGCTGCTCAAACTGAGATTGATGAAGACAAGCGTAATGAACTTTATAAGCAAGCTCAAGTAATTATTTCTGAAGATGCTCCATGGGTTCCACTTGCTCACTCTATTCCAATTTTAGCTGCTAACAAGAAAGTTACAAATTACATTGCGCATCCTACTGGTTCTGACCGTTTAGATGCAGTAGATATTCAATAGTAAATTTCATCATTTTTAATTGAACAAAGGAATGTGAAGAATCTGCTTGCTTTTCTGCGGGTAAGCCGTGGAAATCTCGCAGATTCTTTTCAAGTAAAGATAATGATTATTTCCTGTATGAAAGAATTCAACTAAACATTCAAAACCGTTTAGTGAAGGCTCAACCTTTCAACAGTATATAAAGACTTCACAGTAGATTATGAAAATCATAGAGAGGTGATGAAAATGCTTCACTATATGGGGAGACGTTTACTTCAACTAATCCCAGTTTTGCTTGGAATGACTTTTATCGTCTTTATGTTGATACGGGCAATTCCTGGAAATCCAGCACAAGTTATTTTAGGACAACAGGCAACAAAAGAGGCGGTCGAGGCGTTAAACGCAAGTTTAGGATTAGATAAGCCGTGGTATACACAATATTTTAGTTACTTAGCAGGTATTTTTCAGGGAGATTTAGGGGTTTCCCTACGTACGAAACTACCTGTATCAGAAGAAATTTTCCCATACTTAGCAGCAACGGCCGAACTTGCACTATTTGCGATGATCATTGCGATTGTTATTGGTGTGAATGCGGGCATTATTTCTGCGTGGTTCCAAAATTCTTGGTTTGATTATACAGCAATGATTATAGCGTTAATCGGTGTATCTGTACCCGTGTTCTGGCTTGGATTGATGGAGCAATGGACATTTAGTAGTAAGCTTGGATGGCTGCCTACATCTGGTCGAGAAGATGTGCGAAATCCAATTACCGCCATAACCCATTTCTATTTATTGGATACGCTCATTCAAGGCCGCTTTGATCAATTCATCGAAGTTATAAAACGATTAATATTACCAGGAGTAGCACTTGCAACGATTCCGATGGCTATCATTGCCAGAATCACAAGGTCCTCCATGCTGGAAGTTATGCGTTCAGATTATGTAAGGACTGCAAGAGCAAAAGGACAAAAAATGTTTATTGTTGTTTATAAGCATGCATTAAAGAATGCAGTTATTCCTGTGTTAACGGTAATTGGTCTACAAACTGGATTACTGCTAGGTGGTGCCATTTTAACAGAGACGATTTTTAGTTGGCCAGGAATTGGTCGTTATATTTATGATGCGATTGGCTTCAGGGATTATCCCGTTATTCAATCAGGTATTCTCGTCGTTGCATTTATTTTCATCATGATTAACTTAATCGTGGATTTACTGTACACAGTAGTCGACCCACGGATTAAATACAAATAGAAGGGAGTTGCAATGATGACTGGAGCAATCGATATAAAAAAAGAAGTATCACCAGTTCGAGAAAAGGCAGTAGGTCCATGGCTCGAAGGGTGGCGTAGTTTTAAAAAGAGTAAAGTATCCCTTGTTGGAGCAGGAATTGTTATATTTTTTATTATACTAGCTGTCATTGGTCCGTTCATTGCACCACAGGGCATCAATGAACAAGATTTAACGAAGCGTTTACTGGCACCATCCGCTGATCATTGGTTTGGAACGGATGATTTTGGACGGGATATTTTTTCCAGGATCATTCACGGTGCAAGGATTTCGCTATGGGTAGGCTTTTTCTCTGTTATTTTGTCCGTGATAATTGGTAGTTTACTTGGCATCATTGCAGGTTATTATGGAAAATGGATCGATACGATAATTTCACGTATTTTTGATATTATGCTAGCTTTCCCTAGTATGCTACTAGCGATTGCAGTAGTATCAGTGCTTGGTCCATCTTTACAAAATGCATTAATCGCCATTGCTATTATTAACGTACCGAATTTTGGGCGCTTAATCCGTTCTAAGGTTTTAAGTGTCAAGGAAGAGGAATATATAGTAGCGGCAAAAGCAATTGGTATGCGTGATGCACGAATTCTATTTTCGCATATTTTGCCGAATTCCATAACCCCAATAATTGTACAGGGAACACTAGCAATTGCGACAGCCATTATTGAAGCGGCAGCATTAGGTTTTCTTGGGCTAGGGGCTCAAGCTCCAGCACCAGAATGGGGAAAAATGTTAGCGGATGCACGGAAGTTTTTATTAAATGCTCCGTGGACGATGATTTTCCCTGGTTTAGCTATTATGTTAACAGTTTTAGGCTTTAATCTAATGGGTGATGGACTACGAGATGCACTTGATCCAAAAATGAAAAGTTAGTAAATAAGACAATAGCCTTCTACAAGTTAGAAGGTTTTTTTAGCTGCTTGGACCATTGGATATAAAAGGAACATTTTTACTACAAAAACGTTTTATAGTATAGAAAAAGACGTGAGGGGCTTTCAAAAATAAGAGAAAACACCTTTTTGGAGCCATTAATTGAATTTTTTGTCACGTTATTTTAGACTTAATTTAAGTAGAAATCTTTTAGCTTAGTAGATTATTGCTTACCATAAAATCTTTCGACTGAAATACATATTTTAGGAGGGTGTTAGAATTGGGGATTAATTTACAAAAAGGACAAAGAGTTGATTTAACAAAGGGTAACGCAGGATTAAATAAAATTAAAGTTGGTTTAGGGTGGGACCCTGTAGGCCAAGAGAAAAGTGGCGGCTTTTTAGGTGGTTTATTTTCTAGCAGAAATAGTGGCAGTGGCAGAAGTATCGACTGTGATGCTTCGGTATTAATGTTACAAGATGATAAGGTTGTAGCGGGTGACGATGTTGTTTATTTCGGAAAATTAACAAGTAGCTGCGGTTCTGTTCGACATTCAGGTGATAATTTAACAGGTGATGGTGATGGTGATGATGAGGTAATTACAATTGAACTATCGTCTGTACCTTCGCAATATAACAAGCTTGTGTTTGTTGTAAACATTTATGATGCGGCAGGTCGCAATCAACACTTTGGTATGATTCATAATGCATATATTCGTGTGTATGATGACAGGACAGGAAGCGAACTAATTCGCTATAATTTAACTGATAATTATTCGAATTTAACGACGTTAGTATGTGGAGAAATTTACCGTCATAATAACGAATGGAAATTTGCTGCGGTTGGTACGGGAACAAATGACATAAAGCTTGGCGACGTTGTTCGAAGATATCAATAAATAATTGACTAAATAGGAGGAATAAAAATTATGGGCATTTCACTACAAAAAGGTCAAAAGGTAGATTTAACTAAAACAAATCCAGGATTAACGAATGTGGTTGTAGGTTTAGGCTGGGATACAAATAAATATGATGGTGGTCATGATTTTGACTTAGACTCCTCTGTGTTTTTACTTGCTGATACAGGTAAAGTTGCAGATCAAAATGATTTTATTTTTTATAACAACACTACAGGTGGCAATGGTTCAGTTGAGCATTCAGGCGATAATTTAACAGGTGTAGGCGAAGGTGACGATGAAGTGGTGAAAGTGGCATTAACTCAAGTACCTGCTCATGTTCAGCGACTAGCCTTCACAGTAACCATTCATGATGCAGAGTCTCGCAGTCAAAACTTCGGTATGGTGTCTAATGCCTATATTCGTATTATGAATGCTGCTTCCAACGAAGAAATTATTCGCTATGATTTAGGCGAGGATTTCAGTATTGAAACAGCTATTGTTGTAGGGGAATTATATCGTCATAACGGAGAATGGAAATTTAATGCGATTGGTGCAGGCTATCAAGGTGGCTTAGCTGCTTTATGTAATGATTATGGCTTAAGTGTAAACTAAAATTTCATCTTTGGACAGAAAGGGAGATTTTTGAATGGCTATACAATTAAGTAAAGGGCAACGTATTGATTTAACAAAGCAAGATCCAGGCTTAAATAGTATTGGCATTGGTTTAGGCTGGGATGTAAAGCAATTTGATGGTGGACAAGACTTTGACCTGGATGCATCTGTATTTTTACTAGATGCTTCAGGTAAATGTCGTAATGAACAGGACTTTATTTTCTATAATAATCTAGCCAGCCCAGACCAGTCTGTTGTCCATACAGGAGATAATCGTACAGGTGCAGGGGATGGGGATGATGAAAAAATTCTTGTCAACTTAAAGCAAGTATCACCTCAAATAGAAAAAATTGTAGTGACAGTTACTATTTACGATGCCGAGGGACGTCATCAAAACTTCGGGCAAGTCTTAAATGCCTATGTACGATTGACGAACGAAGAGTCGGGATCAGAGGTATTGCGTTACGATTTAGGTGAAGATTTCAGTATTGAAACGGCTGTAGTATTTTGTGAGCTGTACCGACATAATGGTGAGTGGAAATTTGCTGCAGTAGGTTCAGGTTACCAGGGTGGACTAGCTGCTTTAATCAATGCATATGGCCTACAGTAACTATGGGATATAGGTGCATGGTGGAGGATCTGATGTGGATGTATTAAATGAGATATTAAATACATATGCACAGTTTTTAAACTAGCAGATGTAACAGGGGCTTATCATAATACACTGAAAATGTGTGTTAGTATATTGGGGCTACCATCCTTCGCATGAAATTTTCGTTATTATTTTAATAGCTGCATTCTTATTGACATTTGTTATTTACAAGTTGAAGAAGAAAACAGCAGTGTAAACAAGGCACTGTATTAGTCTGTATGGAACAGGCTGATACAGTGCTTTTTTCACAAAAGGCATAGTTACTGGGGAGAGGATTAGATGCAACATTTTGCAACAGATGCAGAGATGATTTTTTATAAGAAGCCACAGCCGTTTACAAAATGGGAAACGGCGGATATTTTGTCATATGCCCTAGGTGCGACTTTGTATATGCCTGCTTCCATGCCTACGATTGTGAGCTTAATCCGATCACAAAAATATAAGGAACTCACATCACTTGTCATTGATTTGGAGGATGCAGTTGGAGATGCAGAGTTAGTAGATTGTGAAGCTAAGCTGATAGAGGATATTAGTGAATTATATGCACTCTATCAGCAAAAACAGCTATTACTTCAGGAGCTCCCTTTACTTTTTGTTCGAGTACGTCATGTTGAGCAATTTCAAAGGCTAACAACTGTTTTAGGGAAAAAGCAAGAAATATTAACTGGCTATGTCTTTCCGAAGTTTACAGCAGAACAGGGTGCCCGTTATTTCGAGTTGCTTGAACAAACCATTTTAGAAAATGATTTAATTTTATATGGTATGCCAATTTTAGAAAGTCGTGAGGTACTATATAAGGAATCTCGCATGGAAGCGTTATTAGACATTAAAGCGGTTCTACATCAATACAAAACCCGTGTATTAAATGTACGAATTGGTGCTACCGATTTTTGTGGTATTTACGGAATTCGCCGGCGTATGGATTCTACCATTTATGATATTAGTGTCATACGAGATTGTATTGCAGATATTGTCAATATCTTAGGTCGTGAGGAAGATGGTTTTATTATTTCTGGACCTGTGTGGGAGTATTTTAATAATCAGCGTGTATTAAAGCCCGCACTTAGAGTGACACCATTTAGTGAGAAAGGCGCGCTTGATACAAGGAAAGCGTTATTAGACGATTGTTTAGATGGATTAATGAAAGAAGTTTTAATGGATAAACAAAATGGCATAGTGGGAAAAACAATTATTCATCCGAGCCATATCCGTGTTGTGCATGCCCTGTATGCTATTTCGTATGAGGAATACTTAGATGCGCTAAGTATTATAGAAAATAATGATGGACAAAAAGGTGTTATGAAAAGTCACTATGCTAATAAAATGAATGAAATTAAGCCACATATGAGATGGGCACAACGGATTTTAAAACAGGCTCATGTCTATGGTGTTTATCATGAATCTGTCGATTTTGCCTCACTTTTATTACAGTCTGAAATAGGTGGTAGTGTATATGCAACAACAAATGAGTAAATTAAGCATTTTACCGAATTATTCAATTGATATTGAAATTACCTACAATCCGCATAATTTTGCGCTAACCGATTTGTTTAGAATGGCGGCTCGGATTAATAAGAAGAGACAATTTTTGTTTGTAAGCACGGTACTAGGCAAACATTTGGCTGTCCGTCCGCAAATCCCTTTACTGACAGGAACTCTTTTAGCAATGATGTATCAGCAGCATCTTACGGGACAAAAGGTAATGGCTTCGTCTGTCGTTAAAGCTTTAAAAGACGGAGCTAATTTGGATGTAGTACAAAAATCCATAGAAGGAACCCTAGAATTAACGGATGAAACATTGTTTATTGGCTTTGCTGAGACAGCAACAGCACTTGGACACGCAGTATTTAATGCCTTTCACTCGAATGCTATGTATATCCACACAACACGTGAAGTGTTGCCCGATTTTGAGCCATTTGTTACGTTTGAGGAAGAACATTCACATGCGACAAGCCATAGAATTTATACGGAGGAACCAGAATTTTTACTGCAAGCTAAGCGCATTGTGTTAATTGATGATGAGATTACTACTGGAAATACGGTCATTAATATTATTGAGACTTTAATACAGAAATTTCCTTTAGTGAGACAATATGCGGTACTATCTATTTTAGATTGGCGTTCCCAACAGCAGCAAACAATCTTTAAGCAATTAGAAGTACAATGGGGTATCTCTATAGAATTCATCTCCATTATGTGTGGGAATTTTAGCTGTTCAGGCATTCCAAGCTTAACCAGTACACAACCAAACTTACTAACACAGGTTGCACGAGATATGGACATTTGTCCGATTCAAGTATCTGTTGATCGCAAATTCTATCGTTCTGTTGCGGAGAATGGATTAATAAATAAGTACCCCTATTTACTAGCAACAGGGAGATTTATGCTCACGTCAAAACAGCATGTTGACCAAAAGCAAACGATACAAGCTATTGCTATGCAATTACAAGAGCTAAGAACAAATGGACCAGCGCTTGTTATTGGCTCGGGTGAGTTCATGTATGTTCCTATGCAAATTGCCTCTTATTTAGGAAATGATGTTTATTTTCAGTCAACTACTCGTAGTCCAATCTATTGTACGGATGATTTAGGATATACGATTAACGATAAAATAGCCTTTGAAAGTCCAGAAAATAACGGGGTCACTAATTTTTTATATAATCTTCAAAGCCAGTCTTACACGGAACTTTTTTTCATAGTGGAACGTATAGCAAGTAAAGAGGTAGTTGCTCGTGTGGTAAAGGCATTACAAGAAGCCACTAACGCCAAAGTATATGTAATTAGTATGCATGAATTGGAGGTAGAACGATGATATCGACTTTGCAGCCAGATAAAATGGGGAGTTATGTACCAGAGGACGTTATTTTTTTATTGCGTGATATTGGAAGTGCATTCCTTGAAATGGATAATGAGAAACGTGAACAACTCATTCAATCGGGTATACATTATTCGGAAATGCTGCCAGTGGAGAAGCAACCATCGGATACCTACATGAATCTTTTTTATAAAGCGCTAGATGTTCATGCAGAAAGAATAGCAATCGCCGTTGGAGTAGTGGCAGAGCAAATCATTGAAAATAGAGGATTAGAAAATTTAATTCTTGTGAGTTTAGCTCGTGCAGGTACACCCATTGGTATTTTAATCAAACGGTATATAGCCATGCATTATCATGTGAATGTTCCACATTACTCCATTTCTATACTGCGAGGTCGTGGGTTTGATGAAACGGCAATTCGTTATATTTTGACACAGCATCCTCAAGGAAGTCTGCAATTTATTGATGGTTGGACAGGAAAAGGGGCAATTACCAATGAATTAATTCAATCCTGCCAAAAGTTTAATTTACGATATCAAGAACAGTTAAGTGCCGATTTAGCTGTTTTGGCTGATCCTGGCCATTGTGCAGCTATTTATGGAACTCGTGAGGATTTTTTAATACCATCTGCTTGTTTAAATTCCACTGTATCTGGATTAGTAAGTAGAACGGTATTAAATTTGCAGTTTATGGATGCAAACGATTTTCATGGTGCAAAATACTACAAAGAATTAGAGGCAATAGATGTCTCCAATCTGTACATAGAGCGTATCGTCACATGTTTTGAACAAGTACAGAGTAAAATTGTGCAACAAATTCAAGAGCAAGAAATCTCTCCAATTACATGGGAGGGTATGAAGTCCGTGCAAACAATTCAACGAGATTTTGGTATTGATAATATTCATTTCATTAAGCCAGGTGTTGGGGAAACGACAAGAGTTTTGCTGAGAAGAATACCTTGGAAGATTTTAATTAATCCACAGTACATGCATGAATTGAAACATATTTTATTATTAGCGCAGGAAAAAAATGTATTGATTGAAGAGTATTCGAATATGTCCTATGCATGTTGTGGTTTGATCAAAGAATTATAGAGGAGAATATGATGATATTATTTACATCTGATTTAGATAGAACCCTTATTTATTCTAAACGCATGATGGAGATGTTTCCGCCAACTACAGAGACAATCGTCGTTGAACACAAGGACGAAACAGCAATGAGTATGATGACACAGGCAACAGCACCCCTATTGCAACAGGTACACCAACATACTTTATTTGTACCTGTTACGACAAGAGCTTTACATCAATATCAAAGAATCCATTTTATTCATGATTTATGCCCTGCTTTTGCAATTACAAGCAATGGGGGTACAATAGTAGAAAAGGGTCAGCCATATGAAAAATGGACACAAACATTATCTAGACGTATTGAAGATTCCTCGATCCCTCGTATGGATATGCTAAAGCTTTTTCAGACGATTAAATCTGATACATGGCTACAACGATCTCTTTATATAGATGATCTTTTTTATGTACATCATGTAGATATTGATATTTTACCATACGATGAATTACAAGCGATGATTCAAGAGTTTGATATGCATGGTTGGCATGTTCTGCTACAAGGGAAAAAATTGTATTTTATGCCCAAGGTGCTGACAAAGGAAGCGGCTATAGAATATATAAAAGAGTTCTGTACATACGATGTGCATATAGCAGCAGGTGATTCTATTATGGATTATGGCATGCTTGCAATGGCTGATTTAGGTTTTACACCAAATCATGGAGACTTAAAGGATAAACAGCCAAAATTTTTACAAAATACAACTTACTCGCCTCACAATGGTGAAGCATTTACAAAGAATTTATTGGAAACAGTTTTACAGATGGCATCACAACAAACGATCGTATAGATGTTCAAATATTTTTGTTGTCATTAGGTGAGACGTCCTATGACAAATGAATGCTTTAGCATAGGCTGAGGATGATTTTTAGGAGGTGCGTTTGTATGCAAACAATCACAATTAAATCAGTGTTGGAGCGTCATCCTGATGATTGGCTACAGGCGTTTCAAGATTCACCAAAGGATCGTGCATTTTATGAAACAACAGAGCAGCAAGTAAGCTTTAGTAGAATTGCTGTTCGTGTATTGGGCGTACCAATCGAAGAAGATGATTATTTCAATTCATTATTTACATTGTCACAGAACACCAACATCCATATTTTAAGTGAAGAATTAAATAAACATATTGAACCAAAAGACTTTCAGGCAATACAAACAATCCTTTCGCAGCATCAACAAACTCCACAAGGTCTATCTATTAATCGTTTAGTGGCAATGATGTATGGTTATCAATTAATTCCTAAGCATGATGACAGTGTAATGAATCGCCATTTACAGTTAGCAACCATTAAAGTAGTAGAGCTCTTTCAAAAACAGCAATCGTTAGGTTTGCTAGCAAATGACTTTCGCCGTTTTTTAATTGATATGGTGAAATGGCTAAAAAACCATTGGATTCTATGGACAAAATCCATGAAACCAACAGATGATTTTCCTAAAGTAGTTTGGTATGGGGAAGCAACTCTAAGTCAGCGCTATTTCTTATTGTTATTAATGGAGCTCGGTTGTGATGTGTTAATTTTTCATCCAGCTAAAATAGATGAATTTGCTGAGATTGATCCTAATGATACTTTCTCTATCACATATGCGTATGCCAATCAAACAACTTTACAGCCATTTCCTGATAAGTTGCGTGACCGGCAGGCAACGGTTGGATATCGATCTAGTCAGCATTTTGAGCAATTAATGCATGATCAGCAATCAGGTGTCTATAAGCCTTGGCAGTTTAAAGATTTTATGCCACGCTCCTTAACATTACGGATGACATATGATGATATTTTTATTTATGCAAAAGAGAAAGCTTTGGTTCGACCACAGTTTGAAGTAATTGGGGATGAGATTGTCATTCCAGTCATATTTGCCAAAATTAGTGGGGTTTCGAGCAGACGGGAAGAATACTGGTATTATATGCATCAGTTATTAGCAAATCCGCAAACTGTTTTTGTCCAGAAATTCCCCTATGCACCAACGAGTAGAGCGAATTTCCACTTTCACTATAAGCATTGCCTAGTAAATGGAGAACTATCAGTAGAGCGTATTATGCAAAGTGATTGGTGGCAATACGATGAGTTAACATTGGAGCTACAGCGTGCGATTGCACACACGATAAAAACTTCCTGTGAGCAGCCCATGTTGAAACAGCAGCCAAATGAGACCTTATATGATTTACAGTTATTTTTATTTAAACAAATGTCGATGATTCCAGAGGAGATCCTAAGATTACTACAAAGCTTTGACTATTCCCAAGAGGTACCGAAGCTGGTATTATACCAAGCACCTCAACAACCAGCTTTATCACGTGAAGATATAGCGTTATTGGCCTTTTTAAATCGATTTGGTGTGGATATTGTTTTTTATAATCCGACAGGACAACTAGATTTAGAAAAGCATTTGCAAGAGGATAGTTATGATGTACACCGTTTAGAGCATATGCTATTTGACTTGCACTATGAAGAACCAAAGCCACAGAAAACTGCACCCGACAAAATCATAAAAAAACTCTTTAATCGTTTTTTCTGATGATAGGAAGGAGGCGGCACTAATGTCGAATAACTCGTTGACGCTGAAGCAGCTGACACTGGAAACAGCAGAAGCCTTCAAAGAACAGTTAAGGGATCATGCAGAGGTACGGCAAATTGCCAATCAAATCAATATAAAAAATCAGATAGAGCTATTAGCTTTAGGAAAAGAACCGTCTACAAAATTAGCCACTTTTGCAGATCAAATTTTAGCCATCATCACCCAGTCAACAACTTTCGAATCAAATGAATTATTTAAGCAGCTTGAAGCCCTTATGCAGACATTCGACAAACAAGATTTTACAGAGCAAAGGGGCTTTTTTAAAAAGCTGTTTGCACGTAAGACCAAAAATGATGGCGATTTATTTACGAAATATAATGGACTGGGGAGAGATATTGAGAAAATCCATTATCAATTTGTACTGATGGAAGAGGAATTAGCGAAGGATAACCGAGTACTTGCACGCTTATATCAAGAAGACCTCATGTACTATCTTGAGCTAGAAAAGTATATCGTAGCAACTGACATGAAGCTTCATGAGGTCCAAACAACATTGATTCCGATGTATGAAAAACAGAGTGAAGCAGGAAATCAGCTGGCGAAAATGGAGCTAAATCGTTTGCAAGGTATTGCAGAGATGCTCCAGCAAAAAATAGATGATTTAGAAAAATCGCGTATGGTGGCTATTATCACAGCCCCTCAAATCGATATGCTACGTAATGGTAACAGTGAATTGATAGAACAAATTAATGGGGCTTTTGTTAAAACCATTCCTGTTTTTAAAATGGGTTTGATGAATGCGGTTAATGAAAGACGTCAACAATTACAAAGTCAATCAGCCTCTGCCTTTGAAGATCGTATGAGGCAATTTGGGGGAGCTAGCAAGGAAGCGGTGCAATTAAGTACTGCCATGGCTCAACAAGCCAGCACTACCAAGACTCTTGAAGAAATGTGGGATACTATTGTATCAGGCATTGCCAATTATCAGCATTTACGTGCTGAACAAATGGTCAAACGCCAACAAGCAGAGCAACAATTGCTAACATTGCGTTCTTAGCTCCTTTCCTCTAAGTAGATTACTACTTGGAGGTTTTTTGTATAAAAAAAGCCGACAGACTTATCTTATTCAAAGGGTGATCAAAATCCCCCTGAATCAAGGTAATCTGTCGCCAAAATGTTAGCTATATGAATTCTTCTTCAAATTCTACATTGATTTCATGTCCATGATAGCTTTGGTAAGAAACAATAAGTGTATCAAGATGTTCTAAGTTTTCCTCATAATCTAAAATACGCGATAAAATATAGAGTAGGTGATAGCTAGAAAACTCCGTATCGCCTTCTTCACGAGCAAAGTTGATTTGCTTGATGAAAATTTCCATCAGCTCATTACGTTGGACATAGTCAATGCTTTTACTCCACTCCGAATGCTCAGGCTTTAGCTTCCCTGTATATTTTAAGAGCAATTGCTCATGGTACGTCAGCAAGGAATCAAGTCTCTCCTGAATCATTAAATGAAATTGGGTAGGGAGCTGAGCTAATTCATTTTCGTGATTATGCAAACGCTGTAGCAATTCCAAGCTTTTCTTGGAAGTTAAAATCATTTGACGATAGACTACTAGTTTGCGAGCTTTGACATATTTTTTATTTTTAAAGTAATTACGCTCTTCCTTATATAAATCATACAGCGTATCCACTCGTAGCATACGGTTTTTAAACTTACTTAATGCTGTTTTTGTGGATGTATGCTCAGAAGCTTGCCGTACAGCCAGTCGTGTCCAACGAATAATATCATCTTGTAAAATATAAATTTTGCGAAATAGTTTTACCTCGTATTTAGGTGGTAAGAACACAAGATTTACGACAAATGCTGCTAATACCCCAACTAATATCGTAACAAAGCGTATCAAACCAAATGTTAAAAAGTCATCCCCTTGAAATTCCATAATAGCTACAACTGAAACCAACGCTAGCGAAAGTGATTTTTCGAGTCTAAACTTTAACATTAAACCAATAGCTATTATGACAGCTATACCAATGGCAACGACATGGTGTCCAAAAAGCAAGCCGAAAATGACGGCAATTGTCGCACCTATAATATTCGCTTGTACTTGCTCCACAATGGTTTGGTAAGAACGATAAATAGAAGGCTGAATAGCAAAAATAGCTGCAATTCCAGCAAAAACAGGTGAAGGTAGTTTTAACAACTCTGCAATAAATAATGCAAATACGATAGCTACACCAGTTTTAAATACACGGGCACCTAATTTCATAAAGATGTCCTTTCTGTCTAATATTTTTTAGCTTCTTTACATTATAGAAGGAAGTGCTCATAAAATACATAGATTTGCATGGATGAATAAGAAAAAGGCGACTTCTACTTGCAAGTCGCCTTTTTCTTGTCAAGATTACAATTGAGAAAACGCAATATCTACTGCTTCAATTGTTTCCTGAATGTCTGCTTCTGTATGCTCAGTTGTTAAGAACCATGCTTCATATTTTGAAGGAGCTAGATTAATACCTTGCTCAAGCATGTGTTTAAAGAAGCGTCCAAATATTTCACCATCAGAGTTTTCAGCTTGCTCATAGTTTTCTACCTTCACATCTGTAAAGTAAATAGTAAGCGCTCCTTTAAGTCGATTTAACGTGATGGTTACACCATGTTTTTTAGCAGCAGCTAAAATACCTTCTTCTAAAATTGCGCCTAATCTATCCATTTCCTCATATATACCTGGTGTTTGTAGTACTTCTAGGCAAGCAATACCCGCTTGCATAGATGCAGGATTTCCAGCCATCGTACCCGCTTGGTATGCTGGGCCGAGTGGTGCAACAGTATCCATAATCTCTTTACGTCCGCCATATGCACCGATTGGTAAACCACCACCAATAACTTTACCAAGTGCAGTTAGATCAGGTGTTAGGCCAAGTAAATTTTGAGCGCCACCATAGTGGAAGCGGAAGGCCGTGATGACTTCATCGTAAATCGTTAGGGCCCCTTTTTCCTTTGCTATAGCATGTACTAATTCAAGAAAGCCTGGCTTTGGTTCAACGATACCGAAGTTTCCTACTATTGGCTCGATTAAAATAGCTGCAATCTCCTCGCCCCATTTATCCATGGCTTCTGTAAAGGCTTCAGGGTTATTAAAAGGTACAGTAATAACTTCTTCAGCAGTCGAAGTTGTCACGCCCGCTGAATCTGGTGTTCCTAATGTTGCTGGACCTGATCCGGCAGCCACTAATACTAAATCAAAGTGCCCGTGGTAGCAACCAGCAAATTTCATGATTTTTGTACGTCCTGTATAGGCACGTGCCACACGAATCGTTGTCATAACAGCTTCTGTACCAGAGTTGTTAAAACGTACTTTATCCATCGACGGAATGGCTTCCTTTAACATTTTTGCGAAAGTAACTTCATATTCAGTCGGCGTCCCAAACAATGTACCATTTTCAGCTGCGTGCGTAATGGCCTTTGCAATATGAGGATGACCATGACCAGTAACGATTGGACCATATGCTGCTAGATAGTCGATATAACGATTGCCATCTACATCCCAAAAATAAGCGCCTTTTCCTCGCGCCATGGATACAGGAGAACCGCCACCTACTGCTTTATATGAACGAGAAGGGCTGTTTACACCACCAACAATATGCTGTAATGCCTCTTCATGTATTGCTTCAGATTTTGCATGATTCATAGAATTGCCTCCTAACTTTTTATACGTAATCTATTGTAGACCTATCGGTGTAAGAAATCCAAAGAAATTAAGGGATATGACTTGATTTGTTACTTAGAGTAAAATAGGACCTACAGAGGAGGAGATTGTATGACATTACTAGAAGGACAAAAGGCGCCGGATTTTTCTCTATTGAACGAAAAGGGCGAGATGGTGCATTTAGCTGATTTTAAAGGAAAAAATGTTATTTTATACTTTTACCCAAAGGATATGACACCAGGCTGCACGACGGAGGCATGTGATTTTCGCGATAAGTTTGAGGACTTCAGTCATTTAAATGCTGTTGTTCTGGGTGTTAGCCCAGATAACGCAAGCAAGCATACAAAATTTATTGATAAGCATGGTTTGCCATTTTCATTATTAGTGGATGAGGACCATGCTATTGCTGAAGCTTATGATGTATGGGTTTTAAAGAAAATGTATGGACGTGAATATATGGGCATAGAGCGTTCAACGTTTTTAATTGATGCTGAGGGGAAGCTTGTAAAAGCTTGGCGCAAAGTTCGAGTGAAAAATCATATTGAAGAAGTATATGCTTATTTAGCAGAACAGGAGGCAAAACAATGAGAATCTATTTTACATTTGAACCTAGACTAGATTTACGAGAGCCATTAGTAGCAGAATTTCCACAGCTTGAATTTATCTTTGAAAAGAGCATATCAAATGAAGAGCTTCAACAAGCGGATGTATTAGTTACATATGGTGAAGATTTAACAGAAGAGAGTATTCAATCTGCGACAAAGCTAAAATGGATTTTTGTTGCATCGGCAGGTATAGAAAAAATGCCAGCTCAGGCTATTATTGAACGCAGGATTCTAGTTTCAAATGTTCGTGGCATTCATAAAACGCCTATGGCTGAATCGATTCTTGCTCATATTTTAGCCATTAAACGAGCTTTGCCTTGGATGTATGAGCAGCAAAAGAAAAATGAATGGTCGAAAAAAACGCAACAAACGGAATTACGAGATAGTACGGCACTTATTTTGGGGCCAGGTGCCATTGGTTCGGAAGTTGGGCGTTTATTGCAAGCTTTTGGTGTTACAACAATTGGATGTAACCGCTCTGGTAAAGAAGCGGCCTATATGAATACGATGATTAGTTTTACCAATTTGAAAGAAGCACTACCTCTTGCAGATATCGTTATTTCTGTATTACCAAAAACAAAAGAAACGACCCATTTATTAAAAGAAGAGCATTTTGTTGCGATGAAAAACAATGCGATCTTCATGAATTTTGGTCGAGGTAATTTAGTTGATGAAAACGTACTCATTCAAGCGATTGAAAGAAAGCAAATAGGACACGCAGTTTTAGATGTATTTGAAGAGGAGCCTCTGACATCCGACAATCCATTATGGACATTACCAAATGTTATAGTATCACCTCATGTATCCAGTCATTCTTCTCGTTATGTTGAGCGTAGCTTAGAAATTTTCAAGCCAAGCCTAACAAAATGGCTAAAGGGTGACACGGATTTAGAAAATGTTATGGATTTATCAAGAGGATATTAAGGAAAAAACCATTGATTTATTGAGGATAAGCAATGTGTGATTGTTGACGAAGTAGTACGAATTGGATACACTATTTATAACAATTATAAATTAATAATACTTATGGAAGAGGTGCATGACGATGTCTGCAACGCATTTACAAGATGCACTGGACACGTTGAAAACAACTGGTGTACGTATTACTCCTCAGCGTCATGCTATTTTGGAATATCTAATTCAATCAATGGCACATCCTACTGCCGATGAAATTTATAAAGCTCTTGAGGGTAAGTTCCCTAATATGAGTGTAGCGACTGTTTATAACAACCTGCGTGTATTTCGTGAAGTAGGTCTTGTGAAAGAGCTAACTTACGGGGATGCTTCAAGTCGCTTTGATTTCGTGACAAACGATCATTACCATATGATTTGTGAATGCTGTGGTAAGATCGTCGATTTCCATTATCCTGGACTCGACGAAATAGAGCATTTTGCATCACAGGTAACAGGCTTTGATGTGCATTCGCATCGCTTAGAGATATACGGCACTTGTCCATCATGTAAAGTTGCTACTGCTAAAGTACAATAAAAATCCTAGCTCTTAAAAAGGGCTAGGATTTTTTTGTTTTATTATAGGATTGATCGAACTCTTTACCTTCTAGAGTAGGATCAAGTGTTAATGGCTCATTGCAATACATGCACATATCTACTCGGCCTAAAACCTTTGTATGTTTATGGCAATTAGGACACTCTACTTGAATAGCTCTTGTTGACAGTAATCCGATCCACGCATATACAACTGTGCTACCGATAATACAAAGAACACCTAGTGACATGAAAATTAAAACTAATATCGGGCTGTTTTTAAAGAAAATGCCTCCGTACATGACAATAAAACCAAAAAAGATTAGTGCTAATGCGAATGAACGAATTTTATTAATTTTACTTTTATAAGGTTTCATATTTCATCTTGCCTCCCAATCTAAAATCTACTATAACATATAAGGGCAAAGTATTTTAGCTTTGAACTGAATGAAAGAAGGAATACTTTTAGAGTATGTCGAATTTTTAACGGAACAAAACAACCTATATGAATAAAGGAGGGCTGAACATGGAGCAAGTACTGCGTCCGATATATCAAGAACGTGCGAGTCAGTCGAATACATTAGGCGTAATTTTAGTGGAAAAGCGTGAAGAACAAAGTAACGTTACAGATACATTTGATACGGTTTTACTCATTATCGTAAAAGAAGCAGAGCAACCAGTCTTTTCAAAACATTACTTATATGAAGGAAATAAAATCGCTCTACATACTGTTACGGAGAAATTAATTCGAAAATGGTTACTCATCGGTTCAAATAGAAAGGTTGTTGATTGGATATTCTTCGGTAGAGTATTATTTGATCGGAATGAATTTCTGCATAAACTAAAAATAGAATTGCAGGAATTTCCGTATAGTGGTCGTAAAATTAAAACAGGTATTCAATTTTCAAAGTTAATTCGTCGCTATTTGGAGGGGAAAGAATACTTTGATAAAGGAAGTTACTTAGATGCTTATAATCATGTTGTGGATTCCCTACATCATCTAGGCCGCCTATCTATTATCGATAGTGGCCTGTATCCTGAAGTAACTGTTTGGGCACAGGTGAAAAAAATCGAGCCAGCCATCTATAAGCTGTATGAAGAGCTAGTGACAAGTAATGAGCCAATAGAAAAGCGCTTAGAATTATTGTTTTTAGCAAGTGAGTTTTTAATCCACTCTCGTACACGAGATGGGGCACAGCATATATTAGAAGTCATGCAAACAAAAGAAATGTGGACTATTCAGGAATTACATGATCATCATGAACTTGTTAATTACTCAGTGGATTTAGAAGTGTTTGTTGAGTATCTAGTGGATAAAGGCTATATTCAAATTGAACCCATTGCAGCGAAAAATGATAGGATATTTCACCGTCATTACAAGGTAAATAAAGATGCTCTAGAAATGGGGCAATGACTGTAGTATGCTTGTAATCGAGGTATCTAAAAAATACCTCGATATTTTTTTAGAAAAGTAGTTGACGAATAATATCTTAGTATTGTATTATATTAATTGTCGCTAAGACATAAACGAATAACTCAGAAAAACACAAAAAACTTTTTTAAAAAAGTTGTTGACATGTTTTGAATGAGATGTTAATATAAAGAAGTCGCTGAAAAACGACTTAAATAATGAACCTTGAAAACTGAAC
>NZ_MDGU01000023.1:0-273090 GCF_001705465.1 Lysinibacillus sp. AR18-8
GTGTATAAGAAAGAGGTATACAAGCGTAAGATCGTCGGCAGCGTCAGATGTGTATAAGAGACACGATCGAGGACTTAACCAAAACGTTTGAAGCATTCAATGCACCGTTTATCCAGTTTTGAAAGAGCAAATCTTTCAATTAAATACAAAGTCTAGTGATGATGGCAAAGAGGTCACACCCGTTCCCATACCGAACACGGAAGTTAAGCTCTTTAGCGCCGATGGTAGTTGGGGGCTTCCCCCTGTGAGAGTAGGACGTCGCTAGGCGCAAAAAGTCGCTACTGATACACTCAGTAGTGGCTTTTTTTATTTGAGCCGATTATTTATAAATAAAAGAAGGCATCCTCAATGGATGCCTTCTTGTTTTAGATACCTAACTTAATGTGTATGAACTGTAGTAGCTCGCAGTTCGATACGGCGAATTTTCCCTGATGTCGTTTTTGGTAACTCATCAATAAAGACGATACTACGAGGGTATTTATAAGGGGCTGTTAACGCTTTTACATGCTCCTGTAGCTCCTTTGTTAACTCCTCTTCATTACATTCTTTGAAGCCTTCTCGTAAGATAACAAATGCCTTTACAATATGCCCCCTAATTTCATCTGGCGCAGCTACAACTGCACATTCTTGTACAGCTTCATGTTTGTTTAATGCATCTTCAACTTCAAATGGTCCGATCGTATAACCAGATGAAATAATAATGTCATCTCCACGACCTTCAAACCAGAAGTAACCGTCTTCATCACATTTTGCTTGATCACCTGTAATATACCAATCCCCACGAAATGCAGCTTGTGTGCGCTCTGGTTCTTTATAATATTCTTTAAATAAAGCTGGTGAAGATTTGTGAACAGCAATATCACCAACTTCTCCAACTGGCGCTTCATTCCCTTCATTGTCGATAATACGTACAATATTACCTGGAGTTGGAACACCCATAGATCCAGGACGTAATTCTGTGTTTTCGAGTGTACCAATTAATAATGTGTTTTCTGTTTGTCCATAGCCGTCACGTACTTTTAGTCCAAAATGATTCATAAATGTTTCGATAACTGGACGATTTAAAGGTTCACCAGCAGAAACGGCACTACGTAGAGATGATAGATTGTAGTCTTGTAAATTATCGATTTTCGCCATAATTCGGTATTCAGTCGGTGTACAACATAGAACATTAACTTTTTCATCCTGCATTAATTGAAGATAGGTTTTTGCATCGAATCCACCATGATAGACAAATGCAGTAGCACCGAGCATGATTGTGGATAAAAAAGGACTCCATATCCACTTTTGCCAACCAGGAGCAGCTGTTGCCCACACGAGGTCTCCTTCACGTACACAAAGCCATTTTGAAGCTGCAGTTCTAATATGTGCATATCCCCAGCCATGTGAATGAACAACGCCTTTAGGTTTACCAGTTGTACCAGATGTATAAGAAAGGAATGCCATGTCATCACGTGTAGTAGCTACGGCTGTAAATGTAGCTGGCTGGCTGCTTGCTAATTCATCTAAAGAAGTCCAATCTCCTTTCGCAGCACCGATCACTAGTTTATTTTTCAATGCGTCTACAGAAGAAGCAATTTGATCAACTTCACTAGTAAAAGCCTCATAAGCAATAACTGCACTAGCAGAAGAATGTTCCATCCGATATTCTAAATCGCTTGCACGTAGCATCTCTGAACATGAAATGGGTACGATACCAGCCTTTAAGCAGCCTAGAAAAACGAAATAGGCTTCTGGAAGTCGAGGAATAATAACTAATACACGATCACCTTTTTGAAGCCCCTTCTCCGTAAAAGCGTTTGCGTATTGATTCATTTTTTGGTTAAGCTCCACATAAGAAACTGTACGTCTCTCTTGTTGTGTATTTAACCAACGTATTGCTTGGCGATCACTATCTTGCGAAAATTTTTCTAATTCCTCTGTGATGTTATAAAATTCAGGTGCAATTAAATCATTTGATACCATCTTGAACATCCTCCCCCAGAAAATTTGATAGAAAATTCATAAAACTATTTTTATTTTAACAATTACAATAATATACAGCAAGAATATTTAGTACGTTAAATAGAAATATTAGAATTAATAGAGAACTATTATGCTTTCAGACGAATATAGGAGGATACTTCGACAAAAAATATAAAAATTTTCACAAAATGTGTTGCATTATTTATAATGCTTGCTATAATAATAAATGTACTTAAGAGGTTGTCTAAAACCAAAGTGAATAGCATTGTTCCGAAGTAGCTCAGTTGGTAGTAGCACCTGACTGTTAATCAGGTTGTCGCAGGTTCGAGTCCTGCCTTCGGAGCCATTTTTTTGTCCTTTTTTCAAATGCTATAATACATAAAAAAATTTGTGGAAAAGCATTGCAATTATTAATGAAAAATGTTATTATAATTCTTGTCTTGTTTGAGACATAATATTGGCCCCTTGGTCAAGTGGTTAAGACACCGCCCTTTCACGGCGGTAACACGGGTTCGAATCCCGTAGGGGTCACCATTTAAAACATAGGCTTTATAAAGAATATAAACTGTGATATAACACCTGTTTCTATGGAGGATTAGCTCAGCTGGGAGAGCATCTGCCTTACAAGCAGAGGGTCGGCGGTTCGAGCCCGTCATCCTCCACCATTCTTATTGTGTTATTTCGGAGGGGTAGCGAAGTGGCTAAACGCGGCGGACTGTAAATCCGCTCCTTAGGGTTCGGCGGTTCGAATCCGTCCCCCTCCACCAGTTTTATAAATGATTGGGGTATAGCCAAGCGGTAAGGCAACGGATTTTGATTCCGTCATGCCTAGGTTCGAATCCTAGTACCCCAGCCATTTTTTCTTTTATGAGCCATTAGCTCAGTTGGTAGAGCATCTGACTTTTAATCAGAGGGTCGAAGGTTCGAGTCCTTCATGGCTCACTTTTTTAGAATGAAAATTATTCAAAAGTGTTATATTAACTACAGATAACTAATCTCTTGCTGAAAACAGTAGGAGATTTTTTTATGTTATTTATAAATGAATAAATATACAACTTTTTGTCGAGTTGAGCCAAGTGGTATGTAGGCTTTACAATAATCTTATAACTTTTAGGGGGTATAAAAACATGAATAAACTTAATATTTCTATTATTGGAGTACCAACAGATTACGGACAAACACGCCGTGGGGTAGATATGGGACCAAGTGCTATTCGATATGCAGGTATTGTTGAACGTTTAGAGGCTATCGGACACGATGTACAGGATCAAGGGGATATTCGTGTTAGTCAAAAGCTTGCTGACGGAGCTGTGGATGAAAAATTACTAAATTTAGAGGAAGTTGTAGATGTTAGTACTGCATTAGCAAATAGTGTGCATGAAGTAGTGGAACAAAAGAAATTCCCACTCGTATTTGGTGGAGACCATAGCATTGCTATTGGAACATTAGCTGGATTAGGTGAGCATTACAAAAATCTCGGTGTTATCTGGTATGACGCTCATGCAGATTTAAATACACCTGAAACAACACCTTCAGGCAATATACATGGGATGCCGTTAGCTGTTAGTATTGGGCTAGGACATGAACGTTTAGTGCAAATTCGCAACTATGCTCCAAAAATTAAGCCAGAAAACGTGATTATTATTGGAGCTCGTTCAGTAGACCCAGGAGAACGTGAATTGATACGTCAACAAGGAATTAAAGTATATACAATGCATGAAATCGACCGACTTGGCATGACACGTGTGATGGAAGATGCACTTGCTTATTTAAAGGAACGAAATGTTGATGGCTTACATTTATCACTTGATTTAGACGGATTAGATCCACTTTATACGCCAGGTGTGGGTACACCAGTTCCAGGCGGAATTACGTACCGAGAAAGCCATTTAGCAATGGAAATGTTACAAGAATCAGGCATGGTAACTTCAGCAGAGTTTGTAGAGGTAAATCCTATATTAGATGAAAAGAATACAACAGCAAATGTGGCTGTTGCATTAATGGGATCTTTATTTGGCGAAACACTAGTTTAAAGAAAATTTGACAAAAAATTGCCTGTTGCCACATTGCATAAAAATCTTTTGCTATAATTGAATTAAAACGAAACTTTTCTTATTGGTGCTTCGTATAGTATAAGACAGTTGTAAAGGTGGAGAAGTCAACACAATGGATGCGTTAGTAAATAAGAGAATAAAACAAGTGCTTAAAGGCGATCAAAACGCATTTGCCGATATTGTGAGTCTCTATCAGCACAAACTGTACCAAGTATGCTATCGAATGTTAGGCAACAAACAAGAGTCTGAAGACATTGCTCAAGAGGCTTTTGTGCGAGCTTATATGAACTTGCATACATTTGATCAGAAAA
Source organism: Lysinibacillus sp. AR18-8 (assembly GCF_001705465.1). NCBI lineage: Bacteria > Bacillati > Bacillota > Bacilli > Caryophanales > Bacillaceae > Lysinibacillus > Lysinibacillus sp. AR18-8. Next base: position 4,331 of record NZ_MDGU01000023.1, read on the forward strand.
GAAAGTTTTCAACGTGGCTTTATCGCATAGCGACAAACCTCTGCATTGACCGTATTCGAAAAAAGAAACCGGATTATTATTTAGATGCAGAAGTAGCTGGTACAGAAGGGCTTGATATGTATTCGCAAATCGCAGCAGATGACCAGCTACCAGAGGAGCAGTTAGAACAAATGGAGCTGCAAGATCGCATTCAATATGAAATTGGACGATTGCCGGATAAATACCGTTCGGTTATAGTATTGAAATATATAGAAGAGTTATCGTTACAAGAGATTAGCGAGATTTTAGATATGCCGCTTGGAACGGTGAAAACGAGGATTCACCGCGGACGTGAGGCATTACGTAAGCAATTAAACAATCTGTAGGAGGGGGAGCGTCATGAATACTTGTCCAGAGCATATTATAGACTATATGCATGATTATTTAGACGGTGACATTAGTCGTGAGCATGAGCAAGAGTTGAAACAACACTTGCATACATGTAATGATTGTAAACAGTTGATGCAAGAATTGAGTGAAACAATCGCCTTTGTGAAGAGTGCTTCCCACATTACAGCGCCTCCGAGTTTTGAAGCAGCAGTTATGGCTCGTTTACCAAAACCAAAAAGTCGAGTAGGTATACAAAAATGGATTCGCCGGCATCCGTTCCTTGTGGCAGCAGCAGTATTTTGCTTATTCATGAGTGCTACATTATTGGGTAGCTTCATGGATGACCAGCATTTCTCGGTGACCAAGCAACCTAATTTAGTTGTGGATGGTCAAACAGTGATTGTCCCTGAAGGAGAAGTGGTAAAAGGCGATATTGTTGTGAAAAATGGCGATTTGATTGTTGAAGGTGAAGTTGATGGCAACGTCACAGTAATCAACGGGCAATATATGGCATCTTCAGCGGTAGTTTCAGGGAGAATCGAAGAAATTGACGAAGTATTTGAATGGTTATGGTATACAATTAAAAATTCTGTTAAGACAGCCATGACATTTGAGGAAAAAGAAGAAACTAAATAACACTCTATACGTCCTAAAAAATAGTGCACGTGAGAGGCTGAAAGGTCTACTCTTCTGAGTAGACTTTTTATTTGAAAAAAGTTACATTTGATAAGAATGTGATATACTTGAATGTGTATGGATTCGTAATGAAAAGTGGGGGATGCCACGTGCAAATTATCGAACATTTCACGGATTTAACACCTGTGAATATTGTTATTAACTTCATTGATGTACTGCTCGTTTGGTACGTTGTTTATAAAGTCTTAACCCTCATTAAAGGTACGAAGGCTGTCCAATTACTTAAGGGAATATTCGTCATTATTATTGCACGAATTGCAACAGACCTTTTAGGGTTACAAACACTTGGCTGGATGCTACAACAAGTTATTGAGTTTGGTTTCCTAGCGATTATTATTATTTTCCAACCTGAAATCAGACGTGGTTTAGAACAAATTGGACGAGGAAAGCTATTCCAACGTTCATCAAGTCAAGAAGAAGAAGAACAAACAAGACTTATTGAGGCTATGAAGAAGTCTGTAAGTTATATGGCTAAACGTCGAATAGGTGCGTTAATTTCTATTGAAAAAGAAACAGGTCTTAATGAATATATTGAAACAGGTATAGGGCTAAATGCTGAAATTTCATCAGAATTACTGATTAATATCTTTATACCAAATACCCCGCTACATGATGGGGCTGTTATTATGCAAAAAGATAAAGTTACAGCAGCGGCTTGTTATTTACCTTTATCTGAAAGCCCATTTATTTCAAAAGAGTTAGGGACACGCCACCGTGCTGCTCTTGGCTTAAGTGAAGTTACAGATGCTATTACAATTGTTGTGTCAGAAGAAACAGGCGCAATTAGTATAACATTAAATGGTAATCTCCATCGAAATCTATCTCTAGAGGAGTTTGAAACATTATTAAGAAAAATGTGGTTCGGATCAGTACAAGAATCAAATGCATCCTCTAAGTTGACTTGGAGGGGGAAAAAGAATGGATAAAATGATGGATAGCCCTTGGGTACTTAGAATCATCGCGCTATTTTTAGCGTTTTTGCTTTTTTTCTCAGTGCGTACTGAGTTGTCACCTTTAAATAAAGCTACCTCAAATGAACAAACGGATGTTATTCGTGATGTTCCAGTGGATGTTTATTACGATAATGAGAATCTTATTGTGACAGGTTTACCTGAAACTGTGGATGTAACGATAGAAGGTCCCATGGCATTGGTTTTAAAAGCAAAGGGAGCTAAGGATTTTTCTATATTTGCGGATTTGAGCAATTTATTGCTGGGAGAGCATGATGTAAAACTGCAATACGAAAATATTTCAGAAAAGTTAAAGGTGACATTAGACCCTGCAACTGTTCATGTGAATATTGAGGAAAAGGTCACGCAGGAGTTCCGAGTGGACCCTGAAATGAACAAACGTTTAATCGAAGAAGGTTTTATCTTAAAAGAAATGACGGCCAACCCGCCAACTGTTTATGTAACAGGTGCAAAAAGTGCTATTGAAAGCATTAGTTATGTAAAAGCAACTGTTACAGGAGAGCAGGGCTTGAAGCAATCATTCACGCAGGAAGCAGCTGTAAAAGTATTAGATAGAGATTTAAATAAGTTAGACGTGACTATTGAACCTGAAATTGTGAAAGTTCAAGTAGATATAGCGGAGTATAGTCGAGAGATCCCAGTTGTCCTTAAGGAAACAGGGCAAGCTGCCGAAGACATTACCATTAACTCATTAACATTTACACCGAAAATGATCAAAGTGTATGGTAGAAAATCAATTATTGACAGTTTAACATCCATTCCAATAACAGTTGACCTGTCAAAAATTACTGAGTCCAAAACTTATGAATTTGATGTAAAATTACCAGATGGTGTGACAAAAATATCTGACAAGAAAATAAAAGTGAAGGCAGATATTACAAAGGTAGAACAAGAAGAACAGCAGAAAACACCAGCTTCTACAGAGGAAACGCCACCTCCAACTGAAGAACCTGATGTGACAGATGAGAGTACTACAACTGATAAAAATACGTCAACTGAGGAATCGGAAGATATTGATTCTTAAACAATATGTGACTATAATTTTATTTTGATTCTAAATCAAAAATCCAATCAGGTTTGTAATTCAGGTTTCATCAAACAAACTGGCAGAGTGGAATATTAATAATTACCAATGAATGAACAAAAGCAGACTTTTCCAAAAGTAAGCGGACAAGTGTCTAATGCTTGATAGAAACTCACTAGGCACTGTCTTGCATTGAAGGAGAGAATAAGTAGAATGGGTAAATATTTTGGAACAGATGGCGTCCGTGGCGTCGCGAATAGTGAATTAACACCAGAATTTGCATTTAAACTTGGTCGTATAGGCGGCTATGTTTTAACAAAAGATGCAACTGACCGTCCAAAGGTTTTAATTGGTCGTGACACACGTATTTCAGGCGAGATGCTTGAAGGTGCACTTGTGGCTGGTCTTTTATCAATTGGGGTAGAGGTAATGCGTCTGGGTATTATTTCAACACCAGGTGTGGCATACCTTACTCGAATTATGAGCGCAGATGCAGGCGTCATGATTTCAGCTTCACATAACCCAGTTGCAGATAACGGTATTAAATTTTTCGGTCCTGATGGCTTTAAGCTAACAGATGCACAGGAAGCGGAAATTGAAGCGTTAATTGATGCGCAAGAGGATACATTACCACGTCCTATAGGAGCAGATTTAGGATCTGTAAGTGACTATTTCGAAGGTGGTCAAAAATATATTCAATACTTAAAGCAAACAGTGGATGAAGAATTTGATGGTATCCATGTAGCGCTTGATTGTGCACATGGTGCAACTTCATCTTTAGCTACACATTTATTTGCTGATTTAGAAGCTGACATTTCTACAATGGGTGCTTCTCCAACTGGCTTAAATATTAATGATGGTGTAGGCTCAACACATCCAGAAGGACTAGCTAAATTTGTTACTGAAAAAGGTGCAGATGTTGGTTTAGCCTTTGATGGCGATGGAGACCGTTTAATTGCTGTAGATGAAAACGGAAAAATTGTTGACGGTGACCAAATTATGTTTATCATTGGTAAGCATTTAAATGCGGTAGGGCGTTTAAAGAAGCAAACAATTGTTTCAACAGTAATGAGCAATATGGGCTTCTATAAAGCTGTGGCTGACAATGGTATGCAAAGTGTACAAACAGCTGTAGGTGATCGTTATGTTGTGGAAGAAATGCGTGCGAATGAATACAATTTAGGTGGCGAGCAATCAGGGCATATCGTCTTTCTAGATTTTAATACAACAGGTGATGGCTTACTGACAGGAATTCAGCTTGTCAACATTATGAAAGCGACGGGTAAAAAGCTTTCAGAACTTGCAGCTGAAATGAAAATCTACCCTCAGCGTCTTGTCAATGTGCGTGTAACAGATAAGCATGCTGTGACTGATAATGCGAAAGTAGCTGCAGTAATTGCAGAGGTAGAAGCTGAAATGGCTGGAAATGGTCGTGTTTTAGTACGTCCTTCAGGTACAGAGCCATTAGTACGTGTCATGGTGGAAGCAGCAACAGAAACGGATTGTGAGCGTTTTGTCGAGCGTATTGCAGATGTTGTACGTGTAGAAATGGGCCTAACAGAATAAGAAATAGAGTGTAAACCCGATTTCCGTAAACAGGAAATCGGGTTTACTTATTTGAAAGGAATGTTTTAAATAAGCGAGATGGGGAACAGTAATTAGGAGTCACAATAACAAGGAGTGTTTAATTGATATGGCTAAAATTGCTACAGTTATAACAGATATGTTTGAGGACATTGAGTTTACAAGCCCTAAAGAAGCGTTGGAAGCAGCTGGGCATCAGCTAGTAACAATTGATATCGAAGCAGGCAAGGAAGTTAAGGGTAAGCATGGAGAGTCCGTGAAAATTGATAAAGGCATTGATGAAGTAAAAGCTACAGATTACGATGCATTATTTATTCCTGGTGGTTTTTCTCCCGATATATTACGTGCGGATGATCGTATAGTAGCATTTGCAAAGTCCTTTATGGATGAAATGAAGCCTACCTTTGCCATTTGTCATGGACCACAACTTCTTATTACTGCAAAGACATTAAATGGGCGTGACGCCACAGGTTATAAATCCATCCAAGTGGATTTAGAAAATGCAGGGGCAATCTTCCATGATGAAGAAGTATTTGTCTGTCAAAAACAGCTTGTAACAAGTAGAACGCCAGATGATCTTCCTGCATTTAATAGAGAAATTGTTAAATTATTAGACAGTAAATAAAGGATAGGCACAAGCATTTTAAATGCTTGTGCCTAATTTCTATTACAATGCTTATCAAAGTGCTTATGTATCGCTTTGTCTACATATTTGTCACGAAAAAGCTTTAGGACTAGGTGTTTTTTATAACGAAAATTTGACGGATAGCATATGATTGAGTATGATGGAGAAGTTGAAGATGAGGTCCGACCTTATCCTTTAACGAACGCCTAAGGAGGGAAGAAAGCGTAAAATCGGAAAACAATTATAGCGCCTGAGCTGAAGAAATCGGACGAAAAGATCTTCAGCAGACGAGGTGGAGGTTTATCGAAAATTCGGCGGATGCCTCCCAATCGACATACCCGATTGTCATTTTCCATTTTGAAAGCATTTGAGTGATTGAATGTACAGAAAATGGAGAAGGTATTGTAAAAGCAATAGATAAATAGATGAAGCTTCACATATCGAAGGTCTCTATTCAGTTGGCTGAATAGCTTGTGTGTATTGGAGTGCTTTATTTTTTATAAAAATAAAGCTTCGCTGTACATTCAAAAAAATTCGATAGGATGAGGCCTAGTTTGTCATTGCGTTAAATTGACATTATCGGAGGACGAGAATTATGTGTGGAATTGTAGGATATATTGGTGAATCAGATGCAAAGGAAATTCTATTAAAAGGCTTAGAAAAGCTAGAGTACCGTGGTTATGATTCAGCGGGTATTGCAGTACGTAACGAGGAAGGCGTAACGGTTTTCAAAGAAAAAGGGCGTATTGCAGATTTACGAGAAGCGGTAGATGAAGATGTTGCTGCGAAAATTGGTATTGGTCATACACGTTGGGCAACACATGGTGTGCCAAATCGTTTAAATGCTCACCCACATCAAAGTGCATCAGGACGCTTTACACTTGTGCATAATGGGGTTATTGAAAACTATCACTTATTGCAAAAAACATATTTAAAAGGCATTCCAATGAAATCTGATACAGATACAGAGGTTATTGTGCAATTAGTAGAGTTATTTGTGAAAGATGGTCTAAGCACTGCAGACGCCTTCCGTAAAACATTATCTCTATTACATGGCTCCTATGCACTGGCACTATTAGATGCAGAGGCAGCAGATACAATCTTTGTAGCAAAAAATAAATCACCACTTCTAGTTGGAATTGGTGAAGGTTTCAATGTTGTTGCGTCAGATGCAATGGCGATGCTACAGGTAACAGATCAATACGTAGAGCTTCACGATAAAGAGGTAGTTATCGTACACAAAGCAAGTGTGGAAATTACAAAATTAGATGGTACTGTAGTAGAGCGTGCACCATATACTGCTGAGCTTGATATGAGTGATATTGAAAAAGGCACATATCCACACTATATGTTAAAAGAAATGGATGAGCAGCCTACAGTTATTCGTAAAATCATTCAAGCATATGAAGGTGACAACGGTGATTTAACGATTGATGCGGAGATTTTAGAAGCCTTACGAGCAGCAGATCGTTTATATATTATTGCAGCGGGCACAAGCTATCATGCGGGTCTTATCGGTAAACAATATTTCGAAAAAATGGCCGGTATCCCTGTAGAAGTGCATATTTCTAGTGAATTTGGCTATAACATGCCATTACTTTCAGAAAGACCATTATTTATCTTCATTACACAATCAGGAGAAACAGCAGATAGTCGTCAAGTACTTGTAAAAATTAAAGAGTTGGGCTATCCAACATTAACGATCACAAATGTACCTGGCTCTACGTTATCACGTGAAGCTGACCATACATTGTTATTACATGCAGGTCCAGAAATTGCTGTAGCTTCTACAAAAGCTTATGTGGCACAAGTAGCAGTACTTGCATTAGCAGCCTATGTGACAGCAAAGGCAAATGGCAAAGGCTTAGAATTTGATTTAAAACAAGAGCTTGCGATTGCCGCTAATGGCATCCAAACAATTATTGATTCAAAAGATGTGCTAGAAGACATTGCAGAAGATTACTTAAAAATCGCACGCAACGCATTCTTCATTGGCCGTAATATGGACTTCTATGTCAGCCTTGAAGGTGCCTTAAAACTAAAAGAAATTTCGTACATCCAAGCAGAAGGCTTTGCTGGTGGAGAACTGAAGCATGGAACAATTGCCTTAATCGAAGAAGGTACACCTGTGTTTGCGCTTGTCACACAAGCTTCAGTAGGATTAAACATCCGTGGTAATGTTAAAGAAGTAGCGGCTCGTGGTGCATATCCATGTATTATCGCGATGGCAGGCATTGATGAAGATGGTGACCGTTTAGTCATTCCACATGTTCATGAATTACTAACACCGCTTGTATCAGTAGTACCTTTACAATTAATTAGCTACTATGCTGCACTTCACCGCCGCTGTGATGTAGATAAACCACGTAACCTAGCTAAATCGGTAACTGTTGAGTAGGAACAAAAATTAGATTTAATGTGTTGGTGATTTTAAATAAAGTCATACCGTTTGTAAAAAAATTACACCATTTTACCCCTTTGGATACTATTAATCTAAAGGGGTGTTTTTATCCATAACGAAACACTCCTTGAAACCGAATAGGAGAGCAACATTTCAAATAATGTCCCTTGATATAATTCTCTATGTAATCTAACTATGTTTGAACAAGGAGATGGAAGCATGGGTAAGTTAACAGGCAAAATCGCTTTAGTTACAGGATCAAGTCGAGGAATTGGCCGCAGTATTGCATTGCGTCTGGCACAAGAGGGAGCCTTTGTCGTCGTTCATTATGGGAAAAGACGTACTGAGGCAGAAGCAGTTGTTCACCAGATCGAACAAAGCGGAGGAAATGCTTTGGCGATTGGTGCTGACCTTAGTACTCTAGATGGTATTCAAGATTTATTTACTACTTTGGATGATACTATTCGGGAATATATGGGCGGTTGCGGATTCGATATTCTTGTCAACAATGCTGGAATTGGTCAAATTATCAGTTTAGAAGAGACGACGGAAGAATCATTTGACGAGGTAATGAAGATAAATGTTAAAGCACCACTTTTTGTTACTCAGCAAGCTTTGCCACGTTTAAAAGATGGGGGGCGTATTATTAATATTTCATCTTTTGTGACACGTGCAGCTTCACCAAGTGTCTTCACGTACAGTATGTCCAAAGGTGCAATCGACACGTTTACGCGTCTTCTAGCCAAACAACTAGGGAGCCGGAATATTACGGTAAACGCCATCCAACCTGGGATTATTAATACAGAAATGAATGCTGAGACTTTGAAAAACCTTGATGGACAAAAATATGCGGCTGGTCTTTCAATTTTCAACAGATGGGGAGAGCCCGGGGATGTGGCAGATATTGCCGCCTTTCTTGCTTCATCAGACAGCCGTTGGGTAACTGGTCAATTGCTCGATGCAAGTGGAGGATCACATCTATAGAACATTAATTATCAAGCTTTGTATGGCATAGTCCTCCTCAATCAGGCGCTATTGTTGTATAGGCTGTTCTGTTCATCTTGAATTCACGGAGCGGAGAATTGTTAAGTTAATTAAAAACAAAGTAAAAGCGGTCCTCCACAGATATGATGTGGAAGGCCGCTTTTTTGTTATAAGCACAGTCACCATTTATTATTGGTTACATCTGATTCACTTAATCGTATAGTAATAGATTAAGAGATCTATTTAGCTTACGAAGCATTACGCAATGATTTCAGAATTAAACTCAAAATGAAAACTAGTATAATTGCTCCAATGAGGGCAGGGAAGATATAGAAATCGGAAATTTTAGGACCCCAACTTCCAAGAAGCATACCACCAATCCATGCGCCGATAATACCTGCAATAATATTACCAATAATTCCACCTGGGATATCTTTACCCAAAATTATACCTGCAAGCCAACCGATAAGCCCGCCAATTATTAAAAACCAAATGAAACTCATACTATCCATCTCCTATTTTGTATTTTAAATATTTTGTTATAGTGTTTTATAACCTTTTTTGAACTCTTTCAAACTATAAGGAGAGAAAAAATAAAAATTTGGGGAAGTTTCAAGGGAGATATCAGACATTGGCGCATTTCTGTAATAAGAGGAGCATCTTTATTTTAATGATAGTAATAAATTCATGTTTATTCTATTTTCATCCTGAACGCCGAAATCCAATATCAAATCACAAGTTTATTTTAACCAAGAATTACAAAATGGAGACTTAGCGTATAAGCATGGATTAACAACAGGACTTTCCTGATGTGTGTATAAGATTTTATTATTGATTTACATAAACCTTCCACCGATTTTGGTGGAAGAATTTTATGCATTCTAAAATTCCTTTGAAATATAGTATAATCTAGAAATTAAGCTGGATTCAAACTAGGTTTTCCTCTGATATTTAGTAAGTTCTTATGATTTTTCTAGTTAAAACAATCATAACAGTCAAATTACCATGAGCTAAGTTATATTCTCTTAAATATGGCAACAAAGGGATTTAAATAAAAGTAGGATGAAAGTTATATGAATTATACTAGTTGAAAAGGGTGAAGGTTAAGTATATTGAACAAAAAAAAGATACCATTACAAACAAAAATATTGGGATTGATTAGCACGTTAATTCTTTTTATTGTTTTTCTGCTCGCCAGTATATTTGCTTATTTACAATATGTCGATGCAAGGACTCAAGTTAAACAATTGGCATTGCAAACGGCTATGACAATCTCTCTTATGCCAGAACTTAAAGAATCCATTGGGAAAAGTGATTTAGAGCTACGTTTTCGTCCAATTGCTGAGCAAGTAATAGATCAGGTAAATGCAGAAAATATTATTATTGAAGATCGGGAGAAGATTATTTATTCGCACAGAAGCCCAAGTCAGGTTGGTCAGAAGAGTTTTGACCATACAAATAATTATGGGTTAATATTTGGTGGTTCTAATAATTTTGAATTGGAACGAGAGAGTGGTTCTGTTTTAATAGGAAAGGTTCCTATCATAGCAGACAATGGAGAATATACTCGTGTAATTGGGACCGTAACAGTTGAATACGCAGAAAAAGAAATCTTTCAAAATATTTATAAACGAATTAAGTCCATTCTCATTGCTTCTCTGATTGTTTTAATTTTAGGAATCATTGGTGGTATTTTTTTAACCAAAAGTATTAGAAAAGATACTATGGGATTGGAACCGCATGAAATCTCCTCACTATATAGAGAAAGAAGTGCCATTCTGTTATCAGTAAAGGAAGGAATCATTGCAATCGATCAAAAGGGTTTCTTAACCTTAATCAATCATTCTGCTAGTTCAATGTTGAACCTCAAGGATGAATCCTCTATTGGTGAACATATTCAATTTGTCTTACCAGCAATTAATATCGATCATGTATTACAGAAAGGTAAGCCCATTCATAATGTAGAGATATTAATTAATGATAAAGTATTTATTTTTAATTTTATTCCCATTATCGAAAATGAAAAGATTATGGGTGTGGTTTCTAGTTTTCGTGATAAAACGGAGCTTAAAAAGCTTATTGATACGATCACAGAGGTTCGCGCATATTCTGAGGGACTTCGTGCACAAACGCATGAGTACTCAAATAAACTTTACTTATTATCAGGATTAATCCAATTAGAGAGATATCAGGATGCGTTTGAATTTATACAAAAGGAGTCAGCCAATCACCAACACCAAAACCGAATTCTATTTAATCAAATTCAAGATATAAATGTTCAAGCTATATTATTAGGGAAACTGGGTAATGCATCGGAAAAGAAGATTGCCTTTGAAATTGATCCTGATAGTTATGTAGATGTCTTACCAAGTCACATTGAAATCACGGATATCATCACAATCATTGGAAATCTTATTGATAATGCATTTGATGCCGTAGCCGATCGAAAAGAGAGAAGGGTGTCTTTCTCAATTACAGGAATTGGGAGTGATATCATTATAGAAGTAGCAGATAACGGAAAGGGAATTGCTGAAGATATGTTAGATTTTATATTTGATTTACGTAGTTCATCTAAAGGAAAAAATAGGGGGTACGGTTTATTTAATGTTAAACAAATTGTAGAATCTTTAGGTGGAACAGTAGAAGTAAAAAATGACAAAAACGGCGGGGCCATTTTCACGGTATTTCTACCGAAATAATGAAGCTTACTCAATGAGATAATCTATAGTACTACTGATGTTGGAGGTACTTCCCTTTAAGTCGGGTTTCTAAATGTCAGCACAGGGAGATAAAAGAAGGAGAGGGGAAAAATGATTAAGGTTGTCATTGCGGAAGATGATTTTCGTATTGCACAAGTGCAAGAACAGTTTTTGCATAAAGTACCAGATGTAAAGGTTGTTCAGAAGGCATTGAATGCAAAGGAAACGATGGACATACTAGAGAAATATGAAGTTGACTTGCTTTTTTTGGATATCTATATGCCCGATGATCTTGGAACAAATTTGTTAGCAAAAATTCGCGATCATTATCCAACAATCGATATTATTATAGTGACTGCTGCAACAGAAAAAACGATGTTGGAGACGGCAGTTAGATATGGTGTGAGTAACTATTTGTTGAAGCCTGTGACAATGGAGAAATTTGTTGAAGCGGTGGAAGAATATAAAAAAAAGAAAAAACTTCTAAGTCATCGTGATGAGGTCGACCAAACATTGATTGATCAATACTTTGGTGTTGCCAATCAATTGTCCTCATCTCAAAAAGACTTACCTTCAGGTGTTGATCGTCATACTTTAGAAAAAGTGAAAGAGGTAATGAAGGAACTAAAAGGTGGTATTTCCATCGAGGAGATGGGTGAACAAATCGGTGCATCTCGAACAACTGCTAGAAGGTATTTAGAGTTTCTTGTTTCAATTGATGTCTGTACGGCAAAACATGAATATGGAGTTGTTGGAAGGCCTGAGAGGAAATATTACTATAAAGAATAACAACAAGGTTAACTTAAAAATAAGGACAAGGGATGAACAATGAGAAAAAAAATAATGTTTATTTTCGTGCTTGTTGTCATGCTTTGCTTTGGTTGTTCACAAGATGAGGGGCATGAAGCAATAACAGATACAGTAACATTCATTGCCCCAAGCTCTATTGGTGGAGGTTGGGACAAAACAGCAAGAGCCATACAGGATATTTTACTGAGTAACAATTTGATTGATGAGGATATTCATGTACTGAATAAAATAGGTGCTGGTGGAGAGCTAGGATGGAAATATACTAAACAACAAAAAAAACATGTGCTAGCAATGAATTCAAGCCTACTCATAACCAATCATTTGTTGGGGCAAAGTAAGCTAACCTACAAAGATTTTACACCCATTGCCACTTTGGCTACAGAATGGAATGTCGTAATTGTCTCCAAGGATTCAGAAATAAAAAGTGCAAAAGGTTTAATGGAAGAGCTCAAAGAAACACCTCAAGCGTATAAAATAGGAGTTTCCCCGAGATTAGGCAATGATGATCAAATTTCTTTTGTATTAGCGAGTAAACAGGCAGGAGTGCATCCTGAAAAACTAGATTTTTTAGTTTATGAGAATAGTGATGAAGTTGTTGATGCATTATTAAAAAAGCAAATAGATGTGGCAACGATGGCATTATCCGAGGCTAAAAAATATTATGATTTGAATCAGGTACAATTGCTTGTCATTTCCTCGGAGAAACGTTTAAAGGAGCTCCCAGAAATTCCTACATGGAAGGAAGAGGGAATAAATGTAGTTTTTAAACACTGGCGCGGTATTATGGGACCACCTAATATGTCAAAAAAGGAAATCGAATTTTGGGAGACGACATTTGCAAAAATGGTCAAAACCAAAGAATGGAAACAAACTTTACAGATATATATGTGGGAAGATTTTTATATGAACAGTAGAGATACATCTAGATTTCTTGATGATGAAAATAAGAAATATGAGAAATTATTGGAGATTTACTGAGTAAATTTACTCTTATTAGGCATAGTAATATATTTGCTTTATTAGGTTGACTATTGAGATCTATGTGTTTTCCTTTCTATCGTCTTATACGATGGTGGAGAGAATACATAGTCCAAGGTTAGCCTCTTTTTTTGTTTATCAAAAATAGACAGGCATACAATGCTTTTCGTGAACAAAATGTACAAAATAGCTATAAAGAAATTAATAAACATTAATTTGTAAACGATTACATTTGGTCGATGTTAATTTATTATAAGGTGTAATATTCGGAAAATTAGTTATTTAACGAATTGATAAATAACTTCACAAAGCATTTGGGGGGAGTATTATGCTAGCAATTTTAGGTTTTTTAATGATAATAGTATTTATGATTTTGATTATGACGGGCCGTCTTACAGCAATGATTGCATTAATTGTAGTGCCAATTACGTTCGCAGTTATTGGTGGATTCGGAAGTGAAATGGGACCTATGATGTTGGATGGGATTAAAAGTGTCGCTCCAACAGGGATTATGATTTTATTTGCAATTCTTTTCTTTGGTATTTTGATCGATGCTGGTGTATTTGATCCAATCATTAAAACGATTCTTAGGCTAGTAAAAGGGGATCCTGTAAAAATTGCTATCGGAACAGCCGTATTAGCCCTTTTTATTTCTTTAGATGGTGATGGTACGACAACATACATGATTACTATTTCTGCCTTTCTACCGCTTTATAAAAGAATTGGCATGCGACCAATTGTATTAGCTGGTATTGCCGTATCAGCTTCGGGTGTGATGAACCTTCTACCTTGGGGAGGACCAACAGCAAGGGTTATGACAGCCTTGAATCTGGAAATGTCTGAGGTTTTTACACCAGTGATTCCAGCGATGATTGGCGGGGCTATCTTTGTTCTGTTCATGGCATTTACGTTCGGAAGACAGGAAAGAAAGCGGATTGGTATTATAGAATATGATTATGAAGCGGCAGCTCAGTCTGCTGCTACAGTCGAAGATGACTATTTGAAACGTCCAAAACTAATTATCTTTAACTATACTTTGACAATTGTTCTTTTAGTAGCGTTAATTATGGAGTTATTACCACCTGTTGCATTATTCATGCTTGGTTTTGCGATTGCGATTACTGTAAACTATCCAAAATTGAAAGATCAGAAGGAACGTGTTGCAAATTATGCTGACAATGCCTTATCTGTTGTTTCTATGGTTTTTGCAGCTGGGATATTTACAGGCATTCTTTCAGGTACATCAATGGTAGATGCGATGGCAAACTCAGTGATTCATTATATTCCAGATGCAATGGGTTCTCATTTTGCGGTTGTTACAGCCATTCTCAGCGCACCTTTTACATTTTTTATGTCTAATGATGCTTTTTACTATGGAGTACTGCCGTTACTTGCAAAGGCAGGAGCAGTTTATGGCATTGATCCAGCCCTAATCGGTAGAGCTTCTCTTTTAGGTATGCCAGTACACCTTCTAAGTCCGCTTGTTCCCTCTACGTATTTATTAGTAGGAATGGTTGGAGAGGATTTCGGAACACTACAACGTATCTTCTTAAAGTGGGCATTCGGTTCTACAATTGTCATGATTATTGTCTGTGTAGTGTTGGGGATTTTCCCCCTTTAAAAGCTACGGTTCATGGGGTGAAAAAGATTACCTAGTAAAAATTCTTTATTTATAAGTGTAAGAGAAGCCTATTTTAATGGGCTTCTTTTTTTCTATTCTTATTCGAGTACCCGCCATAAATTAAAAATTGTTTAGAAGGATGTTTCAGATAGGGGTTTTAAAGCGTTTTTATTCGTAAAAAGGACAATCATCATATACGATAAAAATAATTAAGACTTAGGATTCTGCAATTAAAAAGAAATTATTCAAATAGGAGAAAGGTGGTTTGAAATATGAAAATCCGTAAGATTGACCATGTGGGGATAATCGTCAATGATCTTCCTGCAGCGAAAGCATTTTTTCTTGACTTTGGCCTTGAGGTGTTAGGGGAAGGAAAAGTGGAGGGTGAATGGGTGAAGAGGATGGAGCGGGTAATAGGGCTTCAAGATATAAAAGAGGACGTTGCAAAATTGCGAACGTTAGATAGTGACGCAAATATAGAAATAGTAATGCTGCGAACGCCAGACGGTGAGACGAATATTGAACTAGTAAAATTTAACGCGCCATCAAATGAAATAGGTATCCAGCATCCTTTAGCAAATACTTTGGGTATCCAGCATATTGCCTTCAATGTTGAAGATATTGAAGCCCTCGTTAACAAATTGACAAAGAAGGGCGCAGAACTTATTAGTGACATTTATAGTTATGAAAACGCCTATAAACTATGCTACGTTCGTGGGCCAGAAGGAATTATTTTAGAGCTCGCTGAAGAAATCAAATAGAATAGTAATCAACAGCTTGTTAATATGAAAAGAAACCACTGAAATGGTTTCTTTTTTTTCTATAGGGAGCTAATACTTATGCTTACATTTCACCATTTTCTCTCTTGAGATTCTAAATTGATCATATAGTCGAAGTAGAATAAACCCTAAAATGAATAATTCTTCACTAAAAAAAACCAAAAGGCTTTCATAATCTTGATTATTGACATTTATCCAAATAAATTATTGCGTTTTTTTCATTGTTTCGCCCTTTCATAAAATCTATAATAACTCTGTAAATGATAATCATTTTCAATTAAAGGTAAATCTGAAAGGGGCAACAAATATGAAGCAGTATATTGGAAAGCGAATTATACTATGGGGGAGTTTCCTCCTGTTGCTAATGATATTAGCGGCATGTAGTTCTAATGGCAACACATCTGATGCGCAGAAAAAGGAAAACGAGAAAATAACTCAATCTGATGTGAAAGCAGAGGAAAGTGAGTCAACTGTTCAATATACAACGATTACAGGTGAACAGGTTGAAATACCTGCAAATCCAAAACGAGTCGTTTATATTGGTCAGACAATTGGTGATTTCTTGGCGATGGATATTCCGGTTGTTGGTAATAATCTTCCTAAAGATTCTCCTAGTTACTATGAAGGCAAACTTGAAGGGATCGTTGATATTGGTAATCCTGCTGACTTAGAGACGATTTTGACTTTAAAACCTGATTTGATTATTAATGGCTATTACAAGGCGGATCCAAATCTTAATGAAGAATTGTCAAAAATCGCTACTACGATTCCCTTTAATCCTGCTCTTCCTTATACAGAACGAGTAAAAGAGATGGGGAATATCCTAGATAAGCAGGAAGAAGTAGCTCAATTGCTTGCTAAGTTTGAAACAGAGTCTAAAGAAATGTTTGACAAGTTTCAATTAACAGAAGGGGAAACCGCAACAGTTTTCTATCAGCTAGGAAAGACGCTTTATGTTATGGGTGATCGTAGCCTAGGTGCTATTATTTATGGGAAAAATGGCTTTGCTGTCCCACCAGCAGTACAAAAGAATATTATTGATGTAGAAGGGGTATCTTTCCTAGAGGTTTCAGAAGAGGTGCTTCCTGAGTTTGCTGGTGATCATTTGTTTGTAATTGTACAAGAGGATAGTGAAAGTGAAGCAGAAGCTGATCAGCTGCTACAAAGCCCGATATGGGGAACTTTGCCTGCTGTCAAAAAGGGAAAAGTTTATGTTGTTCCTAATGAATGGAATACAGATAATTTATTAGCTTTGAAGCAATTGTTCCAAAAGCTACCAGAGTGGATGCGCAAACAGTAAAAATTGTATCCGTCCAATCAATTTTTAAACCGCTAGTATTCTAAATAGCACATACTCGAACAATCGTTGATAGTGGGTCATTATATGTTACAATTATGATAATGAGAATCATTTTCAATGTTTGGAGAGTTGCTTATGAATCTGACATCCTTATATATTAGACTACAACACTATGATCGATTTCAAGTTGATCGAATAATGTCAGCTACTAGCCATAATGAGGGAATAAATAATCATGAAACAAATTTATGCACATTATTGATAGCACTCAGTCCTGCCATACGACTGTATGTAGACAAAATGGCAATCGATCTACGACAAGGAAGCTGCACGCTCATTTTACCTATACAAAGCTACACGGTAGAGTCAAGTAACAAAGAGGCACAGCTTGCTCGCTTTACCTTTGAAATCTTTGAAGTAGAAGGAATGACTTTGAACCGAATTGCTCATCCACCCCTGCTTCATGGTTATCCCTATCATCTGCTGTTTTCTCAAGTCAAGCAGGTATTAGGAAATGAAGCATCGAACAATAATCAATTTTGTTCCTCTCTATCCGCATTAGAAATGGCCATGTTACAAGGTAGACTTCAGCAAATACTAGCTATGATGGTTCAGTTAGATGAACAAGCTAACCAGTTACAGCACGAAGAAAAGACAAAATTGGTTCAACAAACTGTACAGTACATAGAACAGCACTATGATGAGGACTTGACAGTTGAACAATTAGCTAACATGGCTGGAATGGTAAGATGGCAATATAGTCAAAAGTTTAAAATATTGACCGGTAAAAAGCCGACGGATTATTTGACTCATGTACGTATAAACCAGGCAAAAAAAATTCTAAGAAATTCAACTGAGCCATTGAGAAAAATAGCTCGACAAATTGGGTTTAAGGATGAATATTATTTTAGTCGATGCTTTCATAAATTAACCGGAAACACCCCACGTGAATATGCAAACATTCAACTTCATACTCCAGAAAGAACAGTTATCGATTCATTTGGTAGAAAGATTCATGTTCCTAAAGATGCAACACGTATTGTGACTGATGGCAAATTTACACTTGGGGAATTACTTGTTCTAGGCATACCTCCTATAGGGGCGGCCATCTCAATCATGAAAGATAACGTGGTTTATCACAATAAATTAAGGAACATTCATAGTATTGGGCATTGGGTAGATCCGGATAAAATCGCACAGCTGCAGCCAGAGTTATTATTGCTTAGCTATTTTCATCCTGAACATGATTTGCAGAAACTAGATGCGATTGCTCCTACTATTATACTGAATAGCAAGTTTAGTCTATTTGAGCGGTTACGATATATCGCTAAACTATTTGAACGGAGTAAAGCGGCAGAGAAGTGGATTTCTACATATGAGAACAAAGTAAGATTGGTACGTAGGCAATTAGCAGATGTTTATGTTGCTGGGGAGACGGCTACTGTTTATCTCAAGTTAGATACTAAATATTATGTTATGTGTCAGACCGGATTGGCTGCAAGCTTGTATGAATCTCTTGGCTTTCGTCCTATTCCTAAGGTAATGCAGCTAATCGAGCAAGGGCGAGCATGGATAGAAATTCAGCAGCATCAAATAAACCACTATGCTGGAGAGCGTAATTTTATTTTGGCTTCCCCCCAAGAATTACTAACGATTACTCATTGCCCACAAATCGCCACGTTAATTGAGCTAGCTCCTGGTAAGACTCATTTCATAGATTTTATATGGAATCATTGTGATCCCATTACACGTGAACGGTTATTAGAGGTTCTACCGTCTATTTTTAAGAAGAAAGTTATTCGATAATTAAAAAGTAAAACTCGATCCATTAATTGGATTGAGTTTTTGCCATTAATCGTATAATTGCTCACAAATAAATTTAAAAAATATCCTGATATAAAAATCTTTTAAAGGCTGTATGAAATTTCTGGTATAATTACATATATCTATGTTTATTTTAAGGAGTGATTTTATGAAAAAGCTATTTATAATAACTAGTTACTTAGGGTTTTTTATAGTAGGAGGTTTGACTTTTACCTACTTTTCAACAACGGAAGCAGCAAGTGACATGAAAAAGATTAGCGTGTTTCAGGATCCAATTAATTATTATGTAGATAAGGTTGAGAAAGTACCGCCAGAAGGTCAATCTGGATTTAATTATCAAGGCACGATATATGTCCCAATGCGATTTATTGCTGAATCTTTAGGTGAAAAAGTAACATGGGATGGGAAAACAAAATCCGTTTATATTGGGGATGTTCCAAAATTCATCGCTTTAAAAGATGTAAAACCTATTGGAAGTGATGAAGACCACTTCTTCCACAATCCAAGCTCTGTCATTATTAGTACAGGTGAAAAATTTGAGCGATCCTATCAGCTTGGTGGTTATCATGGGGGAGGCGCAGTTCAAGACCATATAGTGGAATACTTAGCCAATGGAAATTACAAGGGATTCGAAACCTATTTGGCACCAATTAAAAAATTAGCAGCTAATTCCTTCGGTATAGGTTTCTTGAAAATTTACGCAGATGGGAAATTAGTTTATGATAGTGGAGCAATCAAAGATAAGGTAAAGGTTCATGTTAATTTAGATGGAGTTTCAAAAGTGAAGTTTGAACTTGAAGGCAGTGGTTTAGGTATATTAGATCCTAAATTTATTCAATAAACCTTCTCTACTAATAAACGAAAAAGACGATGACATAATAATTTGTCATCGTCTTATTAAATTTGACCTCTTCATAACTATTTCAAAATAGAGAAATGTCAATACATATTTGTCAATATTTACACTTTTACTTATAAAATAGTTGGATAGTATATGGTATAATTTCATACGATACTTATACATAAAATAGGAAAAGGGAGAGAAAAGAATTTGATGAAAAAGATGATGAAACGAACGAGTGCAGCGTTGCTTGGTGCCTCATTAATGCTGACGACAGTTGTCCCTGTGATTCATGCTGAAGAGCAAACAAAACCCCTAGTACCGTCGATAAGCGAATGGGCAATAGAAACATTAAATGAGGGCGAAAAATACGGGATTTACTCAACTGAATGGTACTTCGATGGTTTTCTTCAGGAAATTCCAGTGGACAAAGTAAATGAACTACTAGCTTTAACAGAAAAGAAGGTTGCCTCTCTAGGCTTAGCTGAAAATAAACAATACAAACCAGTAAGTGTGAAAAACAATAATACACGTGGTGATATTGTCAATCGCTTGTATAATATTGTAGCACGGTATGATTTACCTGTTGGTACAGATGCTGTTCAATTTATGAAAGAGCAAAATATATTACAAGGCTCTCCCAATGGACTTCAGTTAGAGAAAAAGGCAACCACTCAACAGGCTGTTTTGCTAGCTGTTCGTTTCATTCAGAGTACATATGCACTTGCAGAGCAAGGCTCTAAAGGGGTGGCCTGGGTAGTAGAGGACGAGGATACGCTTATCTACTTATTAGGCTCTATTCATTTAGGAACACCAGACTTATATCCATTCGATAAAAAATTAGTAACGGCATTTGATGAATCTGATGCACTGCTAGTAGAGGCGAATATCTTGGATACGGAAGCACTTGAATACTATTCAGAGAAAGCAATGTATACAGATGGCTCAACATTGAAAGATGCTGTTGCACCAGAAACATATGCGAAGCTTGAACAAGTGGCAAAGCTTTATGATCTGCCAATGGACCAGCTAACAGTTCAAAAGCCGTGGATGCTTTCGAGTGCATTATCGATGCTAGCTATGGACGATTCCTTTGGTATGACACCTCAAGAGATGGCTATGCACGGTATCGATGTCTACTTTTTATTAAATGCACAGTTGCAGCAAAAGCCAGTGATTGAATTAGAAGGTACAAGAGCACAGGTTGATATGTTTGAAGGATTATCACCAGAGGCACAGGAGCAGTCATTAGTCGCTGTACTGGATAGTATCATTCATCCAGCGGAAGAAAATCAATCTGAAGTACTTCAAGAGTGGTTTACAAGCTGGAAGCAAGGAAATGTTGAAGAGTTTGCAAAAAGCTTCCAAGCAATGGAAGGTACATCATCTGAATTTAATGAAATGCTATTTGGTCTACGTGATGAACAAATGGCCAAGAAAATCATGAATGTACTGGAAGAAAAAGAAGGTAAGTATTTTGTTGTTGTTGGTTCAGGTCACTTCCTAATCGATAAAAATATTCGCTATCATTTAGAGAAAAACGGCTACAAGGTAAAGCCATTTTATCAATAAAATAGATTCCCCTCGTAAAAGGATAGATTATTTTCTGTCTTTTACGAGGTTTTTTTATGCATGTAAGACAATAATGGTCATATGACCCTAACAATCTAAATAATCGGATTATTGTTGCAACGTAAAAAAAATCGTGTTAGTATTAGTAAAACGTTTTACTAAAACGTTTTACTTGTGAAGGGGATGAACATATTGAGAAATAAACGAATTGCAACGATTGGGGATGCAATGGTCGTTTTTAATCCATCTAAGACAGGTCCTCTACGTTTCGTTCCTTCCTTTGAGCGAGCTGTGGGTGGTGCAGAATTAAATTTTGCGATAGGTGTTACGCGTTTAGATATGGAAGCAAAATGGATTAGTTGTATTGGAGACGATGAATTTGGCAAATTAATTTATAACTTTGCGCGTGGTGAAGGGATTGATGTATCACATGTCTTACGAACACCACATATTCCAACTTCTATCTACTTTAAGGAGATTCGGGAAGACGGTGCAGGTAAATCGTTTTACTACCGCAACCCATCACCTTTACTTGAGCTGACAGAAGATCGTATAGATGAGTCAGTACTGGATGATGTGGACCTATTACATATTAGCGGCGTGTATTTAGCAGTATGTGAACATAACATTGAAGTTGCATTGAAATTAATTGCTTTAGCACAGGCGAAAAATATTCCAATATCTTTTGATCCAAATTTACGTTTAAAACTATGGACTATAGAAGATGCCCGAGCGGTATACGAAAAAGTGTATCCATCTATCAATCTTCTGTTAACAGGACAGGATGAATTTGAGCTTTTATTTGAAGGGCGTACAGTTAAAGACGTTCAAGAGAGTTATAAAATAGATGAAATTATTGTGAAAAAAGGTGAACAAGGCGCCACCGTTTATACAACCACTGAACAGTACGATCGAGAAGCATTTTCCATTCGTGCCATTGATACAGTTGGAGCAGGGGATGCATTTGATGCTGCCTATGTCTATAGCTATTTAAATGGTGATGATATCGTAGAACGCCTCCGTTTAGCTAATGGTGCAGGTGCATTGGTAGCAACAATTAAAGGAGATAATGAAGGGCTTCCATCCCTGCAAGAATTAAGGCAATTTATTGGTGATGAAAAACTAATTGAGCGTTAGGAGTTGTCAGGAATGCAAAAAATCGAAATTTTGAAAGCGTTGTCAGATGCGAAAATTGTAGCTGTTATTCGTGGGAATTCACCTGAAGAAGCGACGGAAATTTCAAAAGGTGCTATCTCAGGTGGTATTCGAGCAATTGAAATAACGTATACAACGCCTTTTGTTGAAGAAACTTTTAAAGCATTACGCAATAGCGATGCAATAATTGGAGCTGGCACAGTATTGGATGTTGAAACTGCACGCCACGCGATTTTAAACGGTGCTAAATTTGTTGTTAGTCCAAGCTACAACGCTGCAATTGCAAGGCTTTGCAATCGCTATAGCATTCCATATTTACCAGGCTGTATGACCATTACAGAAATGGTGACAGCACTTGAAGGTGGAAGTGACATTATTAAACTATTCCCGGGAAATCAATTTGAACCAAACTTTATTAAAGCCGTTAAAGGGCCTCTACCACATATCACAATTATGCCTACAGGTGGTGTTGGTTTGGCTAATATGAATGAATGGTTAGAAGCAGGCGCGGTTGCAGTGGGGATTGGAAGTGATTTAAATAAAGCATTTGTAAAAGATGGCTATGCAGGTGTAGTGGAACGTGCCAAAGCATATATCGAAAATCTATCAAACTAGGAGGTAATGACGTATGAATATGACATTTAGATGGTATGGTCGTGGCAATGATACAGTGAAATTAGAAGATGTGAAGCAAATACCAAATGTAAAAGGTATTGTTTGGGCACTCCATCACCTACCAGCAGGAGAGGTGTGGACTAAAGAGGCTATTCAAGATGAAGTTGACTATATTCAATCGTTCGGATTCCATACAGATGTCGTGGAAAGTGTCAATGTCCATGAAGATATTAAATTAGGATTGTCAACACGTGATCAATATATAGAAAACTATAAACAATCTATTCGCAACCTTGGTGAAGTGGGTGTCAAAGTTATTTGCTATAACTTCATGCCCGTATTTGATTGGACACGTACAGATTTATTCCATCCATTAGAAGATGGCTCAACGGCTCTCTATTTTGATAAGGAAAAGGTCATGAACTTAGATCCACAAGAACTAGTGAATGAAGTAAGCGCTTCTTCAGATTTAACCCTTCCAGGATGGGAACCAGAACGATTAGCTCGACTCTCAGATTTATTTGAACAGTACAAAGAAGTAGATGAAGCCAAACTTTGGGACAACTTAGCTTACTTTTTACAAGCCATTTTACCAGTTGCGGAAGAGGTAGGTATTCAAATGGCAATTCATCCAGATGATCCACCATATACCATCTTTGGCTTACCTCGCATTATTACAGGAGCAGAAAGCTATGAAAAATTAATTAAAATCTCTGATTCCATGGCAAATGGCTTTACGTTCTGCTCAGGTTCAATGGGAGCAGACCCACAAAATGATATGGTAGCCATCGCTGAAAAATATGCATATCGTGCTCCGTTTGCTCATATCCGCAATGTCAAGATTATGGAAAATGGTAGTTTCTTTGAAACATCGCATTTTACATCGGATGGCTCAATCGATATTAAAAATATTGTCCGTGCATTAAATGACCAAAACTATGAAGGTTATGTACGTCCAGATCATGGTCGTCATATTTGGGGAGAACAATGTCGTCCAGGCTACGGCTTATATGATCGAGCACTTGGCATTATGTATTTAAATGGACTTTGGGATGCTTATGAAAATCTGAAGAAATAGGTGACATGTATGAAAGCACTACAAGTAATCAAACCTTTTGAAATGGCTTTAATTGACGTAGCAGAACCAGTAATAACAAAGTCAACAGATGTCCTTGTTCAAACAGAATATGTTGGTATTTGTGGCTCAGACATGCATATTTATCATGGTTCGAATCCATTAGCGACATTGCCTCGTGTACCTGGGCATGAAGTTGCTGGCCGAGTGTTAGAGGTTGGTCAAGACGTACAAGGTTTAAAAGCTGGTGACAAGGTTGTTGTCGAACCAATTCGTTATTGTGGTGAGTGCTATGCTTGCCGTAAAGGACAACCAAATGTCTGCGAACAACTTTCTGTTTTTGGTGTTCATGAAGATGGAGGCATGCGTGAGCGTTTTGTTGTAGCTGAAAAGCAATTGCATAAAGTAGCAGACCACACCTCTTTAGAAGAGGCAGTCTTAATTGAACCTTATACAATTGGCGCGCAGGCAGTATATCGTGGTGAATTACAGGCTGGTGAAACACTATTGATTCAAGGGGCCGGACCGATTGGCATTTGTATTTTAAAGATGGCTAAATTAATAGATGCACGCGTGATGATTTCTGATCTGGATCCAGCAAAGCTCTCATTTGCAAAAGAACTTGGTGCAGATGTAGTTGTTAATGTAAACGAGCAAGATTTATTAGAGGCTGTTAACCAATGGACAGATGGAGTAGGTGTCAATGTATCTATTGATGCAGTTTGTATTCCACTAACATTTAAGCAATCTATCGATGCTGTTTCAGTTGCTGGGAGAGTAGTAGTCCTTAGCTTTGGAGAGGAAGCCATTGAGCTTGCCCCACTACCAATTACGAAAAAGGAATTATCGATAAAAGGCTCACGTTTACAAACATTCCAATTTGAAAATGTAGTGAAGCTTGTTGATGCTGGAAAACTACAGCATCAAGGTTTAATTACACATACTTTCTCATTACATGAAGCAAAAGAAGCATTTGAATATATAGAAAAAAACCAAAATGAAGTACGTAAAGTTATTTTAAAAGTAGGTGAGTAAGGTGCATGAAGCATTGCAAAATAAAGTGGCTGTTGTAACGGGTGGTAGTGGTGTTCTTTGCTCAGAGATGGCAATGGAATTGGCTAGGCAAGGTATGCGAGTTGCTATTTTAAATCGTACAGCGCAAAAAGGAGAAGCAGTCGTCCGATCGATTACAGAAAATGGCGGAGAAGCAATTAATTTTTCTGTGGATGTTTTAAACAAAGAGTCGTTAATAGCAGCGAGACAAGCAATTTTACAGCAATATGGTCAAATTGATGTACTGATTAATGGAGCGGGCGGCAATCATCCAGATGCCATTACGGCTGATGAAGTATATAAAGAACAATCGACTACACCAAATTTCTTTGAATTAACACCAAGTGGTTTTGAAAGCGTATTCTCGAATAATTTTACAGGAACATTTTTGGCTGCCCAAGTTTTTAGTGAAGCATTGCTGAGAACGAAGGGCACAATTATTAATATTTCATCCATGAGCTCCTATGCCCCTATGACAAAAGTGCCTGCATATAGCGCGGCAAAGGCAGCGATTAATAACTTTACGCAATGGATGGCGGTGCATTTTGCAGAAGCAGGTTTACGTGTTAATGCCATTGCACCTGGATTTTTTATTACCGAACAAAACCGTAATTTATTGCTAACAGAAGATGGTTCATTAACTGCACGTTCAGAAAAAATCATTGCAGCTACACCACAAAAGCGTTTTGGAAAACCACAAGATTTATTAGGAACTTTATTATTTTTAGCTGATGATACATACTCAGCATTTGTCACTGGCGTAACAATTCCTGTTGATGGTGGATTTATGGCTTATTCAGGCGTTTAACAAAGGGGATTTATTTCAAATTTAGGGGTGAATGATATGAAACAACAAGGTATTTTTGGAGACGGCAAAACGGTTGTAATTGTCATGCTATTTTTAGCGGGTGTCATTAACTATTTAGATCGTTCAGCACTATCAATTGCAGCACCATTTATTCAAGAAGATATTCATCTAACGTCAACCCAATTAGGGATTATCTTTAGTAGCTTCTCTGTTGGGTATGCCATTTTTAACTTCTTAGGTGGAATGGCTTCCGATAAATTTGGTGCCAAGTTAACGCTATTTGTAGCAATGATTGTATGGTCTTTATTTAGTGGAGCAATGGTTTTAGTCGTTGGGTTCGCATCGTTGATTATTGTTCGTATTGTATTTGGTATGGCGGAAGGGCCATTGTCATCAACCATAAATAAAATGGTGAATAACTGGTTTCCTGCGGATAAACGTGCCTCTGTAGTAGGGCTAGCCAATAGTGGTACGCCACTTGGTGGTGCAATCGCAGGTCCAATCGTTGGTTATATTGCATTAGCATATGGATGGAAATATTCATTTATTGCGATCATGATCCTTGGATTTATTTGGGCAATCGTATGGTTTAAAGTGGTGAAAGAAAAGCCAAACAAAGAAGACAGTGTAGAATCAATGGCAAACTTAGAGATTGCAGCAGAAGATATCAATCATAGTCGTGGTCTATCTTATTATTTAAAACAACCAACAGTATTATTTACTGCTTTTTCGTTCTTTGCCTATAACTATATCCTATTCTTTTTCTTAACTTGGTTCCCAAGCTATCTAGTAGAAGCTCGTGGAATGGCTGTAAAAGATATGAGTATTGTAACGGTTATTCCGTGGATTTTAGGATTCCTAGGTTTAGCATTGAGTGGAATTGTCTCAGATTTCATTTACAAACGCTTTATGCGTAAGGGAGTTTTATTCTCTCGTAAAGTCGTTCTAGTGACATGTTTATTCTTAGCAGCTGTATCGATTGGCTGTGCAGGTATTGTAACAACAACAGTTAGTGCTGTTGCGCTTGTTGCTACCTCTGTTTTCTTCTTATATTTAACAGGGGCTATTTACTGGGCAATCATTAATGATGTGGTGGAATCTAAGTATGTTGGATCTGTTGGCGGCTTTATGCACTTCCTTGCAAACACAGCTGGTATTATTGGGCCAACTTTAACAGGTTTCCTAGTAGACAGAACAGGAACATTCTCCGCAGCTTTCCTACTTGCAGGTGGCTTAGCGGTCATCGCTTCATTAGCAGTTATTAAATTTGTTACACCAATTGTTCATAAAGAATTAGCTTAAAAATAGAAAGGATGGATTCAAATGAACAATCAATCAGTTATTAAAATTCATCCGATGGACAATGTTGCCATAGCCTTGAGTGATCTTCCTCAAGGCTTTTTACTTCCATTGGATGGAAAGGAAATAACGTTACAGCAACAAGTACTACGTGGGCATAAGATCGCCATCAAGACTCTTTCTAAAGATGCACACATCACGAAATATGGTTTTTCAATTGGTCATGCGACAGAAGAAATCCTAGCAGGTAGCTGGGTTCATTCCCATAACATGAAAACCAATTTATCGGGTGAATTAAGCTATGAATTTAATCCAAAAACACATACCGTAGCCGAGTCTCGTCATGCACAGCGCACGTTCAAGGGGTATCGTAGAAAAGATGGTCAGGCTGGTGTACGAAATGAAATTTGGATTATTAATACGGTTGGATGTATTAACAAAGTAGCTGAAAACTTGGCGAAGTTAGGCAACCAATTATTGAAGGCTGACAATTTTGATGGTGTACAGCATTTCGCTCATCCATATGGTTGCTCACAACTTGGTGATGATTTAACGTATACACAAAAAATCTTAGCTAATTTAATTCATCACCCTAATGCAGGGGCAGTCATTGTATTAGGGCTAGGATGTGAGAACAATTATATTGAGCTCTTTAAGAAAACAATTGGTCATTATGATGAACAACGCGTTTCCTTTTTAAATGTTCAAGAATCAGCAGATGAAATGGAAGAGGGTCAACAACTGCTTGAAAAAGCCTTTGACTATGTGACGACATTTGACAGACAAACATTACCTATTTCAGAACTGAAAATTGGTTTGAAATGTGGTGGTAGTGATGGTTTCTCTGGCATTACCGCTAATCCGATGATTGGTGTATTTTCTGACCAGTTGATCTCAGCTGGAGGTGCAACGGTGTTAACGGAAGTTCCAGAGATGTTTGGTGCTGAACAAATTTTAATGGAACGTGCAAAAGATGCCTCTGTTTTTGAGGATATTGTGCATTTAGTAAATGACTTTAAACAGTATTTTATGAAATATAATCAACCTGTCTATGAAAATCCCTCTCCAGGAAATAAAGCGGGTGGAATAACAACATTGGAAGAAAAATCACTTGGCTGTATACAAAAAGGGGGTTTTCAAGAGGTAAAAGAAGTGCTTGATTATGGCGAACGTATGACAACAAAGGGGCTACATTTACTAAACGGTCCAGGAAATGATCTTGTTTCAACAACAGCACTGGCCTCAACAGGCTGCCAAATCGTCCTTTTCTCAACTGGTAGGGGAACACCCTTTGGAGGACCTACACCAACAGTCAAAATTTCAACAAACACACCACTTTATGAACGAAAAAAAAATTGGATTGACTTTAACGCAGGGCAGTTAGTGGATGGGAAGCCAATGGATGTATTAGTCGATGAATTTATGGATTATATAGTAGCGCTAGCTTCAGGTGAAGTGCAAACGAATAATGAGAAATATGGATTCAAAGAAATCGCCATTTTTAAAGATGGCGTGACGATGTAGGAGATAAATGACATGAAACATCCTATTAAAATTATGCAAATAGGTGATGGGAATTTTATCAGAGGCTTTTTTGACCTAGCAGTTGAAAAACTACAAGTCCCTTGCAGTATTGTTTCTGTCGCAGCAACAGCAAGAGGAAAAACAGTTAAACTGCTAGAAGAACAACAGCTGCAATTCACTGTGATGGAACGTGGGCTAAAAAACGGTGAGGTCGTAGAAGAAGAAACCACTGTTAAGATTATTCAAGATACTATTCTTCCATATGAGAACTGGCCTACATTTTTACAATACGCACAGTCTGAGACATTAGAAATGATTGTGTCTAATACAACAGAGGCAGGGATTTATTATGAAAATATTCCTTATCCTACGGCTTGTCCAACAAGCTATGCAGCAAAGTTAACCGTCTTTCTAGAACAATATTACAAACATTTTCAAGGTGAAAAACAAGTGGCAATTGTGCCTTTGGAATTAATAGAACAGAATGGCTCTACATTAAAAACAATTTGTCTACAGCATGCTAAAGACTGGAAGTTGCCTACAGCATTTAATGATTGGCTTGCTACGTTAACTTTTTGTAATACACTTGTAGACCGTATTGTAACAGGTTATCCACAGGATTATCAGGGGGAGGATGCCCTTTACACAGTTTGTGAACCGTATTTCTTATTTATAATTGACCAAAAAGAGCCATTTAAACATTGGCCAACAAGTCATGATTTCCCTTTTGTCTTTGATGATTTAGACATGTATCGAAAACGCAAAGTTGCCATTTTAAATGGTAGTCATATTTTGCTTTCAGCATTCGGCAAGATTTTTAACTATAAAACTGTAAGAGAGGCATTTTCACATGCAGGTGTTCGAGCCTTTATTGAAAAAGTAACAAACGATTTTACCCAACGCTTCCAAGTGGATGAGCACTATCAGCAAGATGTCTTTGAACGTTTTTTAAACCCATTTATTGAGCATCAGCTATATGATATTCAATTAAATGAGTTATCCAAGTGGCAAACACGTATTGCCCCTTACGCTGAAACAGAAATATACTATCAAGCTTTAGCAATAGGGATATATGCAATGAATCCAACACGCTTTTCCGTGCGTGAATCTGATCAAATTATTGAAAAACTGACTGAAATCCATAACTATTTTGAACAAGGTCAGTCAGAGCCAATGCAACAATTTATCGAACAAAATTTCCAGTGTGATGCAGTAGAGGTTATTCAGCAATTATCTACAATTACTAGTTTATTGGAGGCAATAGCATGCGACAATTAATCATTAATGAACCGTTTCAAATGGTGGAACGTGAAGTAGACAAGCCTAGTATTGAAGGAAGTCATGATGTTTTATTAAAAATCACGCATATTGGTGTATGTGGAACAGACACACATGCTTTTGCAGGTGAACAACCATTCTTTAGTTATCCACGAGTGTTAGGCCACGAACTAGCTGCTATCGTGGAAGAAGTCGGTGAAGCAGTTAAGGACATCCAAGTAGGAGATCGTGCAACAGTTATTCCATACATCCATTGTGGAGAGTGTGTTGCATGTCGTCGAGGTCAAACAAACTGCTGTAAATTTTTGAAAGTATTAGGTGTACATATGGATGGTGGTATGGGCGAATATATCGTAGTTGATGACAGTATTGTAATTACTGATAATGCTGTGTCAGGTGACCAATTAGCCATTGTGGAACCATTAGCTATTGGTGCCCATGCAGTACGTCGTTCGGAACTAACAGAAAATGATACAGTACTTGTTATCGGTGCAGGGCCAATTGGATTAGGAGCAGCACGTTTTGCTAAGTTACGCGGTGCAAAAACAGTATTAATGGATTTGAACGAAGAACGTTTAAAAGAAGGACAGGCATGGTCGGAAGCGGATGGTGTGATTGTTGGTAGCCATGACATAATGGCGCAGTTACATGAAAAATTTAATGGTGAACTTCCTACAGTTGTCTTTGATGCAACAGGCAATCAACAATCAATGGAATCCTCATTTCAATACGTAGAAAATAGTGGCACATTAGTGTTTATTGGTTTAATGAAGAAAACCATTACATTTAATGATCCTGAATTTCATTCAAAGGAATTAACATTGAAGAGCAGCCGTAATGCTACGTTAGAAGATTTTGAGACGGTTATGAACTACATGCAGTCAGGAGCTATAAAGAAAGGCTATGTTACGAAGCATATTGCATTCGATGAAGCTATTTCTTACTTTGAGGCAAAACAATACAACACAAATAAAGCACAAATCTATTTTAAATAATGGGGAGGATTTTCAATGAATATTTCTGTACCAGCATTAAAAAAAATAGTAGTTCAAAAATTCACAACTGAAGGTGTTGAAGCTGAAACAGCAGCGCAAGTAGCAGATGTTTTGATTTATGCCGATTTACGTGGTGTCAGTTCTCACGGTGTTATGCGCGTGGAGCATTATATAACACGTTTACAGGCAGGTGGAATAACGAAAAACCCTCATTTTTCAGTAGAAAAAAGAGGCACAAATCACCTTCTTTTTAAGGGGGATAATGGCTTTGGGCATGTCATTTGTAAGGAAGCTATGGATGAAACCATTAAAGTGGCTAAGGAACATGGCTCATGTACAACGATTATTCAAGAGAGTAGCCATTGTGGGGCACTCGGCTATTTTCTTGAACAAGCCACGAGTGAAAATTTAATTGCTATTATGTGCTCTCAAACGGACTCCGCAGTTGTTCCTTTTGGCGGAAAAGAGCCTTACTTTGGTACGAATCCAATTGCTTACGGTTTTCCAACCAACGATAAACCGATTATTTTGGACATGGCAACAAGCAATGTAGCGCTAGGGAAAATTCTATATGCACGTGAAAAAGGGGAGACAATTCCAAATACATGGGGAGTTGATGCACAAGGAGCACCAACTACAGACCCACACCAAGTAAAATCTTTAACACCGTTTGCAGGGCCAAAAGGATATGGTATGGCACTTGTAGTAGATGTTCTTTCTGGAATTTTAGCAAGTGCAGCTTTTGGTCCTCACATTTCAAAAATGTATGGTGATTACGAACAGAAACGTAATCTAGGACAATATTTATATGTATTAGATCCAAATATTTTTGGAGATGTAGATCAATTCAAAGCAAATATCTCGCAAATGATAAATGAATTACATGATGCGCCAACAGCACCAAATTTTGATCAGGTACTAGTGCCTGGTGAAATTGAACAGATACGTAGTGTGGAAACAATGGATAAGGGCATTGACTTACCTGAACAAGTATATAACTATTTGACTAGTTAATTTAACCAGTAAAGTATGCTATGCTACATAATACCAAGGAGAGTTTTCATATTATAGGTAGGAGATTGATTTTAGTGAAAAAAACAACAATTGCCGATGTTGCACAATATGCAAATGTTTCGAATAGTACAGTATCGCAATATTTGAATAAGCGATATGAATATATGAGTGCAGAGACTCGTAAGAAAATTGAAGAGGCTATTGAAGCATTGCAATATCGTCCGAATTTAATGGCTCGTAGCTTAAAACAGAAATCTACCTTTACAATTGGTATTATTGTGGCGAATATTATCCATGACTTTTCAACAAAAATAATAAATGCATTGGAAGCAGAGTTCGATAAAGAAGGCTTTCATATGATTGTGTGTAACTCAGCGGATAACCCTAAAAAAGAGAAAAAGCATATCGAAACTTTACTAGAAAAACAGGTGGATGGCTTAATCGTTTTTCCAACAGGAGAAAACAAAAATCTCTACATAAGACTTCATCAACAAGCAATGCCAATCGTTTTTATTGACCGTTTTATTGAGGGAGTAGATATTCCTGCTGTATTGCTTGATAATTTTTCTGCCATGGATACGGCAGTGGAGACATTTCGAAAGCAACCAATAGCCATTATCACTACTTCTTTAGCCTTACCGATTACTCCTCGTGTCGAACGTTTAGAAGGATTTCGTCAAGCGCTCAGAAATAGGAATCTGTTGATCGATGAGCGCTATATAAAAAATGGTGAGCCCGCTCAGATGACAGAGATTTTTAATCAATTATTTACATTGGAGCAACCACCAAGAGGAATCATTGCGGCAAATGATCGTATTTTCCAAGAATTAATGCTTTATATTAAAAAAAGAAACTTACATGTGCCTAATGATGTACAAGTAATTGCTGTGGATGATGTACCATATGCCAATTTTTTAACACCTTCCATTACAACATTGCAACAGCCCATTTTACCAATGGCACAGAAAGCGGCATCATTGCTCTTAGCAAAAATTAAAAAAGAGCATCTAGCTGATGACCAAAAACTATATCGCTTCAAACCGATATTAATCGATCGAGATTCAACTAACTAAAAAGGCAACCCAAAGCTATGAATTTAGCTAAGGGTTGCTATTTTTAGTTGCACAGCTATTCATCGATAGATATGATTATCTAAAGGAATACTTTTATGTCAAAAAAGACCAATCATTCATTTTGGTGATAGAAAGGGGATTATGAGCATTGCTAGGAAGTATTGGCTCATTCTATTTGGCTTTGGTTTCTCGTATTTAGGAAATTGGGTGAATCTAGTTGCGCTCAATTTATTAGTTTGGCATTTAACAGAATCGCCTACTGCTATGGCGAGTATATTTATTGTAGGACCGATTGCTCGAATTTTAACAAGCTTTTTTGCAGGCTCCATCATTGATCGATCGAATAAACAAAAATTAATGATTTATAGTGATATTATTCGTGGCATATTGATTTTATTGTTACCTTTTACGTCCTCTATTTGGCTCATCTATTGTGTTTTATTTTTATCTAATATAGCAAGTAGCTTTTTTGGGCCAAGTAGTACCTATTATATTTCGAAATATATACCAGATGAGGATAAACAATCCTTTAATGCAATATTAGGAATGTTTAGCTCAGGCTCATTTTTAATTGGGCCAGCATTGGCTGGGTTTATCATTGCCATTTCAAATATTTCTATAGCGTTTTGGTTTAATGCTTTGACGTTCTTTATCTGTGCACTCTCAATTTTTAGGCTTCCCGCAGTAGAAGATCATCAGGACATGCACCGAAAACCCATTACTTGGAGGATGCTAAAAGAGGATTATGGTATTGTCTACGCTTATATAAAAAAGGAGCAAGTCTTTGCCAAAGTATTTCTTTATTTTCAAGGTGCATTGATGATTGCCTTTGCATTAGATTCACAGGAAGCTACATTTATTAAACAAAACCTTCAAGCTTCAGATAGTCTATATGGTGTCATCGTTAGTATCGCTGGAATTGGGGCTATTATTGGAGGAGCAATGGCTGCTCGCTATGCTAAAAGATTTTCAACAAGACAATATATTGTCTATGGTCTGCTTTTGACCACACTTTGCTATACATTGTTTTACTCTTCACCGAATGTGACAATGGCGATTATTAGCTTTATAGCATTAGGAGTATGTATGTCATTTTGTAATGCGGGCTATAGCACCTTTTATCAAATAAGTGTACCGACATCAATTATGGGCCGTTTTGGTAGTGTTTCAACGATGGTTATTAATGTGCTACAGATTGTCTTTACGTTAGCCTTAGGGTTGCTAGCGGAATGGCTCTCCCTACAAATGGTCTGTATTGTCTTTGGAATTGTAGCTATTTTCCTCTCCCTAGTTTTATATGTATTTATGCATTCAAAATCTGCCTATGAAGGTTTGAAGGAAGAGATTGTCTAAAAATCCTGTCAGGTGGAAACTTAATTGCTTCTAATGAAGGTAGAATTATTGGATAGATAGCGCTTAAAGGATGTTATTTTAGTAAAAGTTAGCACTCATATAATGATAAAATCATTCCAAAATAACCTTATGTCATAATTTGAGGAGGTTAACATGGCTAATTCAAGACATCGAAAACCAGATGATCGCTCCAATAATGTTGAACGCATTCGTGATATTGTTAAAAATACTGAGGAGAAAGTGCAGGAAGCAGAAATTAGTATGGAATTTGCAGATCCTCTAGAAAGTAACAGGCTAAAGGAAAAAAATAAGCGACGTAAACAGTCAATTGAAGCTTTAAAAGATGAAATGAAAGATGAAATGACAGCACGAAAAAAAGGTGAAGTTTAAAATTAGTTTCTAGAAGAATCAAATGTGATTCGTGGTATTTCCTATATTCACCATTACCCGATAGGCAAAAACAGATGGATTAGATGTTCCATAATGGACCTCTATATTGCCATCTGTTTTTATTTTGCACATGTTAACCGATCTTTTTACATAAACACTAAATTAAAAAAGTACGTATATGAATTTCTTAAAAAAATGAACCTTTTCTAGTAGTCATTTGTTTATAACGTAGAACCATCAGAAAGGAGTGCCTTGGATTGACAGAACGTGAATTATTCGATTCATACAACAAAGATGTTTACCGTACCTGTTATTACATGCTACGGAATGCCCAAGATGCGGAAGATCTCTGCCATGATGTATTTGTCACCGTCTTTCGTCAGGATTGGAGAAGTGTAGAGCATACACGTGCTTGGATTTTACGAATTGCGATGAATCAATGTTTAAATTTGCTTAAAAGAAAGCAGGCTCAGTTAAAAAAAGTGAGTCAGGTACAGTTGCTACAGGAGCAAACTACGGCATCAGTTAAATCTGTAGACACCATTGTACTGGAGAAGGCAGCTGAGGAGGAGTGGGAGGCACTACTCAGACAGCTACCAGAAAAGTTAATGGCTGTTGTCACCCTCCGCTACATTGGTGAGCTATCATTAGTGGAAATTGCGGAAACCCTAAAGATTCCAGTGGGAACAGTGAAATCGAGACTCCATAAGGCATTGAAAATCATGCGCAAAAAACTAGAAAAAAATCAAAATTTATGGTTGAAGGGAGAGAATCAATTTGGAACGCATTGAAAAGAAATTGAAAAAAGAGATGAACGCAGACCATAACATGAAGTATCCTGACTTTGAACAAATGTGGAATGGTATCCAGCAGGATGAACTAAAAATGGTAAATGAACCGATCGAACTTCTACCTCGAAAAAGGAAGAGATTTGTTTTGGTCGCAGGATTAGCTGTTGCTCTAATGGCTACACCTGTCTATGCAGCACTGAACTATGATTGGTCAACTATTCTATCTTATAGAGCTGGTATTCAGTCTGCATTAGATCAGGGCTTAGGGCAGACAATTGAGAAATCTGTTACGAAGGATGGGTTTACGTTGACCGTACATACGGCGTTTATCGATGATAACAGAACCTTTCTTTTATATAGTTTGAAACCTGATGCCACTTGGGTTGGGATGAATGTGAGTTTTGATCAAATCGGACTTCAAGATTCTAATGGTGATTTTATTCAAGGGAATTACTCACATCGCTGGAATGAAGATCTTGGTCTTTTCCAAGGGTATTTTGAGACAGACTGGGTGGCAGATAATCAGAAGTCAGACATTAAATTTTTAATGAAGAATATTCATTCTATTGGTGATAAAGAACTGCCTATTAATTACAACCCTAATGACTCTCATACGCAGAATTTCACCATTCAAAAGGATGGAATTGACAATGTAATTCTACAAACCTTTGAACAATCAGACGGGAAAGTAATGCTTCAATCAGCGGTTCAATTTACAGATTCTGAAATGAAGAACAAATGGGTACGAATTAAGGCGCTAGATGATAAAAATCAGACTATTAAAGAAGCGGAAACACCTGTTTTTGGAACTCCTGGTGCAACTGGTGAATACTTTAGTCAGCAAATTTTCACTTCAGACAGCTTACGAGCGAAGGATACAAAGTTCCAACTAACTTATGAACATACATTAAATATCGCAAAGGATAATTGGAATATAGAGATGAATTTATCCAAAGAACAATTAAACAAGGGATCATTTAAAAAAGTCGTCAATATTCCTTTAGAAAATGCATCTAATGGAATAGTAATTCATGAAATGAAAGTTACTCCAACACAGGTACGTTTAATACTGACCCATAAGGAAAAATATGCACATATTCCTTACATGGACTATCAGCTGGATATTGGTGGCGTACTTTTGGATGGAGGTAGATGGGATATAGAAAATGAGCCTTATAAAACCGAACTTCGTTTTGAATTGACTGGAGTGGATGTGACCTCGTTAGCGAATCAATCTGTGGCATTGGTAGCTAAACATCGTGTTGATATAAAAGACGGTGACGAGCAACCGATTCATTTGACTGATATATCAGATACACCTCAAAGTAAGACATCTACGATTGGAGAGTATTCAATTACATGGACTTACTATAAGAAAGATAGCAATCTCTATGTGGAATCCTTTAGCACTGAACCTACATTTGGTGGTGTCTCTCAGACTTATTATCTAGATCATAAAGAGCGAAATTATGGAATGCCTATGATGACTCGCATACTTGGTGATGAAAATAATAAGCAGATGGATGAGTATAAGAATTTTAAAGATAAAGATCTTGATATTTATATTTGGAAATATACTACGAATTATCCAGATGCAGAGCTTCGTATACCACTTACATTTGGAAAATAACAGTATTAGCAGCCCCATCTATTTGATTCTCACTATTCAAATAGATGGGGATTTCTGTTATAAAGATTAAAAAGCTTTACATAAAAAGAAATGTATCATATAGTTTAGTTAACTTAAATAAATTAATTATTACAGGAGAAGATACATGACCTCTAACGAAAAAACACAAAAATCTTTTGCTTATAAGCTTGGACTA
The DNA here is from genome assembly GCF_001705465.1 of Lysinibacillus sp. AR18-8. NCBI lineage: Bacteria > Bacillati > Bacillota > Bacilli > Caryophanales > Bacillaceae > Lysinibacillus > Lysinibacillus sp. AR18-8. Next base: position 41,658 of record NZ_MDGU01000023.1, read on the forward strand.
GGCATTATTATCTTTTCACTTTCATTATGGTTAATCCCAATTATTACACCTTTCACACCGATACCTACAAAAGTAAAGGCAGGGATTATACCAGGAAGTATTATTATGGCTGAAATCTTATTTTGGCTTGGTGCTTTACTTGTTGGAAAAGAAGTAGCCAACAAATTTAAAAGCTATCTAAATCCTAAAAAATGGAGAGAAAAAGGTGACACTCAAAAAAATGAAGAATAACCAGGTAGCGGAGCAAATAAATCAAACCATTGAAGATATTTGGATCATGCTTGAGAAAATGGAAAGGGCTTATACTAATTTCTCCTTAAATAATCAGCAATATGTTCTTTTAACATTAGTGATGCGTCATCCATCCTGCTCGCCTTCAGAACTAGCAGATAAAATGGCTATTACAAAAAGTGCAGTGAGTCAGCAATTAACCAAGCTTGAACAGGATGGCTATATAATGAAAAGGCAGCATGAGGAGGATAAGCGTGCCTTTTCTGTCGAATTAGGCGAGAAGGGTCTATTATATAAACAGGAAGTCGAAGCCTTTAATCAACAGATTACAGAAAAGTACCATGCTCACTTAACAACTGAAGAGTTAGCTGAAATGTTAGCTACTCTAGAAAAAATGAAAAAAATACTGTGTGAATTTTAGAAAAAATTTGACATTCTATTGGGTGTGTCTTATAGTAACCCTTAATATAAAAGGGGGAATAAACATGGTCATTACTCTTGTCCAATCATTCACAATAAAACATCATCATCATCACTAGTCTTGCTATCCTTATTAACTTATTAATATTGAATAGGAAGACTATTTCTCATGTAATCGTATAAATAAAGCTGATTTGAAGCTTTATCGCTATACGGTTTTTTTATTGCTCAAAAAATGAGGAGGAGATTATGATGAAAAAAATGGACTATCAGAATGTTCGAGGAACACAAGATTATTTACCAGAGCAAGAGGCTACTCGTCGTGTGATACGACGTACGTTAGAAGATACATTTATAGCCTATGGCTGCAAGCCGTTAGAAACACCTATTCTTAACTATACAGAGTTGATGGCTTCTAAATATGCTGGTGGTGCTGAGATTTTAGAGGAGATGTATACATTAACAGATCGAGGTGAGCGAGATTTAGCGTTACGCTATGATTTAACAATTCCATTTGCAAAAGTTGTAGCGATGAATCCAGCGATTGCTATGCCATTTAAACGATATGAGATTGGCAAAGTGTTTCGAGATGGCCCCATCAAGGCTGGTCGTTTTCGCGAATTTACACAATGTGATGTAGATATTGTTGGGGTAGAATCACAGGCTGCTGAGGCGGAGCTAATGATGATGGCGATAGATGCCTTTGATCAGCTTAAACTTAAAATTAATCTCCAATATAATAATCGCAAGCTTTTAGTTGGTTTACTGCAATTATTTGAGGTTGAACAGGAACAAATGAATCGAGTTATTTTAACATTAGATAAGATTGAAAAAATAGACGAGAAAACAATGCTCGCAGAATTGAAGGCATTGGGGTTATCAGATAATAGTATTCATAAAATAAAGCACTTTTTAGATGAACGTCCTCAAATAAGTATGGCGTATTTTAAAGGATTCGCGACCGAGAATGTCTTTTTACAACAAGGTTTACAGGAATTAATGGATCTAACTTCTTATTTAGAGGCACTTGAAATAAGTGACCAATGTATTTTCAATCCATTTTTAGCGAGGGGACTTGAAATTTACACAGGAACAATTTATGAAATTTTTTTAGCAGATGGAACAATCCGCTCAAGTATTGGTAGTGGGGGACGCTATGACAATGCTATTGGTGGCCTTTTAGAGACAAATCAAACCTATGCTACTGTTGGTATTTCATTTGGTTTAGATGTCATCTATACAGCACTAGAGCTTTCGGGAAAAATAGAGCAAAACGCTCCTAGCGTGGATATTTATATTATTCCTCTGGGAACAGAAAAAGAGGCACTAAAGCTAGCAACTGCATTACGGCGAGAAAAATATAAGATAGAAGTTGAGCTAAGTGGGAAAAAAGTGAAAAAGGCGATGGAAAAAGCCAATCGTGAAAACACACCAAAGGTTATTGTATTAGGAGATAATGAGGTCAATCAAAATATGTATAAAATAAAAGATATGAAAAGCGGTGAGGAAGAAATCGTTGCATTTATCTTTTAAACACCATAGCATGAAAAAAACGGCTGATCCCACTCTATTATAGGATTTGAGCCGTTTTTTGGTTATTTTTTCGATTTAAAAACCAGTTTCCATATCAAGATGTTGATGAAGAAAAGCACAATGAAATATATAGTAGAGCCGTATGTTATCTGACTAGCTATTATATAGTGCAGCCCTACAAGTAAACCTAAAGGGAGCAATAACAAAAGAATCTTCCAGCCTTGCGCATCATTAACTTCATCATAGGGTTTGGTAAAGGGTAATTTGTTTGTCATCATGACGAAACAAAGGATGGTATATAACCAACTTGTTACCAAAACAGCTAGTAAATCAGGGATAATTCGAATACCATAAATATAGCTAAAGACTATACTTAGTACTAAAAATAACGGAGTATACAATTTAATTAAAAATGCCTTTAAGCTACCTTTTTGTAAATCTGTATAATCTTTAAGCGGTAGCGTTTTATAAATCCATGCAGCCTTATATTTAGCAGAGTGACCAAGCATAAGGACAGCGGATGGTATAATCATCATACTAAAATAGATATTTAAATAGCTCATACTACTAGCATAATCGACTTCTTCCCCTCTGCTAAAAGTAAACATGAAAATAAAGGGAATAATAAATGAAAAGCCTAAAGATGGGTAGACCTTTAGCTTAAACTCTCGCTCTTGCTTCATCATCAGAGCTGCGAAGCGATAGAAAGCTCGTTCCTCGTGTGTTCTACACACAATGGTTAATAAAAACGACTTTAGTCGATTGTTCTTTTCCTTTTTAGACTTACTTGTACTTAGCAGTTTTTGGAGATTGCGTTCAAAGGTTGGTATGAGTTTAATATAGATCCAAATCGAAATAATAGGTACAATCACTGCTAAGATGGTATAAATGACTGTCAATAAGGATGTATCACCATGCAGTATGAGTTCATAAGGGGCAGCGAACCACATCGGTATTAAGAAGAGGTTCCACCAATGAAACGATACTACCATATCTAAATTGACGAATTCAAAGGATCGAATAAGAACTTGGTAGCCAATCATCAGCATTAGAGATAAAGCGATTTGTACATAATTAATCATATCCTTCAGCTTTTCACCATCGAAGAAGCGTAAAATGGCAATATATAAAATGGCTGTGATGGCAACTATAAATAAATTCATTAATAGAATCTCAAGACCTGTTAAAATAAAAAACACAATACCTTGAGTAAAAAGGCTGACTATTAGAGGGATGGCTGTTAGGGCCAATGTTAAATAGGATAAATAAATAAAAATATGCATAAATTTTGCTGCATTAATTGTTTTAGCTGAAATAGGCTTAGTTGAAAGTATGCTTTTATCTCGTACATCTAAAAGCACAGAAGAAAAGTCAGAAATCAATGAAGTCATAATCAAAAAGATGATCATTGCAAAGGCGATACTCATCTGAAATAGAAAATTTTGACCAAATCCCATAAGCGGGATGAGTATAAGCCCGAATAACATATAAATCCATAGAGACTTAATGTAGCCATACTTTTGATTGTCTTTCTTTTTGTTTTGATTAAATAGGGTAGGTACTTTCCGTTCATCCATTGTTAATTTTATATGGAGGATTTTTCTCATCATGTCATAATCAATGCCCATTTTTATAAAAAGCCATCGGAACTTATCAAGCAATCGTAGCGTTTTGAAATCTGTCATAATTGTCCCCCACGAACGACGGACACAAATTTTTCTCCGATTTCCTGATGTTCATGAAATCCTGTTAACTGGTTAAAAATTCTTTCTAATGTTCCTTCAGTATTATCTGCTTGTAATTGGGCAAATGTTCCGTCCGCTGCAATTTTTCCATCATACAGCAAAATGATGCGGCTACTGATTTTTTCAACGACATCCATAATGTGTGATGAGTAAAATATAGTCTTTCCATTGGCAGCTAGTTGCGTTAAGATTTCTTTAAAAATCATGACACTGTTTGCGTCTAGGCCATTGATTGGTTCATCTAAAAATAGCAGGTCTGGATTATGTATAAGGCTTGCAATAATTAGTAGTTTTTGACGCATGCCTTTAGAATAGGAAGAAATTCTAGAATGGTATGCTTCACCAACTCCAAACAGTTCCATTAGTGATTTGGATTTGTCAGCCGCCTCCTCTAGCTCTAATCCATATAGCTGGCCGATGAAGGTTAAATACTCATAGCCTGTTAAGTTATCATAAACATCAGCGATTTCAGGGACGTAACCAATTCGCCGTTTATAATCAATCTGGTCTTGTCCTATGCTTTTCCCAAAGAGCTTAATCTCGCCACCATAATCACCTTCTAGCCCTAGAATAAGTTTTACAGTTGTACTTTTACCCGCGCCATTGGGGCCGATATAACCGATGATTTCACCTCTGGCTGCGTGAAGGTCAATCCCTTTCAAAATTTCCTTGTTTCCATAACTCTTCGTTAAATTCGTAATTGTTAAAATCTCTTCCATTTTATAGCCCCTTTCAATTAATTTGGAAAATTAACCATAATTACACTATATCATATTAAAAGAGATAATATTCCTTATGCTAAAATGAAACCAGTTCAATCAAAAATAGAGAGATCTTCTTATATAAAGGGAAATTTAAAAACGAAATAGATTTATTATTTTAAGGTAAATACGCTTTATTTATAGTTGGCTTATTTCAAAAAAGTGAGGTGAAGGACATATGAAAAAAATTGAAGTGGTATTGTCCGACTATAAACCAAATTGGGCTATCTTTTTCAATATGATTCGCCCAACATATACTCTGAAAAAAGAGCCTTTTATTCAAAAGGTGATTACTCAAGCTAAAAATGAAGGTTATGGAAAAAATTAAAAAAGCCATTCTAAAAAAATTAGAGAATGGCTTTCTTCTATATAGTAGTCTATTTAGCAAGTTCAACAACTGTATCATAAAAAATATTAGTTGCTACAATAATATCCTCATCTGAACTGTATTCTAAGGGATTGTGACTAATACCATCCTTTGAACGGACGAATAGCATCCCAATCGGGGCAATTTCAACTATATTCATTGCATCATGCCCAGCACCACTTATGAGAGAATAAGGACGTATACCTTGCTTTTCAATACTTGTAGTAAGTTGCTGTTGTAGTAAGGCATCGGTTTTTGCAGGCTTAATGCGCTGTAATACTTTAGAAGCCAATGAGACATGTCTTCGTTCAGCAATTTGTTGAAGCTGTTGCATAATTTCTTGCTCTAATGCACTTACTTTATTTTCGTCAATATCACGAAGATCAATCGAGAACGTAACTTTACCTGGAATAACGTTTGTCCCATTTGGGGAGACCGTTAGCTTACCAACCGTTGCAACGGAATCTGTTGTATTGGTTAATAGTTGCTCAATAGCTAAAATCATTTCACTTGCTGCAGTTAGAGCATCCTGACGAATCGGCATAGGGGTTGCACCAGCATGTTCACTGACACCCGTTACGGTTACCTCTAACCATAATGGGGCTGCAATACCTGTGACAACACCGACTGGTAGGTCTTCATTTTCTAACACTTTTCCTTGCTCGATATGCATTTCTAAATAAGCTTTTATGTCATTACGATGCACTTGTGTTAAAGGATAAGGTGATAAATGGAAATCTTTCATGGCTTCTTCGATGGAAATGCCAGCTTCATCTGTATGCTGTAATTGCTCCTCTGTTAAAAGACCAGCCATTGCACTACTGCCAAGGAGCCCAAAGCCAAATCTTGTTCCTTCCTCATCCTTAAAAGCGACAACTTGAATTTTTTTAGAGGGTATCAACTGTTGCTCATGCATAGTATGTACCACTTCAATAGCTGCTAGCACCCCTAATGCTCCATCATATTTGCCACCCTCTGGTACTGTATCGATGTGAGAACCTAGCATAATGGTTTCATTTCCTTCACCATATGTACCAATAAGGTTTCCAACTGCATCGATTGTGACATTCATACCTGCTTGTTCCATATAAGTTGTAACTAACTCAATTGCCTGCTTTTCTTCTGGTGTGAACGAGAAGCGGTTAATGCCACCTGTCTTTTCATTACGACCAATTTGACTTAAGTCTTGAAGATGCTGTACGAGCCTAACTCCGTTAATCATGACATCACTCTTTCATTTGGAATTGGAAGTGGCACTGTCCTTCACGTAAAACAAATTGATCATGTACCACCTCTAGGCTTTTATTGTACCCTTTAGCAATAGAGGGGTCGATGACTTTACAATACAAAATTCCATATTTACCCATATCATCATCTGCCCATTGTTGACCTAATGGGCAGTGAGTAAACGTTTGTTCAACCTCATTTTCCTTATAAACTGTATCGATTTCAAACAAATCACTGCGACCCATATCATAGTTAGTTAAATAATGCTCCACGGAATTTTCTAGACCGTTTGTGCGAGCACGTTGAGCAATACCTTGGCCTCGCTTATGACCAAAACGTTCTACTGCCCGCATAATCACTTGTTCACCAGCTTCTCCATATTCATCTACAACTGGCTTGGCAATCTGTGCAAACATTTTAGAAAATCGAGCAAACGGTGTTAAATCAGCAAATTTCTCTTCACCTACAACGATTTGGGGTAAGTATTCAAAGAAAGTATGATTTTCCCCTTCTGCTGTTGCTTTTTTCGCCATGGCTTCAGCATCCTTTAAACCAAACGCCTCTAAGCCTTTTTGTACTAATCTCCGACCATGCTCTCCATACTGCTCTGTAATGGAGAGATGTAATTCTGTAAACATTTTTGCGGTAATTATGTCCATAGATAAAGCCTTCATCATTAATCTTTCCTCTGCCATTTTATGAGCCCCCTCATCAACAAATCATATTGATTTACTTGGATTTTATTTTTATTATAGAGGTGGCAAGTAATTTAAATCAAATGAATATTTACACAATCAACTATGAAAAAAAATCATAAAAGGAGCAGAATAGCATGGCTACATTAGCACAATATATTGCTTTCCATACACTTATCGATACAGGAAATTTTACAGAAACAGGCTTAAAGCTCAATCTCACACAGTCTTCAATCAGTCATACGATTAGTAATTTAGAGGCAGAATTAGGGCTTTCTCTAATTATTCGAAACCGCAATAATATTGTTTTAACGAGTGAGGGGAAAATTGTTTACGAACACATCTCAAAAATATTGCAGCAACAACAGCAGCTTGAAACCTCTGTAGCAAATTTAAAAAATCTCATTGGGGGGACGTTATCGGTTGGTATTCTACCAAGTGTTTCTCTGGTCTTATTACCAAAGGTTTTAGCGTATTTCGAACAGCATCATCCAGACCTACAAATACGTTTGATGGAGGGAGATTATGATCAAATCGAAGAATGGCTTCATAATGGCGTTGTCGATATCGGTTTTTTAGTGCAACCAAATTCTAAACATCTTGTATTCGATGCGATTTTTAATGATGAGCTTGTTTGCATTATGGCACAGGAGCATCCATTGGCGAAGGAAGAGAGGCTCTCTCTAGAGCAATTGCAGGATGAACGCTGGATTATGCCTAAACGTACGATTGATAGAGATGTATCAAGGATCTTAGCTAAACATAAAATCCATCCCAATGTAGTCTATGAATTATCAGTTGACCAAGTCATTTTGACAATGGTCAATGAAAATTTAGGCATTTCTGTTGTGCCGAACTCGCTTTTACTACATGCACCAAGTAACCTGATTAGAAAAAAATTTTATCAAGCATATATCAGACAGGTTGGAATTGCACACAAACACAGTATTCATCTTTCTCCAGGAGCTTTAAAGTTTGTAGAAATATCGAAATACTTTGCCTCCTTTTTACAAAATTAGTTATTGACAATTAAAAAAACCCGAACTATTATCTGATAAAACCAATTGGGATTGTTTAGATTAATCAGATGGAGGACTTTGGGTATATGCATACAATTGTTTATGTTGAAATATTTATCTATTTACTCGCTATGCTAGGAGTAGGGATATACTTCAGTAAAAAAGATTTATCACATAATGATTACTTTCTAGGGGGAAATAAACTACCGGGCTGGGCGTTAGCCTTTTCTGAACGTGCAACGGGTGAATCAGCCTATATGTTTTTAGGGGCAATTGGCTTTATTTATGTGGCTGGGCTGTCAGGCATTTGGATTTTATCTGGCATGCTTTTAGGCGTTGTTGCATCATGGCTATTTTTATCAAAGCGCTTTATGACAGAGCAACAAAAATATAAGGTGAATAGCCTAACAGATTATATTGCTGTTAAATTTCCAAAGCACGCAGATATAATTCGTTGGTTAGCTTCTGCAGTAATGGTGTTATTCTTTGTTTGCTATTTAGCAGCTCAATTTTCCGGGATGGGTAAAACGATTTATTCATTCTCAGGACTCAACATCACTTGGGGAACAATTATTATTGGAGCAATAATAATTGCCTATTCATGTATGGGAGGATTTATGTCCGTTGTTTGGACAGATACAATCCAAAGTTTTTTAATGCTGATCTCGTTTGTTATTGTTCCAATTGCAGCTTATATGGAAATTCAACATCAAGGTTTAAGCATTTCAACAGAGCTAGCTCAAATGGGCAATGGTGCAGATAGTTGGGTTGGAGGCTTAAATGGACTTGCCTTAGGGGCGATGTTATTTACAAATCTATCCTGGTTCTTTGGCTGGCTTGGGGGGCAACCTCAATTGAGCTCTCGCTTTATGGCTATTACTACTGAAAAAGAGCGAATTACTGGCCGTAATATGGCGATTATTTGGACATTAATTGTCTATGTGGGTGCCTTTTTATCTGCGATTTTCGCCTCCACTTTGTATAAGCAAGGTTCTATTGAAGATCCTGAAATGATATTGCCACATATGGTATTTGAAATTTTACCACCTTGGGTTGCGGGAATTATTGTGGCTGGTATTTTAGCAGCTATTATGTCAACGGCTTCGTCTCAATTGTTAGTCATCACAACATCGATAAGTGAGGATATAATTCATAAAACATTACGTTGGAATATTTCTAGCAAAAAATTAGTTCACCTTTCGCGTCTAGTGGCTGTTATTAGTGGGATTGTGGGTATTATCATTTCACTCAAATCAGGTTCTGTAATTTATAGCTTGGTATCCTTTGCATGGGCAGGGATTGGCAATACATTTTCGGTTGTGATCCTTTTAATCTTTTTCTGGAAACGTGTGTCAGGCATTGGGGTTATTGCTACAATTATTGTCGGTTTTATTAGTGCGATTGTATGGTCCCTGTCACCTATGGAGGCTGTAGTGTCAGCCAAGGCAGCGACATTCTTTATTTGCTTAATTGTTGGAGTTGTGGTGTCCTTAGTATGTCCTGATAAAAAGGAAAACGGTCTGGATGATATTTTAAAATAATAATAAAACTCCTTTTTTGCTGATATATTTCTCAAAAGAGGAGTTTTCTTTTTATGCTTATGACCATATTGAAATATGATAGAAAGAAGAGCAACCACTCTAACAGGAAATTACATAATGTGTGGACCTTTTTGGTTATCAGGGTTTATGCAAAAATGAAGCAAGGGGGTTAGGAAGTGTTTAGTGATTTTAAGCTTATGGATGAACGACCAGTTTATGTACAATTGAAGGATTATGTTCAAGACATGATTGTCAAGGGGCATCTGTTGGAACATCAAAAGCTTCCATCTACCCGTGAACTTAGTAAGTTATTAGCGGTCAGTAGAAACACGGTGCTGAACGCATATGCCGAATTAGAGCTAGATGGCATCATCTATGCAGTGAAAGGAAAAGGGCATTTTATCGGAAAGGTTACTACATTGAAAACTTCTTCTATTGAAATAGATTGGAAACAAAGGCTGAATGAAACAACTTTATTAGCTGATGAAATTGATTTAATACGACAAGATATACACTGGAAAAAAGGCATGATTTCATTTACTAGTATAGCTCCAGAAGAAAAGCTTTTTGATGTTGAAAATTTCAAAAGGGCATTTCTCATAAGGATGTCCATTGAAGGAGATATTGTCTTAAACTATGGCTATGCCAAGGGCTATAAGCCCTTAATTGACCACCTTCTTAGCTATATGGAGATGAAAGGTGTGGACATTTCTAATAAAGATATTTTAATTACAAATGGTTTTACAGAAGGTCTAGATATTTTATTGTCCTCTTTAGCTAAAAAATCAGGGCGTGTACTATGTGAAAATCCTACACATCATGCAGCATTGAAGCTTTTCCGTTTGCATGGGTTAGACGTACATGGCATCGATATGCAAGATGACGGGATTGACATGGAACAGGTGGAAAAAACATTAGCAGATAAGGACTTTGATTTTGCCTATCTTATCCCGTCCTATCATAATCCAACAGGAATTGTCACTTCCTCCGAGAAAAGGAGTGCTATTTTTCAGCTTTTTTCCAAATATCAAATACCCATTATAGAAGATGGTTTTAATGAGGAATTAAGGTATTCAAGCTCACATTTGGCACCACTAATCGCTTTTAGCGGTATAGGTAATAACATTGTCTATATTGGTAGCTTTTCTAAAATTCTTTTCCCAGGCTTACGTGTTGGCTGGATTTTAGCAGATAGGGAGTTAATTGATAGCTTGGAAAGTATGAAAAGAGCTCGAACAATTCATACATCAACACTGGATCAGGCAGTGTTATATCAATATTTACAGGATGGTTACTTTGAAAAATATTTAAAGAAAGCAAGATTTGTTTACAAGAAAAAATATGAGCTTGCCCGTCAAGCTTGTATCCAATACATTCCCTATAGCAGGATAACAGGGGATGGGGGGCTTCACCTTTTTATAGAACTAAAAGAGGACGTAGATGCACGATTGTTGCTTGAGAAATGCTATGACAAGGGCGTTGTATTTTATCCAGGTGATGTATTTTATACAAATGGAAGAGGTAGTAATACATTTCGTTTAGGTTTTTCCCGTTTAGCAGATGACGATATTGTTCGAGGTATTCAAATTATTGGTGATACATTGAAAACGTTATGAGGAGTTGAAAAAATGAAGGTTGGCGTAATTATGGGTGGTACTTCCTCTGAAAAGCAGGTTTCCATCATGACAGGTAAGGAAATGGTCACTCAATTAGATAAGCAAAAATACGAAGTTGTGGCAATCACATTAGATAACAACAAAGAGGTAATTGACAAGGTAGGTGATATTGATGTGGCTTTGTTAGCACTTCACGGTAAGTTCGGGGAAGATGGTACGATTCAGGGGGTACTAGAAACGTTGGGTATTCCTTATACAGGAAGCGGTCTTCTAGCAAGTAGTTTGTGCATGGATAAAAATATGGCAAAAAAAATCCTTCGATATGAAGGTGTCGCAACTCCAGATTGGGTGCATCTCATAAAGGAAGAGGAGTTGCCCTTGCAGGATATAGAGCTTATGGGTTATCCACTTGTAGTTAAACCAAATGCTGGCGGCTCTAGTGTGGGTGTTCAAATTGTCCATGATCGGAGTGCCTTATTGGCTGCGGTTGCAGAAGTATTTAAGTGGGATAACGAAATCATTATTGAGCAGTATTTGATTGGTGACGAAATTACATGCCCAATACTCAATGAACAGCTATTGCCAGTCCTGTCAATCAAACATACAGCAGTATTTTTTGACTATCAGGCAAAATATGACGATGCTTCTACCGTGGAGGAGCCTGTGGAACTACCACTTGCAATTCATGACCGAGTGGCAAAGGCTGCGATGATCAGTTACAAGGCTTTAAGATGCAGTGTCTACGCAAGAGTAGATATGTTAATGAAGGATGGCGTTCCTTATGTGTTGGAGGTTAATACGTTGCCTGGCATGACGCAAAATAGCCTACTACCAAAAAGTGCCCTTGCTGCGGGGATCAGCTATTCAGCACTATTAGACAGCATTATCCAAAGCTCTTTACAGATTGATAGAAATAGGTAAATCGAAAAACAAAACCACCAATAGAATTTTTGTGAAAGGAGAAAATGAACATCCGTTCCAAGCTACTTCTAATTGGTTATTCGATCTTTACTGTTAGGATGAAAGATAAGGAAAAGACACTTTTGCACATGGTGATTTGAGTGACGCTGGCGGAACGGAAATCAACCCTTCGCTTTGCCAAAAGTTCTTTTTCTGCTAGTGAAATCTTTTTCAACAACATAAAACACCTTTTGTTGTTACCTACAAAAGGTGTTTTGATTGTTTTATGATTTTGCTAATTCAATAAAGCCTTCTCCGAAAACGTCCCTTACATCATGAATGGCAATAAAGGCGTCCTTGTCGACTTCTTTGACAATTTTTTTGAGCTTTACAACTTCTTGCTTACTAATAACAATATACAGGATTTCCTTTTGTTCCTTTGTATAATAACCATGACCTGATAGCACAGTTACCCCACGATTCATATAAGCAGTTACCTGTCCAGCAATGTCTTCAGGTTTTTTAGAGATAATGGTAACTGCCTTTTTAGGGTTAACCCCTTCAATAACAAACTCCATTACCTTTGTACCAACATACAGCATAACAATTGTTAGCATTAATGCCTCCGCACCAATGATAAAATAAGATGAAAAAGCAACAATTAAATCGAAGAATAAAAGTCCATAGCTAATACTCCATCCAAGATATTTGTTAGTGATTCTCGCTAAAATTGTAGAACCTGCTGTTGTACCACCAACTCTTATAATTAAGCCAATACCGACTCCTGCAAATACGCCACCAAAAATTGTATTGACGATAATCTCATCTGAAGAAATAGACCACGTTTCTGTTAAATGTAAAAATAAAGAGTGGAATGAGACCGCAATGATTGTATAAATTGTTGTTTGTCTATTTAAAAATTTATAACCAACGATAAGTAAAGCTGCGTTCATAACAAAGCTGACAATACTTGGCGACCATCCGAACAGATAATAAGCAATAATCGTTAAGCCTGTTACGCCACCTTCACCTAAATCATTAGGAATAACAAATAAGTTAACTGCTAGGGCAAAAAGCAGTGATCCAAGCATAATCATTAAAATATCGATAACATATTTCTTCATTCACATAACACCACCAAATCAAATTTTATTTTTCTTAAATTCCATACTATATCAGGTTTTCAGCAAATGATATACTTTTTGGAATGTTCATTTGTGATATATCGACAGTAATTAGTGTGTCTTTAGAGAGAACTTTGGAAACTTGACATATTATAGCCAGAATTTATAATAGTCGTAACAATGCTAGGAGGGTTATTAAAAAATGACACATGCTATGAGACTACGTTTCCCAATATTGAACCAGTAACTGAATAGGGCCAAACGCTGTTTTGTGAAAACAGAGTAAATGGGATAGTCTGTCCTTTTTTAATCATCTTCATAATCATGAGAAAAAAGAGACGTTTGTCTTACAATAAATCTCTTTTACTTTACATCACAGGCAAAGTTGTCTGTGTTTTTTTATTGAATGTAGGGAGGAAAGTGAAATGTATAGTCTATTATTCTTTTAATACGAGCTTTGATTAAAAGCTCGTATCGATACCATCGCTATCGGTACGGAATGATCAATTTCGGGAGGTAGCAAAATGGAAAAGGTTTGCTTTGAGTTAGAGAATGTAGTCGTTACTTATTTAGATAAAGAACTATTAAATATTGAAAAATTAGCTGTGCATCAATTTGACCGAATAGGAATCGTTGGTAAAAATGGTGCAGGTAAAAGTACGTTGATGAAGTTACTTGCTGGCAAGATACAACCAATAAGTGGGAAATTGAAAAGGCATGTTCATTTCGGATACTTTGAACAGATGGAGGCACCAACGTTAATAGAGGCAGATCCACAGTTATTAGGGAAATTAGCAGTACCTACGTATTCTGAAGGATTAAGTGGTGGAGAGCAAACAAGATTAAAGCTAGCACAATTATTTACTTCTTATGAGGAAGCTTTGCTTATTGATGAGCCGACAACACATTTGGATCAACTCGGCATCTCATTTTTATTAGATGAATTACGTTATTATTATGGGGCCCTCATACTCATTAGCCATGATCGTGCTGTACTAGATGAGCTGGTTACAACGATATGGGAGGTAGATGGTGGTAAGGTAACGATCTACTCAGGGAATTACAGCGAGTATGCCATGCAAAAGCAATTAGAGCAAGATCAACAAAATCAGGCTCATGAACAATACTTGAAAGAAAAGAGCAGGCTTGAAAAAGCTGTAGATGAAAAAATGAAAAAAGCTGAAAAAATTGCTCAGGCAGGCAATATGTCTAAAAGAGAGGCTAACGCTAAACCTAATCGTATGTTTATGACAAAGTCCAAAGGCACAAGTCAAAAAGCCGTACAGCGTGCAGCAAAAGCTATCGAACATCGGATAGGGAAGCTTCATAAAGCAGAAGCGGTTCAGGAAGAAAGAAAAATTGTTTTTCGACAATCAAAAGCCTTGGCATTGCATAATAAGTACCCCATTATGGCAGATCGATTCACTTTACATGCTCAAGATAAGGTACTATTACACGAGGTGAGCTTCCAAATCCCGTTAGGTAAAAAAATTGCGCTTAAGGGTAACAATGGTAGTGGTAAAAGTACATTACTAAAACATATAGCCAATAATGGTGAGGGTATAACTATTTCTCCAAAGGCTAAAATAGGTTATTTTCATCAGATGAGCTACCAATTTGCTGGTGAGGAAACAGTGCTACAATTTTTAAAGAATCGCTCTGAATATGATGAAAGTTTATTACGAAGCGTACTTCATTCCATGCAGTTTGCTGGCACTGATTTACAAAAGAAAATTACCACACTTAGTGGTGGTGAGGCCATACGCCTTCAGCTTTGTCAGCTATTTTTAGGAAATTATAATATTTTGCTGTTGGATGAACCAACTAATTTCTTAGATATTCAAGCACTCGAAGCCCTTGAACAATTTATAGCTGCTTATGAGGGAACAATAATCTTTGTCACACATGATAAAAATTTTATCGACAATGTAGCAGATATTCAGTTTACTGTTCATAATAAAAAAATACTTTAAGTGAAAAGGTGCGATTCCATTAGGAGAATCGCACCTTTTTTAGTGAATTTTTATTAGTAAGGAAGGTTAATGGAAAATTTCGGCGAAGGTGTAGATAGACAATATGAAAAAGGATGATGAATGATGATAAATACGGATGTGACGACGAAACTAAAAATCAATCAACCAGCCCATAAAGTATTTGAAGCCATTATTTCCCCTACTGAAATCGGTCATTATTGGTTTTCTAGCAGTTCCGAAAGATGGGCAGAAGGTAAAAGAATCACGCTTAAATATGAGGAGTATGGTGCAGAGGGTGTGATCACTGTGCTTGAAATGGAGATGAATAAAAAAATTGTGTTTGTTTGGGGAGAAGAGCATGGTGAAGTGACAATGGTTACCGTCTCTTTTGAAGAATCACAAAGTGAAACAATTATTACTGTTGTAGAATCTGGGTTAAATGCACATGACCCAGAAATTGTGACAAAAATGATGGGCCAAAAAGAGGGTTGGGTCTATACATTAACATGCCTCAAAGGATATTTAGAAAATGGGGTTAGCAATTTACGAGCTTCTCTAATTCATTAAGGAGGAGAGGTATGTCAACGATCGATATCATCGAGCAATTGGAGCTGAATTAGTTTGTGCTAAGAAGGGTTATTCGAGGTGAATCAAGCAAGGGATTCTGTATGCATACTTGTTGAAGTAATGCCTCCAGAAATAAAAACAGAAATAGCATTACGATTAAATAACCAGTCGTCTACAGTATTACAGCAATGGTTGTTAGAAGCAGCTGAGTGATGGAGGGATGAATATGAAAAAGTTGTATTGGATGATTGGCGGTGTTTTGGTTTGTATAGGTTTTGTATGTAGCATTATTTTTTGGAAGTTTCAAAAAGAAATCAAGAAGAACGATCCTGAATATATCGTGCAATTTATCAAGGAACATAAAGAGGATAAAAATATTTCCGTAGCCATTCAATATAATCAACAACATTGGGTGGAGCTAAACACCAAGGAACAGCTACCGTTAGCAAGTACGGTTAAAATAATCGTAGCCATCGCCTATGCGCAACAAGCAGCGGATGGCCGTATTAATCCTAAAGAGCAAGTAAATCTAAAGGAGTTAGAGGCATTTTACATTCCTAAAACAGATGGTGGCGCACATAAAGCATGGTTGGCGCAGTTAAACCTTCAGGGTGCAGATAGTGTACCTTTAAGTGAAGTAGCAAATGGCATGATTGCCTATAGCTCCAATGCAAATACGGAATATTTAATGCATGTATTAGACTTTCAAATAATTAATGATGTGCTTACACAGTTAAATGTAGAGGATCATGAACCTTTGTATCCAATTGTAAGTGCACTTTATATTCCCATTCACTTGATGGAGGAAAAAAATTTAACGAAAAAAGCAACATTAACTGCTTTGCGAAAAATGGATATGGTTGAATATCGTGAGCGTGCATTGGCTATTCATTCGAATTGGATAGAACATCCTTTAACAATTGAGGAGAAAACAAAAGCTCAAAAAATGCTCAATATGGATTTTCAAAAGATATGGTCTGATCGTTTAATAAGGGCCACAACAAGTGATTACATCTCTATTTTAGAAAAAATGAATGGTAAAAATTTCTTTAGCGCAGAAGTACATAAATATTTAGATCCCGTGTTGGAGCAATTGATGCAGAATCCTAGAAATCAAGCATGGTTAAAACATGCTGGTCAAAAGGGAGGATCGACGGCATTTGTGTTAACACTAGCAGCCTATGCGGAAGATAAAGATGGAAATCAAACAGAAATAGCCTTTTTCGCTAACAACTTAAATACAATGGAGCAGATTAAGCTCTCAAATAGTATGAATAGTTTTCAATTGAAATTTCTTACAGATGATAAATTTCGTAAGCGTTTGAAAGAGGAATTTTCCGAGTTGTGAGTTGCCCATAGATAAGGCAACTCATACTATTGACTACGCTCATCAATCAGTTTTTCAAGAAATTCTGAGAAAGAAGAGGCATATTCATAGATCATGTCATTCATTAAGTCATAGCACATAACTGGAAATTCGCCGTGTTCATCTTTAGACGAACGATCAAAGAAGTACAATTCGTCAGAGTCTGGAATAAATAAATCCAATCTATTCGGAAATTGTTTACACCACTCCTCGTCAGCCAAGTTAAGACGATGTATATAGAGAATATCATGATCATTGATGTCTCTGTATACTGGTGGACCGATTGAGAGAATAGATCCACCATTCAGCTGCCCATTGCCATAATTTTTTAACCACCAGCAATAGGGTGGTGGTAATTCAAATCCTAACTCTGCTTCCACTTCTACAATCCATTCATGTTTTACAACGTGTCCAGAAAACTATTTAATTGCAGGAGTGCCTGCAAGTTTTTCTGTTAATCTAGCATACACTGTATCTACCTCCAGTCTCTATATAAAGATTACTCAATTAAGTCACACTACATGTGAGTACCTTCTTTCATTCAACTGCATACTATAGCGTTATCAAGCATGAGAGGATTGAGATAAATGTACCACCCTTATTACGGTAATTATCAATCGTATCATTACGGTTATCAACCTGTTTATTGGGCCTATCCAAATCAGACAGAACGAGCGCCAAGAAGTAATGTCCAGAATGATTTTGGGCCAACACCATTTGTTATCGACATTGAAGAGGCTACAAAGCGCAATAAAAATTATCGTACAGCATTGTGGACAGGGTCAAACTTACAAGTAACGGTGATGAGTCTTAATGTCGGAGAAGATATTGGTTTAGAAGTACACCCACATGTGGACCAATTCATTTGTATTGAGGAGGGGCATGGATTAACTCAAATGGGGCCAACTAGAGATTATTTAAACTATCAGAGACATGTCGCAGAAGATACGGCTATTATGGTACCAGCAGGAACATGGCATAATGTTACGAATACAGGGGATAAACCACTAAAGCTTTACACGATTTATGCGCCACCAAATCATCCATTTGGGACTGTACAAGTAACAAAGGCTGATGCTCTTGCTGGAGAAGCGGGTTATGGACAGCATGACTAGGGATCATAAAAGCGTGTTTTCATACAAAACATGCTTTTTTCTTGAATTATGATAGAATGTGTTTTAATTGCAGATAATAAAGGTCCTGAATGAAGGGTGATGAATGATGAAGTATTCAAAAGCAACAAATTATGCTTTACATACAATGGTGTTTTTAACACTCAATCCCAAAGGGAAATCAATGAGTGTAGAGTCTTTAGCAGAAATGCAAAAATTATCTCCAACCTATCTTTCCAAAATATTAACTAAGCTTGTGAAGGCAGGTTTAATTGAGTCGAACCCGGGTGTCAACGGTGGTTATCGAATTTCTAAGCGCCCCCATGAAATATCGTTTTTAGATGTGATATATGCAATTGAAGGACAAACCTCATTATTTAGTTGTTCCTCTGAACACGATCATTCCTTCCATCATCAAGGCTGTCTCATTGAACAAGTGATGGTGGATGCTGAAAATAATATGAAAGAAGAGCTTAGTAAGAAATTTATTATAGATATAGCTAATAAAATGGAATTAAAAGGATAGCAGCTGGAATAGGAACTAGGGTTTCGCCCCCTAGCTCCTTATTATTTTAATTGCATGAGTGCGCCAAAATATTGCTGTGCTGTCGTGAAGCAAATAAATGCTAGTAGCTCGCTAATCTCGGCTTCTGTTAAATAGTCCTTTAATACAGCCGTGACGTTGGGGGCGGTGTGCCCCTTAGCAGCTAAGAATGCTTCCGCAAAACCTGTGCATACTGCCGTTTTCTCATCATAGTTCTGGGGATCAGGCTTGCCTTTTGCCTGACAATACTGACAGCCATTTTTTTGAGCTAAAGTTTTTCGAACCTCTTCTTTTAATGAAGCGGATAGATGCCCGTCTTTTTCGAGTACCTCCCCCAACTGCTGCCAGTGCAGCTGAATTCCCTTGTTGTAGCCTAATAATTGTTGAAAGGGTGTTAAGCCCTTGTCATATAATTGAATAAGTGTCATCAATCATTCCTCCTTCTATTAATTAGTGTAAAATGTTCATAACGAAGTTAACATATCAATTCGAAGGGAAATATGATTTTTTTCCTTCAAAAAGAAGGGGTATTTACAAAATGGATTTCATTAACGAAATGATACTTAAAGAATTAAAAGAAGATAGTCGAATTTCTATGAGCGAACTAGGGAGAAGGGTTCACTTATCTGCACCAGCAGTTCGCGAAAGAATACGGCAATTAGAGGAACAGAACGTTATTAAGAGGTATACATTGGATATTAATAAAAAAGCATTAGGTTATCCAATTGACGCTATTGTTGAAGCGACAATCAAAAATAACCGCTATGCAGACTTTAAAGAACATCTGAAGGTTTATACAAATATAGACTTCTGCTATCGCATTTCAGGTGAGTCATGTTTTTTATTAAAGGGGCATTTTCAATCTTTTCCTGATGTAGAGCAGTTTATTGATGCATTACAACCATATGCACATACGAAAACTAACTTTATTTTTTCAGATATATGTGAGGACGTATAGATGAAGGGAGATATGTATGGAAATCAAATTATTTGAAGAAGAAATTGATGATTTAGTTCATTTATTAGTGCAAAATAAATGCTTGGGAAAATAAGATGGTACTGTGACAGATAGTATTGTCTATGGTGCTTTTAAATATGATTGGGGAGTAGGGAAGTCGACACCAATAAGAATGGATGAAGTTCCATTTTAAAGTGTTTGAAAGGAGTTTTTGCATGGAAAAAGACGTATTAAATGCCTTAAGAAAATCATGGTCCATTCAATCAAGTTCTAAATGGAGTGTGGACAGCCCTGCAAAAGGACAATGTGGCGTCACTTCATTAGTTGTGCAGGATATTCTTGGCGGAGAAATTAGGAAGACATTTCTTGAGGAAGGCTGGCACTTTTATAATATTATTAATGGAGAAAGAAAGGATTTCTCCGAGGAACAATTTCCATACCTAATCGACTACCAAGATATTGATTCAAATAGGGTAGAGGCTTTTCAAGATACTAATGATAGTCAATATCGTTATCTAAAAACACAAGTTTATAAGCTTTTAGGGAAGGCAGAGAATTA
The DNA here is from genome assembly GCF_001705465.1 of Lysinibacillus sp. AR18-8. Taxonomy (NCBI): domain Bacteria; kingdom Bacillati; phylum Bacillota; class Bacilli; order Caryophanales; family Bacillaceae; genus Lysinibacillus; species Lysinibacillus sp. AR18-8. The sequence continues at coordinate 61,916 of NZ_MDGU01000023.1, forward strand.
ATTATCTCTGCCTTTTTAATTTTCAAAACAAAGTTGTTGACGTTTATAAAAATATCGTGTTATTATTATCTCGAATTCAAGATAAATAAATTCAAGATAAATGAATTCGAACCTTTAGCTTCGCCAGGAGGTACAATTATGGGGTTTTTTAATAAATTATTTCGTACAAAAAAAGAGGAGGAACAAACAATGGCAGAATTAAATATCGGTATTATTATTGGATCAACTCGTGAGGGGCGTGTAAGCCCTCAAGTAGCACAGTGGGTAAAGGAAATTGCAGATCAACGTGGAGATGCCAATTATACAGTGATTGATATTGCTGATTATAAATTACCATTATTAGGTGAGCCAGGACAGGATGCTTCAGGAGCACAAGGTTGGTCAGAAATTATTGCTAAACAAGATGGTTTTGTATTCATCGTACAAGAATACAATCACTCTATTACAGGGGCATTAAAAAATGCACTAGACTACTTACGTGTTGAATGGAATAACAAAGCAGCTGGAATCGTATCTTATGGTTCTGTTGGCGGTGCTCGTGCAGCAGAACATTTACGTGGGATTATGGGTGAGCTTTTAATCGCAGATGTGCGTGTTCATCCAGCACTATCATTATTCACAGATTTTGAAAATGGCACAGAATTTAAACCAAAAGAAGTACAAATAGATTCAGTAAACCAAATGTTAGATCAATTGATCCCATGGTCTAAAGCGTTGTATACAATTCGCTAAGCTTTTACAGATTGAGGTAGGTATAAATAGGGCATAGTATAGGTGAGAAATATAGTCATGAAAGGGCTTGTTAACATGAAAAAACATACAGCAGGTATACACCATATCACAGCGATCGTAGGACATCCGCAAGAGAATATTGATTTTTATGCGGGAGTATTAGGCTTACGTTTAGTAAAACAAACAGTAAACTTTGATGATCCGGGCACATATCATTTATATTTCGGTGACAAAGGTGGGAAACCAGGAACAATCATTACCTTCTTCCCTTGGCCTAATGCTTATCAAGGACGTATTGGTGATGGTCAGGTTGGGGTTACAACGTATGTTGTACCAGAAGGAGCACTGCCATTTTGGGTTAATCGCTTAGCGAAATACTCGATTCCTTTCCAAAAAGCTGAACGTTTTGGTGAGCAAGTCATTCAATTCGATGATCCACATGGTTTGCATATTGAACTCGTGGCACGTGCGAAAGGCGGGCACAACGAATGGTCATTTGGTGAAGTAACACCTGAGGTTGCTATCAAAGGATTTGGTGGAGCTACACTATTCTCAAGTCACCCTGAAGAAACTGCCAAAGTTTTAACAGAAGTAATGGGTCTTGAAAAGGTAGCGACGGAAGGTGACTATACGCGTTTTACTTCTAGTGCAGAGATCGGCAATACAGTGGATTTAAAAACAGTTGCAGGTCAAGGGGGCCAAATGGGTGTAGGAACTGTGCATCATATTGCGTGGAGAGCCCAAGATAATACAGATCATTTAGAATGGCAAGAGTATGTGATGAATCATGGACAACATGTAACAGAAGTAAAAGATCGTAATTATTTTAATGCGATTTATTTCCGTGAACCTGGCGAAATCTTATTTGAAATCGCTACAGATCCTCCTGGATTTGCTCATGACGAGACACCAGAGACAATGGGAAGCCAATTAATGTTGCCACCTCAATACGAGCAACATCGTGAACAACTAGAAAGAACATTAATCCCGATTAAAGTGCGTGAGCTTGATTAAGCGGGTTTGCAGGATCAAGCTAAGCTAAAGTTTGCGAGATTTATGAGATAGAACGTCCACAATAGATTTTCGCATTTTTTATTATTAGAAGGCGAAATGCTAATCAAAAATTGAGTGCACGTGCCATGGCATCTAAATAGTTCTGAATAGCCTGTTGACTTACTTTTGCTTCAGGCACAAAGACCTCAAAGCAATGGTAACTGCCAGGGTAGAGGTGGAATTCAACGTCCACTCCTGCCTGCGCAAGACGTGTTACATAATCAATGGTTTCATCACGAAATAAATCAAGTTGGCCAATACATATATAGGTTGACGGTAATCCTGCAAAGTTTTCAGCTCTTGCAGGGACCGCATACGGAGAACGGGCATTGATGTCCTTTTCCTCTCCTAAGTACAAATGCCAAGCAGTCAAATTATTTGTTCTACTCCATGTTGCATGATCATCAATAATCTCATAGCTGGAAGGTGTTACATTTCGGTTATCAAGCATCGGATACAGTGGCATCTGGAATATAATTGATGGTCCTCCTTTATCACGAGCCATTAATGCAAGTGCTGCTGTTAATCCTCCTCCACCGCTTGCTCCAGCAATTGCCACCCGTTTGACATCGATACCAAGTGATTGGTGCTCATTAGTCATCCAAACTAATCCAGCATAACAATCTTCAATAGCCGCGGGGTAGGAATGTTCAGGCGCTAGTCGGTAATCAATGGATACGACAACGCAGTTAGCTGTCTCAACAAAGCGTTCACATAAAACATCATCCATATCAGGGTGCCCCATGACAAAGCCACCTCCGTGAATCCAAAGCATAGCTGGAAGTTTATCCTGCTCCCGTTTAGCTGGTTCATAGATTTTAACCAGCATTTCGTCCCCGTCACCTCTAGGAATCATACAGTTGGTCGTAAGTACATCTTCTGATTTTTTTGAAGGTGGATTGGACAAGAGACCTCGACTCCAAGTTAAATCCTCCTCCAATCGAAAGCCAGGAAATTCTGAGTAAGCCTGCCTTAATTCTGGTAAAATTCGGTTAATGATGGTCATATATACTCCTCCTGTTGAATAATGAATCTTAAAGAAATGGCTTTCCTTCTAGAGCCATTTCAGCTTCCCATTTAGCGACTTCATCACGTACACGGGGAGCAACTTCTGTTCCAAGTAGTTCTATAGCTTGCATGACTTGATCATGCGGCATGGTACTTAAAGGAACGTATAGCATAAACCGTGTAATTCCTACATGCTTACGAAGATGAATAATTTTTTCAGCAACTGTATCTGGATCACCAACATATAATGCTCCTTCAAAGCTTCTTGCAGCATCATAACTAGAACGGTCATAATAAGGCCAGCCTCTTTCCTTGCCTAATTTATTCATACCAGCCATTGTTGATGGGAAAAATGTGTCTGCTGCCCATTCCGTATTCGGTCCAACGAAACCTATTGAATGAGAACCTACCTGAAGTTTTGATAAATCATGACCTGCATGAAGTGCTGCCTTTTTATATAGCTGTACAATCGGTGCAAATTGCATTGGGCTGCCACCAATTATTGCTAGCATAAGGGGTAATCCTAAAAGGCCAGCACGCATAGCAGATTGTTGGTTTCCTCCACTAGCCACCCAGATTGGGAGAGATTTTTGAACAGGTCTAGGATACACACCTAAATGATTGATTGCTGGACGATGTCTACCTTCCCAAACTACTTTCTCAGACTGACGAATGCTAAGTAGTAAGTCTAAATGTTCCTCAAATAATTCATCATAATCATGTAAATCGTAGCCAAATAAGGGGAAGGATTCGATAAAAGAACCACGACCTGCCATGATCTCTGCACGTCCATTTGATAGTCCATCCAATGTGGCAAAATCCTGAAAAACACGCACAGGATCTGCCGAAGAAAGGACTGTTACAGCACTTGTGAGTCGTATGTTTTTCGTTTGAGAAGCAGCAGCAGATAGCACCATTGCTGGAGAAGAGGCGGCATAGTCTTCACGATGATGCTCACCAATGCCAAAGACATCCAATCCTACTTGATCTGCAAGAATGATTTCTTCTACTACTTCACGTAAACGCTGTGCATGACTAATTACTTCACCACTGTGAACATCTGGTTTTGTTTCTACGAAAGAAGTAATTCCTATTTCCATTTGTTATCTCTCCAACTCTAATTTTATTTAGTAAATCGTTTAGTTATTGCCCAAAAAAGAAGAGCAATTGTACTAATAGAGGCTCCGAGTAAGCAAACCCCTCCCCAACCAAAATGTGCATACATCTGAGTCGATGCGATTGAACCGCTAGCACTACCAATAGAATAGAACACCATATAGCCTGCGGTCAGTCGACTTCGTGCTTCTATACGTAATGGGAGAATCATCGTCTGGTTTGTGACATGTACTGCCTGTACTGCCAAGTCAAGTAAAACAATGCCAATAATTAATGCCAAGAATGACTTATCTAAATAATTAATAAATATCCAGGAGATAAGTAAAAGCGTTAAAGCAATACCTGTCGTTCTTTGTCCATAGCCTTGGTCAGCAAGTTTACCCGCTTGTGCAGCAGCTAATGCCCCTGCCACACCTACAAGACCAAAAGCGCCAATTACAGTGTGTGATAGAGAAAATGGTGGTGAACTAAGTGGCAGAACAAGGGGCGTCCACAAAATACTAAAATCAGCGAAAATTAGCATGGCTAGAATAGAGCGGATACGTAATGTTCGCTCTTGAATAAACAGCGTAAACACGGATTGAATTAGCTGAGAATAGGTGATTGATTTTACTTCACGTTCGCCCCTTGGTAAAACTTTTAAAAACATACCACTCATTAGAAGCATGAACGCGGCGGAGGCTAGATAGACAGAACGCCACCCTGCAAGATCTGTTACTAACCCAGCAAAGGTACGAGCAAGTAGTATGCCAATGACAATGCCGCTTGTAACAATGCCTACGACACGACCACGTTCTGTAGAGGAAGCCATAGTTGCAGCGAACGCAACAAGGGTTTGAGTCACGACTGCAAGTAGACCAACTAAGGCCATACCCGCAAATAGCACTACAACATAGGAGGCAGTACCGACTAGAAGCAAAGCAACAGAGGACAATAGCATTTGACCAATAATCAAGCGTCGTTGGTTTAGTAAATCTCCAAGTGGAACTAGAAGAAGTAAGCCTAGCCCATAGAAAATTTGTGTGACAGTAATAATCAAACCAATAATTGATTGATCAATAGCAAAATCATTCGATAATTCATCTAGCAGCGGCTGAGCAAAATAAATATTGGCGACAGACATTCCGCAGGCTGTAGCGAATAATAATGTTACAGCTCGGGATATAGAAGATGATTGATTTATATGAATTGCATCATCATTTGCATTGTTCACATTGTAACCTCCCTTTCTAATTGAATTGTAATTATAACATACTGTTCGGTACAAAATAATTATTGGTAAATATATCTTAACTACATTGGATTTGTCAATATTTATTTGGTATATATTTTCATTTTATTTCGATTGATGAAATGAAATTGACAATAAAAAAAGCCAGATATAAAATAATTACATACTGTTTAGTATCGTAAAATTTAATGATTAACTTACTATTTTTTCCTAATGGGGGTGTATCTATAATGGCAAGAACTCGGGAATTTGATGAGGCAAAAGTGTTAGAGGCAGCAATGCAATTATTTTGGGAGAAGGGATATGAAGCGACTTCTTTAAGTGATCTTACTACTAGAATGGGGATTCAGCGTCCTAGTATTTATTCAACGTTTGGGGATAAAAAGGAACTATTTGAAGCGGCCCTTCGTAGATATACGACAACTCGCGCATCCGAAATACGGACTAAACTTCAAAGTTATGCCTCTGTAAAACAGGCGTTTTCTATATTTTTTGAAGATGTGATTACTGCTGAATATACAAAAGATCTTAGTAATGGCTGTTTTTGTATCAATACAATGGTTGAATTAGCTCCACATGATGAGAAGTTCGAGATTTTGACAAGAGAGCATCAACTCTATCTATCAGTAATTTTTCAGGAGACAATTGAACGGGGAATTCAATCAGGAGAACTAGAGGCGAACACGGATTCAAAGTCTTTAGCGCAAGCATTAATTGTTGCGTTAATAGGTTTAACAGTTATGCTGAAATCGCAGCCACAACGCTCGTTTGTTGATAACGCCATTGCAACGACGCTGACATTACTTAAATAATAAGGCAATACCCCTTTAGCACTGCTAAAGGGGTATTGAAAAAATAAGAAAAAAATGCACAAATTTAGTTTATAAAACATAGGATGAATTTATAATTCCTTACAAGCCCATGCGTCAATCTCAACCTTTAAAGCTGGCGTAGCGAGTGCAACGACATACATTAATGTTGTGCATGGAAGATGTTCCCCCAAGAAGTCACTGATAATTTCCTTACGTTGAATAGCATCCATATCCCCCACTAAATAAAAGACGAGCTTTGTAATATCTTGAACCTCCATATCGGCACTATCTAGATTTCTTTTAATATTTTCAAGTGCTATCTTCAATTGAGCTATTGCATCTTCAGGTATAGATCCATCAGCTATCATGCCAATTTGTCCTGATAATGTTAACCATCTCTGAGGTCCCGTCACCTCAATTTGATGAACATAAGGAGCAACGGGTGGATGAATGTTCTGAGGGTTTCTCGCAATTTTCATAGAATCAGTCCTTGTCTCTGTTTAATTTATATCTCTAATCAAAATAGCATAAAGTAATAGTTGATAAAAGTTCTATACAAATACCATTATAAAAGAACATACAAATTGGATATGCTGGTTTAAAGGGTTATAATAGATTTATAGAATTTTGGCTAATACGCTGGTAAAGCTTTCACAAAGGATAAGAGTATCGACTTTTTAATTTGACAAGACATACAATTCACTTCAACCCCGCCTTAGGTTTTATACAGACACTTCTAAAAGAAACATACATTTCGTCTTATTTTGAAGGTAGATGGCTATACTCATTAAATGAGAGGGAAATTTTTACATAAGAATGATGCGTATTGTTATAAATCAATTTTATAGTGTAGCCCTAGGTAGCAGAGGCAGCGAGGCCGTTTTGTAGAAGGAGTGAATAAATGAATAATTTCTTTCGGAGTAATGGATTTAAGCGTTTTATTATTCTAGTCGGGATTGCTCTTGCATTATATTTAATGCGTAGTATGATCAATCTAATTTTACTTACGTTTATTATTACTTATTTGATGAACCAGCTTACTACGAAGACAACGAAAAGCATAAGAAAATATACGCCGATGAATGAAAAAGCTGTGACGGTAACATTATACCTTTTACTTGTTGCGGGTATTGTAGCTGTTATTTACAAATATTTACCAATTGTGACCCAGCAGATCACACAGCTTTTCGACCTCATTGCAAGTTTTAATCTCGATCCAGATGACAATGAGATTGCGAGATACTTAGCACCGACTTTTGAGAAAATAGAGCTCGGGAAATATTTAGAGCAAGGTGTGGATTTAACTCTTAAAAATATTACGAATATTGGTAAAATCATTATGCAAATATTGATTTCTCTAATTTTGAGTTTATTCATCTTGTTAGAAAAGAATCGTATTATTGAGTTTACAGCTAAGTTTAAGGATAGTAAAATTGGGCCGCTTTACGATGAGCTTCATTATTTCTCAAGAATATTCATCCGCTCATTTGGTAAAGTAATTGAAGCACAATTTATTATTGCTGCTGTTAACTGTGTGTTATCCGTCATTGCCCTTTCTATTATGGGCTTCCCACATTTGATTGCACTTGGGATTATGCTCTTTATTTTAGGCTTAGTTCCAGTCGCGGGAGTTATCATCTCATTAATACCATTAAGTATTATCGCATATAGCATTGGTGGCTTGATGTACATCGTCTATATTTTAGTTATTGTCATGGTTTTACATGCCATTGAAGCTTACTTCTTAAATCCAAAGCTTATGTCTGCCAAAACAGATTTACCGATTTTCTATACGTTTATGGTCATTCTCTTTTCTGAGCATTTCCTTGGTGTATGGGGACTAATCATAGGTATTCCACTATTTATGTTCCTGCTTGATATTCTAGGTGTAACCTCCTCGGAAGACCCTGCGAAGAAATCGGTAAAGGTACACACTGAAAAACAAATGGAATAGTTCCAAACAAAGGAATCATCTACATATATGATGATTCCTTATTTAATGCACAAGAGGTGTTTATATTGATAAAAGGTCAACAGGTCTATTTAAGAGAAATACGTGAAGATGATAGTGATAGTATTATAAGATGCTTTCAAAATGAAGAAATCATGTATATGACAGGAACACGGAATATTTTAACAAAGGAACAAATCAAAGAGGCGATCAAACGCTTTAAAGCAGATTCTTCTCGCTATGATTTTGCTATTTGTTTAGTTGATAATGATCAGGTAATTGGTGATTTGGCGATTATGGAGGTTGATTTAGATAATAAAAAGGCAGTGTTCCGTATAGCTTTACATAATATAGAGAATTGTGGCAGAGGTATGGGTTCAGAAGCAGTTAGGCTTGCTCAAAGATTTACATTTGAGGAGCTAAATCTGAATCGCTTAGAATTACAGGTATATTCACACAATAGTAGAGCAATTAAATCCTATGAAAAGGTCGGCTTTAAAAAAGAAGGTGTTTTGAGGCAGGCCTTGTTTATGAATAATACATTTTCTGATGAAATCATTATGAGTCTGTTGCGTGATGAATATATGAAAATTCAAAAGTAGAAATTTAACCAGCACAGATTTTTGTGTTGGTTTTTTTTCTGAACACAAGTATAATTGGTAAAAATTTCTGTGTGTGAAGGACAGAAATAGTGTTGAAACTTTCATAGCTGTATTTTTAGTTAAAATGCATTCTAAATCTGATATAGCAAAACTAATTAAGAGACCCAAAATCATCTTGTTGTTGTAAAACAATTATTTTTTGCAGGCATAAAGGAGAGATGGTAAATGAAAATACAATATCCTACTTTAAAAACGCCTCTTACGATTGGCGTGACAGCACCCTCTAGTGGAGTCGAACAGCATCTTCATCTATTAATAACAGAAGCTGAAAAACAATTAATACAAAGAGGAATGAAAGTTATTATTGGAAATACTACCTGGACGCAACTTAAAGGTAGAAGTACAACAAAAGAAAAGCGAGTCTCTGAACTTATGGACTATTTATTAGATGAGCGAATAGATGTCGTCATGCCACCGTGGGGAGGCAGTTTTCTAATGGAGTTATTACCTTTAATCGATTGGGACGAATTAAAAAAAGCGGGACCCAAATGGATATTAGGGTATTCAGATATTAGTACTTTATCTTTTGTATACACAACCATGACGGGGTACGCATCCGCACATGGGGTGAATTTTACTGAATTATCTGCACCTCAATGGGATGAACTTTCTTCTAAATGGATAGACGTAATTACATGTAAGACTGGTCATTCAATAACTCAAAGCTCTTCTCACTATTTTCAATCGAGCTGGGAGCAAGTTTATAAAAATCCTGCTACAGGATTTTATTTTGACAGTGAAACCGAATGGAAAGTTCTAAACCAAGAGCGTAGTAATCGTATGACAGGTAGGTTGATAGGTGGCTGTTTAAATACATTGCAAATTCTTATAGGTACGCCCTTCGATTACGTTCAATCATTTATTAACGAATATTGCTCTGAGGAAGGAACAATATGGTATTTAGAAAGTGTTGGTATGGATGCGGCAAAAATCTACCGAGCTTTATGGCAATTAAAGTATAATGGTTGGTTCAATAAATGTAATGGTGTTCTAATCGGACGAGCAGGACTATATGAAAATCTAGGGGACTTTACATTGGTGGATGCATTAGGGGATATTTTTGACGAGATGGGAATACCAGTTTTCTATGAAGTAGATATTGGACATGTCCCCCCTCAATTAATTCTAGTGAATGGAGCAGTTGGGGAAGTAATAGTAGAAGAAGGAAGAGGTACGCTAAAAATGCAATTTTGTTAGGCAAACATATTAAAAGGGGACCTTGATGAGGTCCCCTTTTATTTAAGCATGGTCAGGAGATGAAAGGGTTCTTGGATTTTTCCTAATGAATAAGTAAATAAGCAATGCTGTAATTCCTTCTGCTACTGGGAAGGTCCACCAAATAGCCTGGGAGCCAAGTATCTTGGGTAGTATGATGAGAGTAGGGATAAATAAGATAATACTACGTAGTAACATAATTGTTGTAGCAATACGAATTTTTTCAATGGATTGAAAGAATTCTGCGAACACCATGTTGATCCCTAAAAATACATAGCCAATGGCAAAATGTACAAAGCCCTGTGCTGCCATACTCCGAATTTCAAATGAGCTATCTCCAAATAACGCCATTAATTGAGAAGGGAAAAGAAGAGCTATAAGAGCTGTTGTTAATCCTAAAATAAATGCGGTAGCTAAACCGATTTTCAATAAAGCAGTTAATCTTTCAAGTAATCTTGCCCCGTGGTGATAGCTTACTAATGGTTGTAGAGCCATACCGACTCCAAGGAAAATAGTCAGCAAGACAGTATGGATATAATTGACCATTGCATAGGCAGTAACGCCATTCGCACCCAAATAATGTAAAAATGTAACGTTATACAAAATAACGATAACTGCAACGGAAGCTTCAACAATAAAGCTAGGTAAACCTATAGCAAAAATTTTTTTCAAATCTGATAGATTTAAAAATGAAGTGACAAATTTTAATTCAGATTGAGGACGGAAAAAATGAAGACATAGCACAGACGTACCTATAATTGTAGCTATTGCTGTCGCTAAGGCACAGCCAGTCACGCCATAATCTAGTACGAAGATGAAAACATAATTTAAGAGTATATTCAAAGCCGATGTTGTAATTAAGCCCAGCATAGCCAATTTTGGGTTGCCGTCATTCCGAATAAAAATACTTAATAAATTTTCAATTGTGTAAAATATCCCAAAGAGCAAAATTACATGTAAATACTCCTGCACATACGGATACGTATCATCGCTCGCTCCGAATATATAAGAAATGTCCTTTAGATTTAATGCGAGAAATCCAATAATCGTTATCACAACCACTAGCATTGTAGAAAACGCCAATGTAAATAGTTGATGGGCACGTTGCTTATTGCCCTCTCCTAGAGAAATCGAGAAAAGAGTAGCTCCTCCCATGCCAATCCATAGAGAAATAGAAAGCAAAATAGAGAAAATAGGAACAGCTATATTAACTCCAGCTAAAGCTGTAGGTCCCACGCCATGACTAACGAAAATGCCATCTACCAATATATTGACGGACATTAAAAGCATCCCGATCATTGCAGGGAATAAGTATGATAAAAATAATGGTTTCAGTGGCTTTGTTTCAATTGGATTAATGGTTGTCATAACCATGCACCTCCAAAACCATCACTTTTTCCCCTTTATCATCTAGCTCACCATTAAATATAAAACCAAATTGTTTATACAGCTGGATAGCTACAGCGTTATTGTCATAAACACTTAAATATATCTGAAGACAGTTGAACTTTACTGTTAAATATTGAATAAGTTGCTGTAAAAAATGTTTTCCCAAACCTTGTCCTTGGTATTGTTCTGCAATTAGATAGCGATCAAGCCATACTCGTTGACTGTAATCATCATGAGGGAATAAGCCGTACATAGCGAAGCCTATAGCGGTGTTATCTTTATACAGACCTAAAGGCGTAAAGCGTCGATCCATTTCCGCCTCTGCTAAGCATTGTTCTGTAGATTCAATAAAATGTTGCTGATTGTCAGCGATGCGTAATGCTAAAATTTCTTTCTTGTTAAAAGCTGTAATGTCACGAATCTCCGTGAACATAATGTCAAAACCTTTCTATTTTTATTTTGAATAGGTACAATCTAAAGTATATAGTAACTATATAGTCAAGGGAGGAAACTCAAAAAATGCTTAATAAAAATGTAAAGTATTTTACAACTGGTGAATTTGCTAAATTATGTAAGGTGAATAAACAGACACTTATTTATTATGATCAAATTGGTTTATTATCTCCCATCATGAAAGATAGTAAGGATTATAGGTATTATTCACTTGCTCAATATGATTTTTTCGGTGTTATTGAATTATTAAAGGCAGTGGGGATGTCCTTAAAGGATATTCAGCATTATATGGCAGAGAAATCACCTGAAAATTTTTTAGAATTGATGCACCAACAAAAAGAGCATGTTGCGAAGAAGCGTAGAGAACTAGAAATGATTGAGAATATTATTGATGTCAAAATCAAAATGACAGAGGAAGCACTGCATCTAAATTTTAAGGACATCACGATTGAGTATTTTCCTGAAGATACATTATATTTGAGTAAAAATATTGAGAATTCTACAGAAGAGCAGTTTGTGAAGGCTGTATCTGACTTTATTGAGGAATTGGATCGCTCTCAATTAGATACGGGGTATCCCATTGGAGGGATAACAAGAAGAGAGCAAGTGTTAGCTGGGAATTACGATAACTATAGTTATTTGTATATTGAGCAGCCTCATCCAAGAGAAGGGCATCCTTATTTTAAGGCGATAGAGGGTGAATTTGTGATTGGTTATCATGTAGGCCCCTCCTCAAAACTTGGTGAGACATACACACGGCTATTTAATGTCATGCATGAAAAGGGTTATGAGCTAGGTCAGTATGTATACGAGGAATACATTTATGATGCCGTAATGAAAAATCGAGAAGAAGAGTATGTAACCAAAATTATGATGGAAGTAAAGAAAGTAAAATAATTCATTAAGACGTAATAGAAAAGAATGAATATAGCTGAGACATTTATCATATACGAAGGTTTAGATGGCAGTAAAATAATAGCATTTTGTCATTCTGTTTAAAGTTAGCCTAATCAGTAAATGATTTCCTGACGATAAATAAGAAGTATGACATCACATAGCCTTATATGGAGGTTAGAGACAATGTGGATTGAGCGTTGGAATCATTTAGTAGAGCGATTGAAGCAGCAGGGAGCTTGTGTACATCCGATTGAAATGCGGCCAGTCGCTACCGAGCAAGAGTTACAGCAGGTTGAGGAAAGACTTGGTGTACAAGTCCCTAATGGGTTTCGTCAACTGTTGCAAAATTGCTCAAAGCAAGTAAGTATTTATTGGTCATTACCAGATGAGGCGATACTTCCCACTGAATTGCTAGATACGCCTTCTGGTGAATTTGGCTGGAGCCTAAAAGCTCTAGACTTTCCTTACTTTGGAGAGAATGATGAATCGTATGAACAGCAATATTTACAATTTTTTACGGCCGGTAATGGAGATGCCCTTCTCCTTAAGCTTGACGACGAAACGGTTTGGTATTGGAGCCATGAAGAAGATGAGCTTGATTTGCTGGCTGCCAGCTTTCATTCGTACGTTGATAATATGACGGCTTTAGGCTGTATTGGCGTAGATTGCGGACAGCATCGTCAATTTTGTAGTGAAAATGGATTGGATATTGAATTGTATCGCTCACAATTATGGCTAACTTGGCTAGAACAATATTTAAGCTCTAATTTACAGCAGGCTCAATCCAGCTTAGCATCTTTACTTCATTATGTTTCCATGCATGGTGTGAAAAAAACAAGCGTGCAGGAGGCATTTTTGCATTTTGATGGAGTACAGGTGTATCAGGCTCTTCGACATAAGTTAGAGCGAGCTCAATCTCAATCAGAACAAAAGGCGTGGAGTGAAATTTTAGTCAAGATATGTCCGAGAGAAGCGGGAAATTGGGCGAGAGAACTTTGGCAAGTACAGAGTGACGTACCTGATTGGCTGCGTGATTATGTAACAGCACATTGTTTGCCAGTTGATGAAGGACAATCTTTCATCTTAATGGATATCGAAAAAGATAGAATTGATGCCTATACGGCTCTATATCGTCTACGCCAATTTCATCATCCCAATATTATAGACTGGATGAGATCCTATGTCACATTTCCTATTGATGGGTGGGATACACTTTTGGCTGAGTCACAGCCAAGTGCAGAGACGTTATATGAGTGGTTAAATGGCAACGAAGTAGAGAGGCTACATCCATCCGAGCTGTTTGTCAGATGATGCAGCGGGGAATCACACCAACAACTATGATAGACGAAGAAAAATGGCGTCCTTTGCTGGCATATTGGGTTGAACATGAGGTGCTACGGAAAAACAAACAGCTGTTTAACCAAGCGCTTAGTTGTTTGGAAAATTGGTTATTAAAATGCTATATGCGACTAAGGAGAGAGTAGATTGAACCATTTTACGATATTTGCTTCCAAAAATGATACAGATGATATTCAGGATAAACTATCCGATGTGTTGGCAAAAAGCTTCATTATTGAAAAAGATGATAACGAATATTTATTAAAATCAAGAGGTTTATTTAATAAATATAGATGCTCCATAAATATTTTAACTGAAGATACGCACCCTGATTATTTTGTAAAAAATATACCTGGGATGATGGGCTTTTACGATAAAATTCCATTTAAAGATGAACAGCTAAAAGAACGCATAATGATTCAAATATCAGTGCTCAATACTGTCGTTGCAATCGAAATGAACAAAGAGATGACAGAAGACCATATGCAGCAATTTATAAAATTACTAGCAAGCATAGGGGGGATTGGTTTCCTATCAGATGGTACTTTGCTGGATCAGAACGGTATGGTTATTGTTTATCCTAATGGAGAATCAGGTCCATCTGATTTTCAACCACATGCTTGTACAAGAAAGATACATGCACAAGAGGTCACATCAGCACAGGGAGAGGCACGAAAAATTAGAACGATAGCCTTTTTAAAAGAGAAGAACATACCTTATGCGGCATCGCTTCCTCAGCTACCACCAGTAGAAAATCTTCAATTTAAAAGCCAAGAGGATATTGCAAGAAGAGCAGTTGCCCTGTTGATTGTTATTCAATTCGCTTGTGATGTAGCACAGAAGGGTGATATTGAGGAGTCTAGAGAGTTCTTTACCAATATGCTACACACATATGAGGTGCATGAATTTTTAACGGAGCATGAAAAATTCTTTCTTGAGGCTCAGCATCCTGGTGCTCAAGAAGCGGTCAATATATCATGGCAATATGAAGCCTATTGGACACTTATTTGGGCATTGGGACTTGTGGAAGAGCTAAATTTCCCTGACGATGTATGTGATTGTGAATATGCAATTCAAGTAGTTTCTCGTTGCGAGACATTTGAGCAATTTTATGGTCAAACGGTACTGCGCAGTAAGGAAGATATAGTGGATGAGGCGGATAAAATTTACAGATTACATTGGGCTTGTGTAGATAGCCGCATCAATGGACAAGAAGCTCCTTTAGCATTAAATGAAAGTGTTGTGATGGAAAGACGGAGAGGCTTATTTTGGATGATTGGATATCAAGGCGAAGAATGGGATACTATATCGATGGATACTTAAAATAATAGCAAACTAGGAAATCTAGTTTGCTATTGTTTAATAAGAGAGATTATTTGATATAAGTTGGTTTATTCACCTGATCTATTAAAAGTATACCATCGTATTGTTCGCGCGGAACAAGACTTTCCTGTATCATTCCCCAACTATAGGATAAGCGTGGTTCAAACATCCATGAGTTGCCTCGTTCATTTTGTCGATTGCGTAAATCGATGAATGTGTAAGGTTTATTTGTTGAAGACAGAATATCTTCAATAGATCCTTTGACAGGAGGTAAAACAGGCATAGGTTCTCCCATATTATTAGCTGTCTCTCCACTAGTCATGTATAGACCTAATACATAGCTATATTTCTTATAGATATCAGGTAAACGTTCCCCCATTAATTTAACTGGGTAAGGAGATCCCATTACATCCGATTGTGCTTTACGAATATGATCGTTATGAGCCCATACAATAAACTTTTCTGTAGGGTACACCTCTTCAGCTAACCAAAGTAAGTTCTCCATCATCGCTTGATCTCGCCATTCCATAGTTTGCAAAAATGATTCTATATTATTTTGTTCAATGTCGATATTGGACTGAATTGTTAACTCTATATATTCGTCTGCTAGTCGAATACGATCTGCTAGAGTGCGATCCATTAGTTTTACAATATGAGGCTCTTTTGGATAAGCTGCCTGTAGCTCTTTTTCTTTGAATTGTATTTGTGATTTTACCTGTTTATATACATCAATTATAGTAGCTTTTACTTTTTGATAGCCCTTCAAATCTTTTCCCGAGCTCCATTCAGCAAGTTGCTTCTCAGCTTCATTGAATTGCTGAGCCAACTTAGGGTTTTGCAGCCAATCTCCGTTCGTAAATGCTCCTTGTTGTTGAATATCGAAGCCAGTAAGTACAAGAGGTTGCTCTGTTGCTTGAGTCGATTTTGCATAGTCAAACAGAGGCAAAGTTTCTTTTGTCCACCAAACGCCGAAAATGGCATCCTTCATTGTTTGTAGAGCTGCTTGTTTATCAATTTGTCCTTGAGCATTCATCACATTACCCATACCACTTTCAAAGGCAAGGACATTATAGCCCATATCTTGATGTAAAAATTGTATTAAACGTGTTTTCGCTAGATTGAATTGCGCCACTCCATGAGAGCTTTCCCCTAAAAAGACAATACGTTTATCATGTAATAAAGGTTTTAGCATCTCTAAATCGTCAAATTTGTTAGCGGGAATTTTTTGTCCGTCAAACGTTTCAGGCTGGATGGATGACAGGCTGTATGCATGGTCATTCGCCCATTTTTTCCAATCGAGCAATGTTTCATTAGAAGTCCTAGCTTGTTTGACAGCAGAATCGTTTTTAATAATCTGCTCATTTACAGGGACAGCAGCAGAGACATTTACTACTCCACTTACTGTCATTAAACTTGCCAGTGCAAAACTTAATAAAACCTTATGTTTCCTAGCTTTCCTCATTAATTATCAGCCCTTCACTTTATATTGATACTAATTATAGAAAGGCAAGTTTAAAGTTTAGGAAGAATTTGTTTAAAATTAGTTTAAATTTAGTATGTAAAAAAGAAAAACACCTCCAATTGATGGAGATGTTGGAATGCTATTTATAGTGATACGTACTTGCTCTTACATGGTTACGTTGAATTTGGTTAAACCATGCACGATCCTTTTCTTCTTGTTTTAATGTCCCAACAATGGAGGAAGAGCAGCTCACGCAAATTTTAGCTTGCGTAATCTGTCCACATCGTTCGCATGGAGCCCCTAAATTAGGAAAAATGGAGTTCTTTAATTTTCCTGCTTTTACCCATTTGTAAAGCAGCTCAGATGATACGCCTGTTAGAGCGACAACTTCTTCGTTTGTTAGGTAGCGATTATTTTTTCTTAATAAAAAATGATGTAGCTCTGAAAATATATCCTCTTCTCTCACATCAATTTTCTTTTGAAATAGCAACATAATTAATCATCTCCTCGTCCCATTAATTAATGATTTCATTAATTGTTATGGGTTGTTCGTCATATTTATAATTTTCCCAACGATTGCGTGCAAGCTTGCGATATTTTGGCGAAACATTTCGATCAGCGATTAAGCGTGAAAATCCTTTTTTTGCTTCAGGAATATCACCAAGTCGAAGGCTTAATTCAGCATGTAAAAACTGAATTCTCTCTCCACCTTCTTGATTAGAGGCAAAGGATTTACTATAAAAGTCTCTAGCTGCAAAAAGATAACGCTTTTCGGATTCTTCGTCCTTTTTTAATCGATAGAGCCAAGCAATTTTTAAAGCGAAATTCGCCATTAAAAGAGATTCTTCCATTGATGCACGGGATACTAAATAGGCGAGCTTAAAACTGATAATGGCATCATCAATTGTACGTTCCTGACAGATATCCATAGGTTTCTGGAGCTCTTTAATGTATAGTTCATCAATGAGTAGCATGAAAGGTCCATATGTCCGTGTCATAGATTTATGGTAGGCATAACCACAATGTGGACATACGGCAACTTCATATAGCAAAGGGTTTAGGCCATCGTAAACAGGCATGAAATCCGTCTGTTCTTCGATAATTTTATATCGATTAGGGCGAACTTTATATGTTGTAAACTGCTTTTTGCAAAATTTACAATCCACACTACTTTCATAGTAGTAAATGTTAAATGCCATAAGAATCAACTCCTTTGCGTGCACTAAAATTTTATTTCTTTTGTTCTATTTATACGTCAGATTTTATCGTTCAATGTATTTAAGATATTATCTTTTATTTTAACAATTTTGTGTTCTTTGGTATACTCCTTTAGAATTATTAAATAAAAATATTCAAGGAATTTTTAGTTAAATATTATTATAAATACGCTTGTAATAGTTTTTATCGGTGGTGCAAAAGGAAGTTATATAGTTTGCTTAAAGTTTGTCAAAATACTTTCACATATTTCATGGGAGAAAAATTATAAATTGGTTCTAAATGACTATGAAGGAGGCGCTCAAAATGAAGTATAATATCGTGTTTTTTGATGTAGACGGCACATTGATTAATTACGAGGATGGCTGTGTGGAAGAAAGTACAAAACAAGCTATTCAGCTATTGCAAGAAAAAGGAATCCATCTTGTAGCGGCTACTGGAAGACCCTTATCTATGTGCTATGAGTTAAAAGCGCTGGGGATTGAAACCTTTATTTCTGCAAATGGGGCCTATGTGAAACATAAGGATCTTGTCATACATAAAACTCCGATTGCCAAAGAAATTGTCCACAATGTACAGGCATTTGCACAGGAACAGCAGCATAGCCTAACATTTTTTACAGAGCAGCTATCCATGAATAGCATACAAAGTCCAGTAGCTTTAAGAGCGATGCAAGAAACTTTATCTTTACAGGATTTTCCACTTATAAATGAAAAAATTGTAGATGAAGAGGTTTTTCTTATGTGTCTATATGCGGATGAGCTGGCTGAAAAAAGATATACTAGCCAGTTTTCGAATATATTTTTACAGCGTTGGCATCCTTATATTGTGAATGTATTACAGCAGGATGTTTCGAAGTCTATAGCTATTAAAGCGGTGCTTGATCATTTCAATATTGACCCAAAGAATGCGATTGCCTTTGGGGATGGGGATAATGATGTTGACATGTTGGAATATGTAGGAGTAGGAATTGCCATGGGAAATGGTAGTAAAGCTCTAAAAAGTGTTGCGAATTTTGTTACAAAGACATCTACGGATGGCGGTATCAATTTTGCTTTACGTCAGCTTCAAGTCATTTAGAGCGCTGAGGCTACACTATATATAGCAGGTAGATTTTAATAAATTTTAGGTGGGATGATTTATGGCACATCACGTGCAGTCTCTAATTGAACATTACGGATACTTTGGAATTATCGTGATTCTAATTGGAGGTATTGTAGGGGTGCCACTTCCTGATGAGGTGTTTCTAACTTATGTAGGCTATAGTGTTTACCGAGAAAGTCTTGAACATATTCCTGCTTTAGTCAGTGCAATGATTGGTGCGGTTGGAGGCATTACCTTAAGCTACTATATTGGTTATCGTTTTGGCTTACCGTTATTGCAGAAATATGGGCCTAAAATTCATATTACAGAGCAAAAAATTGACTTTACGAAAAAGATGTTTACAAAAATAGGACCTACCCTATTATTAATTGGCTATTTTATCCCCGGGGTACGTCATTTGACAGCGTATATTGCGGCTATTAATAATTATCCTTATAGAAAGTTTGCGCTTTTTGCCTATACAGGGGCATTTATCTGGACGTTCACATTTATATCATTAGGAAAGATGCTTGGAGAGAAATGGCGATTTGTTGGATACTATCTGACTCATTATAGTATCTATCTTATCCTTTTATTTATTGTAGGGATGCTCATTGTTTACTTTCTATTCAAAAAAAGAAATGGACAAACATAAAAGTCGGTATACGCTATACCGACTATGGCAAAATAGCAAATGAGCGCACAGGGAAGCCAGATGCTTTTTCTGGCTTAGGTACGATATTGAAGATGATAGCGCCTTTCGCAGGTAGCTTGTCTAAATTCGTCATTAGCTCAATTTGATAGGTGTCTTGGTCAAGCACAAAATATTCGCCATCTAGCTTGCCATTTTTCCGAAAATCAGCAGCAGAGTCCGTATCGAAAGTTTCATGACCAATTGCGCTTACCTTGCGTTCTTTTAGTAAAAACTGTAAAGCTTCTAAACCCCAGCCAGGGATATGGTTATGTCCATCTGCATCCTTATTACTGAAAGCCTCTTTATCTGGCCAGCGCTTACTCCAATCTGTGCGTAATGCTACAAATGTTCCTGCTTCAATTTCTCCATGCTTGTCCTCAAAATCAAGAATATCTTCAACACTTAATGAAAAATCATGGTTGCTCGCAGCCTCTTGTGATTTATCAATAACAACAAGGGGAAGAACAAGCTCTTTTAGTTCTAATTCTTCTAAGTAGCGAGTATCTCGCACAAAATGAATGGGTGGGTCGATATGTGTGCCATATTGACCAGGGAACGTGAATTGTTGAGCGAAGAAACCGTCCTTATGAGAAAATAATGTTTCAAATTTAGCGTCCTCAAACATAAAAAAATGTGGTGAATTAGGGCCGAATGTATGTGTTAAGTCAACCCACTGTTTCGATTTTAATAATTGCAATGCTTGTAAAAGTTCATTAGACATCGATTTCCCTGCTTTCTGTAAAAATAGTTGTAAATAAAAAGGAGTCCCCTAATAGAAGAGGACTCCTGCTGCAACAACGGTAGTTCTTCTTCTCATCTTCAAGGCTGATCATTTTGCCAATTGGAATTAGCACCATACTGTTAGCTGGTTGCTGAGACTTCATCGGGCCAATCCCTCCGTCTCTCTTGATAAGAAAAGTAATATAAGAATTTTCAGAAATAACAATACAAACACTTTAGCATAGTTTTTTATAGTTTACAAGTTCACTAGGAATTTTCACCAATTCAAATTTAAGGTGACTCCACAACAATCATTATCAATAAGACGTATTCTAAAACTGTCTGGTGTATAGTTTGTTTCAAATTTCATCGTAATGCCTGTTGATGTGATTAATTTTTCAACCTCTGTTTTATTTGAAAGTTGAGCAGCATTCATTAAATCATGTGCGAATTGTTGGGAGCTATCTATTTTATCCGTAAGTAATTGGGCTTGCTGCATCATTGCCTTTATCCGTGATGCTGAAGCTTTTAATTTGTGTGTATCGACAGGTGGAAAAGGATTATTGGTCGGCATTGCTAGATGTTGCGAAAAGGGTCTAATGGCAAAATGATTAGCGATAGGCGATGTTGGATAATGATAGGGATGCACAAAATACGGATAAGGATTGTAATACAAGGTCATTCCTCCTATCCTATAACTGATATCCTATCTTATGTAGCAAAACGGCTTTCGGTGTTATTAGCAGTGCAATGTTTGTCCTAATCATTGAAAAAGGAAGCTAAAGTAAGCTTCCTTTTAGCCAAGTACATTTAAGACATCATCAATTTTTTTACTATGTGATAAAATGCCATAATTCATCCATGTTAAAAAGTCTACTTCATAGACACAGTTGCTTTTAACGGCAGCTAGGTTTTTCCAAGTAGGAGTTTTTAAAATAGCACGTTCCTCATTTTCATAAATGGAATGTTGTTTATCAAAGGTAATAAATAAATGATCAGCATCTAATTGCAACAATTGAGCAAATGTCAGTTGTGCTTTACGTTGATTGTGCGGAATACTCCATACTAGTGAATGTGGCATTAAACCTAAGTCACGATATAAAATGGGGCCCGTATAGCCACATTCAGGACCCGCATATAGAGTAATGCCAATGGCTGAAATACGGAGAAATGCTACACTTTGCCCATAAACAGATTTGCTAAGAATTCCTTTTGCTTGTTGTACTTTATCTTCATATTGTAGGATTACGTCTTGCATCAAGGAGGTTTTTCCTGTTAGATCTGCAATTTTAAATAAAGTAGATTGCCAATTCTCTCCAGGGTGTGAAAGATGGCAGACGGGGGCTACTTCATCTAAGTGCTGAAAGGATTCCCAACGCTCTACACCAGAATCTAACATAATTAAAGTTGGCTTATAGTAAAAGAGTCGATCCATTTCTCTATTTTGTACATCGATATCTGGCACTTTCTGTAGACCTAAATAGTCTTGTTTCCCCCATTTTGAATGACTGAATTGAGCAATTGGCGTAATCCCAAGCGCAACAAAGAAATCTTCTAAGAATGGTGCAAATACACGTATATGGCTGCTTTGATTTCTTCGATATTGTCCTGGAGAGATGCCGACATGTTCCTTAAAGCGACGATTGAAATAATACTCATTATTAAATCCGACAGACTGGCTAATTTCAAATACTCGATCATTTGTTGTCATTAATAAATGCTTAGCTTTTTCAATACGAAGTTTAGTTAAATAGTGAAGAGGAATTTGTCCCGTAATATCTTTAAAAATGCGCGTATAATTCCATCTTGGTACGTCAGCTAGCTGTGCTAGCTGCTCAACCGTCCACTCTTTTTCAAAATGTTTTTGTAAATGGTTAACGGACTGCTCAACAGATTGGCGATCATTTTTTTTCATCTGCTTGGGTATGGTTTGATGTAAGAGTAATAACATCAGCTCTTGAAAGTGCACATGCTGTTCAAAAATCGTGTGTTCATCCTCCGCTAACCGGTTTTGATAGATGACTTCTAGCAGTCTATGACATTGTGAAAAGGGGAGAAGATGTCGTTCGCTGATACTTGTAAAATGACTATATGAATTTTGACTATTGCTGAGATTGACAATGTTGAATTGTAACTGATAAAAACAAAGGTGTTCACTTTGAATGTGGATACTAACCGTGTTATTTGGCGGAATCAATATGCACTTTTCTTCACTAAAATGAATGGTGTCATGATCTATGGCTAGCTTTCCGCTACCATTCATTACGATAAAAAGTGTATAGAAATCACTACTAATCAATAACTTTTTTGACGGTTGAATTGAATAAGAGATATTTTGTAACGTATAAACATGTGTTAAGTTACCCATTAATAATTCACCCCTTTTTTTGAATTGGCAGAACAACACAAAGAAAGCCCTCATTAAGAGCTTTCTTTGGAAAATTATTTGACGAACCATTTCTCTAAATCATCATACTTTAGCAAGTTGGCTGTGATTGCGCCAGATTGCCAATATGTGCGATCAGCAATATAAACATGCCCATTTTTTACAGCAGGGAGTGTTTTCCATAGTGTACTATCTAACCATTTAATGGCTTCTTGGTTTTCTTTAGACTCCCATGTTCCGTTTGAAGGGAAAAGGATGATATGATCCGCATCTAATTCCGTGATAGCCTCTTCTGATAAAACCTCGTGAAACTCTGTCATATCACGGGCTAATGGATGTGGTGTTAAGCCTGTCTCTGTGTAAATATAGCCAGAGTAGCGATTTTTAATACCAAATAACGCTAATGTATTATCTGCTACATTTAGTCGTACAACAGCAACTGTTTCGTCTTCGATTGATTCATCTAGTTTTGCTTTTAAATCGGAAACACGTTGCTCATATTGATCAACCATTTCTTTTGCTTTATCGGAAATATTTAAAACATCAGCTATTGTTTTCGCAATTTCACGTGGATCTTGTAGAATATCTTCTTTCAAGCGGTAAGTAGGCGCTACCTTTGAGTATTCATCATACTTTGCCTTGTCCGCGGCACCATCTACAATGATTAAATCAGGCTTGGCTTGTAATAATGTTTCCATGCTACCAGTAATGTCGAACTCAGGAACATCTAATCCTAAATAGTCCTGTTTTCCCCAAGATGGGTGATACCATTGCACAACGGGTTTTACATCCAAAGCAGTTAAATAGTCTTCCAAATAGATAGCAGCTACACGCTGTGGATTTGTAGGAATTTCTACTTTTCCAAACTCGTCTTCTACAATTCTTGTATCTTTAGATGATTGTTCTTCTGTAGCTGTATCCTCTTTTACTTCATTTGAGCCACAGGCACCTAATACGAATATAAGTGCAAAGAAAACTACAAATGAAAAATATCGACCTCTACGCATTTTATTCACTCCTATAGATTTACTAAAACAGTAAGGGTATTCCCTTAAATTAGAATGATAATCATTCTCGTTTGGTTCAAGTAAATTATAGGATACTACATATCAACAAACAATACACATTCTCTACTACTTTTTTATACAAAATGAAATTCAGAGAGTTATTGTTTTTTGTTATCGAAAAGTAACCATAAAAGTGTAACAATTGCAGCTAGCATAACCATCAGGAATCCGTATATAGGCGTATGCGCCAACGATTGGTGGCGAATAATAAAGCCTCCGATATATGAGCCTAAAAATATGCCAATATTGAAAGCAGAAATATTCAATGCTGAGGCCATTGAAATTGCTGATGGTATATATTTTTCAGATAGTAGAACAGCATATAGCTGCAATCCTGGGACATTCATAAACATGAACAATCCCATTGTCAGCACCATTATTAATCCCATAATAGGTGATTCAAGAGTAAAGCCAATGCCAAGCAATGCCAATGCAAGTCCAACAAAAATAATAAAGATGGAACGTAGCGGATTATGATTAGCAAAATGACCTCCAAGAGTATTACCGATAGCTACACAAATACCATAGACAACTAGAATAATGACGACTGTATGTGGGGAATACCCCATATATTGCTCTAAAATAGGTGAAACATATGTGTAGACAACAAAAGCACCGCCGTATCCAATTGCGGTAATGAATAGTATTAAGATCATTCGAATATTGCCTAATACTTTGCCAATATCACGGATAGAGATGGGGTTGCCTTTCGATAATTGGCTAGGTACTAAAAATGCATTACTAATTAAACCGACAATTCCAATGACAACAATAAAAATGAATGACATACGCCAATCTGTTACTTGTCCAATAAATGTACCGAGTGGGACACCTGTTACAGTAGCTAATGTTAAGCCAGTAAACATAAAGGCGATAGCACTTGCTCGTTTATTTGGTTCCACTACATCTGCTGCTATAACAGAAGCGATGGACATAAACACACCATGTGCTAATGCTGAAATAATACGTCCGATTAATAGTAATGCGAAATTAGGAGCTAAAGCGACTGCTAGGTTACCCACTATAAAAATGGACATGACAAGCAATAATACGGTTTTTCGACTAAGGCGTGATGTTAAAGCTGTTAGTAAGGGAGCCCCAACAGTTACCCCTAGTGCATATATAGAAACGGTTAAGCCAGCTGTGCTAAGAGAAATACCAAAGTCATCTGTAATTAATGGTAAAAGTCCCACACTGATAAATTCAGTGGACCCTATACCAAATGCACTGATAGCAAGTGCTAGTAAGGTAAGTTTAGCATTTGGCTTTTTTGATTTTGACATTTTACTACTATCTCCTTTGATTTTTTTTATTATGTGTAGTAATATTCATACATACCAAAAAGATATGTAGAGTACTTTTAGTTACTTTTGGATATTACAGGAGGTTTACGATGCAAAAAGTTTATAATATTGGTGTTGAAGCTACACTAGAAGTTATTGGTGGTAAATGGAAACCAGTTATTCTTTGTCATTTAAACCACCATGGTAAAATTCGAACAAACGAATTTCGACGATTGATCCCAGGTATTTCACAAAAAATGCTCACAAACCAATTAAGGGAACTGGAGCAGGCTGGGTTAATCAATCGAAAGGTCTTCAATCAAGTACCACCAAAAGTTGAATATTCATTAACAGCCTATGGACAAGGA
Organism: Lysinibacillus sp. AR18-8; assembly: GCF_001705465.1. Taxonomy (NCBI): domain Bacteria; kingdom Bacillati; phylum Bacillota; class Bacilli; order Caryophanales; family Bacillaceae; genus Lysinibacillus; species Lysinibacillus sp. AR18-8. The sequence goes on from NZ_MDGU01000023.1 coordinate 87,374, forward strand.
ATGGAACCAATTCTGAACATGCTTTGTACGTGGGGTGAAAAACATGTTGAATTATTACAGGATAAAGGTGAAGATGTACTGTTAAAACAACGTGATGATGATATTGCCATGCAGCAAACATCATAATGAGGGGAGAAAGAGACTGTCATATACAAGACAGTCTCTTTCCTCTTTTTAATGCTTATAGAGCAAAGTCAAATTCATCTGGATTTGGTCCAACACGTTGTTCACGATTCATCTCATTGATTAATGCCATTTCTTCGGCTGTTAAAGTAAAGTCAAAGATATCAGCGTTTTGCATCATACGCTCTCTACGTACTGATTTTGGAATTGTAATCACTCCATTTTGTACATCCCAGCGTAAAATAACCTGAGCATTTGATTTTCCGTATTTTGTTGCGATTTTTGAAATTGTTTCATCTTCAAGAAGTCCACCTTGCATTAAAGGTGCCCATGCTTCAAGTTGAATTTGGTGCTTGTCACAGAATGAACGAAGCTCCACTTGTTGTAAGCGTGGGTGGAATTCCACTTGGTTCACAACAGGTTTAATATGAGCAAATGATAATAAGTTATCCAAGTGTGCCACAGTAAAGTTACATACACCGATTGCTTTGATCTTGCCTTGTTCATATAAGTCTTCAAGTGCTTTCCACGATTCAGCATATTTATCTTTACCAGGCCAATGAATTAGATAAAGGTCTAAATAATCTAATCCTAATTTTTTTAGGCTCTCTTCATATGCTGCAATTGTTTCATCATAGCTTAAACCATCGTTCCATACTTTAGATGTGATAAATAAATCTTCACGACGTAAGCCAGTAGATGCTAGAGCTTGTTTAATACCTTCTCCTACACCTGCTTCATTGCCATAAATAGCAGCAGTATCGATGCTTCGATAGCCAACCTCGATAGCATTTTTAACCATTTCTGCAGTAGCGTCATTTTCTACTTGAAAAACCCCTAAACCCATACCAGGCATTTGTAGGCCATTATTTAAAGTGATTGTATCTTGTAAATGAGTAATCATTTTTAATCCTCCATGTTTTGTGATTATTGGATTGCTTACTCATTATGCTGCTAATAAACTCTCAAAAAAAGTACGTACTTTTTTGTGTCATAGAAACGTAGAGGTAACTTTTGTGAGCTGGCAATGATTAGAGGAATAAAAATATTTATTGATGATGAACGATTAAATAAAAATGTCACACCTGATTGGTCTTAACTACTAGTAAAAATATCGAGTAGTCTACAAAAGGCTTTGGAGACAATTAAACAAATATTTTTCTTGCGGTAATAAAAGGAAATATACGTTCGGTAGAGAATTAAAGTAGTAATACTTTAAAAAGGGGATTTTGAAGATGAATCGTTTAAATTTAATTACATTAGGTGTTAAAGATATGGTGGAATCTCTAAATTTTTATCGAGAGGGACTGGGTTTTGAAGTGGTGGTATACGGAGAGGAGACGAATCCCGATGTCATGTTCTTTAATAATGGAGGAACAAAAATATCGTTATTTCCAATTGAACGTTTAGTCAAAGATATTAATGAATCCAATCCACCAGAAATTAGCCAAGGCTTTGGTGGAATCACGCTTGCCTATAATGGTAAATCAAAAGAAGAAGTAGATCGAGTCTTTGCATTAGCAAAAAAGGCGGGTGCAGAAATTATTAAGGAGCCCGTAACTGTATTTTGGGGTGGCTATAGTGGATATTTTCAAGATCCAAATGGCTACTATTGGGAAGTTGCCTATGGCGACATGTGGCAGTTTGATGAGAATGATATGCTGATTATTCAATAACTGTTCAAAAAGAGAGCAAACTAACGTTTCTAATTTGTTCTCTTTTTTATTAATCGTTAACAATAATACTTCCTCATTAAATCCACAAAGTTTTGAGCGGCTTTAGATAAATAATGATTCTTCAGCCATACGAGTCCTACTGAGGTGGATAATTCTGCTGATGGAATTTTGTATGCATGAAGTGGTAAATCTCCATATTGCTTTAAAATAGTTTCAGGTACGATAGAGGAGCTAAAGCCAGCAGCGATCAAGTTCATTAACAGTGCCGTATCTGAGCATTCTCCAACAATGTGGGACTGCAACTGGAAGCGAGAAAATGCTTCTAATATCGAATAATGTACGCCTAAGCCTTCAGTGCTTGGTAAAAGGATTGGCCAATTTTGTATGTCAGCTAAAGATACATTGTGTTCTAAGAAGTCGAATTTTTTGGATTGTATAAAGTAAAATGGTTCAGTGTACATATGAAGAACAGAGAAATCATCTAATTCTAAAGGTAAGCGAATGATGGCAAGTTCTACAATACGGTCCCTTACTAATTTACATAGATAAGAAGATTCGTTTTGTTGAATTTTATAAGTCACCTTTGGATAATATTGTTGAAATTGTTGTAGTAATTGAGGTAGCTCAACAACTGAAAATGTATTAATGCCCAATGTCAATCGACCATGAAGGCCTAATCCAATATCCTTAACCTCTGCTTCTGCCTCTTCCATTAATTGTGCAACCTGCAACGCATATTTATATAATGTCTTTCCCGCTTCAGTTACTTCAAAATACTTGCCGCTCCTTTCTACCAACTTTGAACCGAGTTCTTCCTCCATCGTTTTTAAATGCTGACTTAACGGTGGTTGAGAAATATGTAACCTTTCAGCCGCAGCAGAAATCTTTTTTTCCTCCACAATTGCTATAAAATAGCGTAGTTGTCTTATATCCAAACATAAACACCCCTCTATTATAGGCAAAACCTAAGTAAATTATATTTCTCTAATATTTTTAATATAGTTAGGGCCATGTTAGCATATTTATCAAAGAAAAAAGAAGTAAAGTTTCTTTTTTCGAGCACCTAAATGTGAAGCGAGCAACGTCGATGAAAAAATAATTCAACTTAGGAGTATATGATTCTTGCATGCTTTGGGGCTTGCCTTGTAATACCGATTCCCTACACCTTTCTAAATGAATTTGAAGCAGTTGATAAAGTAGCAACGTATACTATAAAAGAGCAACTTTTATTAGTTGCTTTTTTCAATAAATCAACGTTTTTGAATTTCCTAAGAAAATAAATAACAGTTCCCCTATAATAACCATGTATGGAAATTGTAAATTTCTAATTTTAGTTAAATGTATCAAGGAGGATGAACATTGATTCGTATATTGTACATAGAAGATGAAAAAGAAATCGGACAATGGGTAAGCAAGGAATTAACTGAACGAGGTTATGACGTGACATGGCTGGAATCAGGGGAGGGGCTTGAGCAACATATTAACTCAAAAGATATTGCTATATTGGATGTGATGCTACCTGGATTGGACGGTTTCTCCATAGGTAAAAGAATTAAACGGGAAAATAAAGACCTGCCAATTCTAATGTTATCAGCACGAACAGCTGTTGAAGATAAAATTGAAGGGCTGCATTTTGCTGATGATTACCTAACAAAGCCATTTCACCCTGATGAGCTCGTAGCAAGACTGGAAGTATTATTAAGAAGATATCAAAAAAGTGATGATGTACTGACATTGCAGCACCTTAAAATTTATACGAAAGATATGCAAATAATCAATACGATTGATGAAGAAGAAATTCTTTTGACAGGAAAACAATTTTATTTATTACAGTATTTTATTCGTCATTTAAATCAAATTTTAACGAAGGAACAACTCTATGAGGGTGTTTGGGGTGAGAGCTATATAGAAGGTGATAAAACACTCATGGTGCATATTCGTTACTTAAGAGAAAAAATAGAAATCAATCCTGCAAAGCCTATGATTATTGAAACAATCCGAGGCATTGGCTATAGGGTGAAACAATGAAATTTTTTCGATCATTATTAGCGAAATATATGCTCATTATTATATTAGCCATATCTATTGTGCAAATCTCCTATCTGGGTGTTGCTATTTTCGTATTAGGCATTACAAAGACAGGGACAGGAGATTTTTCAAGTGGAGTACTTGTAGAAAGTGATATTGAAGAGCAATGGCATGCACAGGCTAAAAATATGACCAATGCAACAGATGATGCGATTACGCAGTTATTTCAAAAGTGGCAAGAGCAATTTCCTACGGCTTCTATGTTTTGGGTAAGTGAAGAGGGGAACTTACTGACTACATGGAATGTGAAGGATCAGTTACCAGCAAAGTGGACACCAGCCAATACAACTCAATTTATAAAAGAACGTTATGGAGATGATCCATTTACTGTTATTGCCTTCTTAGGTGATGATATATCAAATGGCTTTATTGTATTAGAGATTCCAAGGGTAGCATTTAATCCTCCACTTATAAAGGTCTATGATAACTATGGTAACTTTTTATTTTTTGGTGTTATTGCAGTTATTTTATTTTTTATTGTAGTTTCGCTTTTATTTTTCAAGGGAATTCGAAAAAGACTATTACATCTGCAAGAGGCTATGGAAATACGTGATGTAGATGGTCTACCCATTGAAATTCAGGTGAAAAAACGAGATGAGATTGGGCAATTGGAGCATAGTTTTAACAGAATGGTTTGTGAACTGCGAGACAGTAAACAACGTCAACAGAAGGAAGAACAGCTAAGACGTGAACTGATTGCTAATTTATCACATGATTTACGGACACCTTTAACGAAGGTAAGAGCTCAATCCTATACAATTAGCAAAGAAGCGTTATCTGAGGAAGGGAAGCAGGCATTAAAGGCTATGGACACATCCATAGTGAATATTGATGCTTTAATTGAAAATTTGATGTCCTACACACTGCTTATGGCAAGTAAATATAAATTTGAACCGAAAGACATCAATGTTATCCGATTTGTAAGGGAACATCTAACGACATGGTATCCAGTTTTCGAGCGAGAAGGTTTTACAATCGATATTGAGCTACAGTCATTTGAACCTGTTGAATGGCGTGTTGATCCATTATGGTTAGGGAGAGTATTTGATAATATTTTCCAAAACGTACTGCGCCACGCGAATAGTGGTAAATATATAAGTGTGAAAACCGAATCGACGGCGTGTTATACAGCATTTATTGTTGAGGATCATGGTCAAGGGATGAAAAATGAGTCGAATGCAAAGGGAGCCGGAATCGGCTTGTCAATTGTTGATGTCATGATAAAGGGCATGCATCTTGAATGGGATATCCATTCCGATCACTCTGGTACTAAAATTATCATAAAAAAATCTGCGAAGCTTGAGAAATAAATGCTTCGCAGATTTTTTTTATGATAGAAATGATTTTTTAAACAAAATTTAAACTTAGCCCATACCTTTTTTTAAACTTCCCTTTTTAAGATAGTTAAAGAGGTGAGGACATTGGAATATATCGTACAAACACAAAACTTATCAAAAAGCTTTGGAAAAGAGCAAGCTGTATCAAATTTGAACTTGCAAATACGCAAAGGTGAAATATATGGATTTTTAGGTCCGAATGGGGCAGGTAAAACGACTACAATTCGAATGCTTCTAGGTTTAATGAAGCCATCTTCTGGAACAATTAAAGTCTTTGAAAAGAATATTACGAAGGAACGTATCCAAATTTTAGCTAAGATTGGTTCGTTGGTGGAAAACCCTTCTTATTATCCACATTTAACAGCATATGAGAATCTAGAGGCACTAAGAAAAATACTAGGTGTACCGAAAACTCGAATCGATGAAGTTTTGGAAATTGTCCGTTTGAAGGAAGCTGCCCATAAAAAGGTCAAAGGTTTCTCTTTAGGAATGAAGCAACGTCTTGGTATTGCTGCTGCTTTACTACATAGTCCTGAATTACTTATTTTAGATGAACCAACGAATGGCCTAGATCCTTCAGGCATTATAGAGATTCGTAATTTAATTAAAAGATTACCAGAGGAATATGGCATGACCATTATAATCTCCAGCCATTTATTATCAGAGATTGATCAAATGGCAACACAAGTTGGGATTGTTTCGAAAGGGAAATTAATTTTCCAAGATTCTATTGAGGCTATGCGTCGATTTGCCCAACCAAAGGTTACCTTTAAAGTAAACAATGGTGAAAAAGGATGGCGCTTCTTATTAGCAAATGGTATTAAGGCAGATTATCAGGGTGGTGTGATTTTCTTAGAAGAGTGCTCGGATGAAAAGGTTGCTCATATTGTCCAAGTTCTTGTTCAGGAGGGTATATCGGTATTCCGAGTCGAGGAAGAGAAACGTTCATTGGAGGATATATTCCTCCAAATGACGATGGGAGAACAGGGGATATGATGGGAAAGCTATTAACTGCTGACTTCTTAAAAATCAAACGTAAAGGATTATGGCTTCTAACGCTTATTGGCCCTTTAGGGGTGGTTGCTCTGCAAATGGTCAATTATGGAGTAAGAAAGGATTATCTCTTACAGCAAAGTGAGGATGATTGGGGCTATTTCTTATTAAATGTGCATTCATTTACACCGCTTGCCATAGTCTTGGGTATTGCCATTCTTACGTCATTCATAGCAAGCATTGAAAATGAGACCAATGCTTGGAAGCAGCTCATTGCATTACCTGTTTCGAAATTAACCGTGTATTTGTCTAAATTTACGTTGTTAGCTATCTTACTATTCTTCGCCTCAACGTTATTAATGTTTTTTACGCTGAGCTACGGGCTGTTTTTAGAATTAGGTGACACGGTACCTTACATGGAGCTAGCCAAATATAGTTATTTCCCTGCTTTTGCAGCATTACCTATCTTGGCACTTCAATTGTGGATAGCGAGTGTAAGTCATAATCAAGGGATTCCTATAACTGTAGGCATTTTTGGGGTGATTTTTTCCTATTCTTCCTATGTTCTTCCAGATTGGATGATATGGAAATGGCCATCATTGATGAACCAATGGAATGAGCCGGTGATCAATGTCTTATTAGGCGTAGGAATTGGTATCTTACTCTATATTATCGGCATGGTTGATTTTGCAAGAAGGGACGTGAAATAATGATTACTTTACTTCAAGCTGAGTGGTTTAAGTTACGTAAATCAAAAATGGTACCAATTATTTTAGCAGGACCCATGATTGGACTTTTTATAGGACTATCCGCTAATTTAGAGGACAACATGCAGGGGATTGAAATCAATGAGTGGTATATATCGTTATTTTCGATGAATTTAACATATGCTCTATTATTTTTACCTCTTATTTCTGGTGTTTTTACCAGTCTTATTTGTAGGTATGAACATCAGTCTGGTGGATGGAAGCAACTTTTAGCATTACCAGTAACAAGAGGGAAAGTATTTGTAGCTAAATACATATTGATTATGCTGCTTGTTTTAGCAATGCAGATATTGTATTTAGGCTCGGTCTTTGCTGTTGGGATGGTAAAAGGCTATACAGATTCTTTTCCTATGGAGATTGTTTGGAAAAGCATAGTAGGAGGCTGGGTAGCGACACTGCCATTAGTAGCCTTGCAATTGTGGATGTCCATTATGTTTAAAAGCTTTGCTGCTCCATTTGCTGTTAATGTCATATTTACTTTACCATCAATTTTAGCAGTGAATTCTGAAAGAATTGGTCCGTATTATCCTTGGGCACAACCCTTTTCGATGATGTATATAGGGGGCAATACAGACGATGTATTCTTTGTACCGTGGGAGCAATTGTTAACCGTAGTAGGTGGCGGATTCATCGTATTTTTCCTCGGAGGATATTACTATTTCCAGCGAAAATCTATTTAAGCTAAAAGGAGAATGAGAATGCTGAAACGTAGCTTACGTTTTTTAACTGCATCGATGCTATTAGTAGCTTTAGTAGGATGTGGACAGAGAGAGGCCGTAAAAGATGCCGCACAATATACGAATGAAATTAAAGATATCAACATTCCTGATGATGTAAAAATTATTGGTTTTGGGGAAGCAACACATGGCAATATCGAATTTCAAACATTAAAAAAAGATGTATTTGAAGCGATGATAAAAAATGAAAATGTCCATGTTTTCGTTTTAGAAGGAGATTTTGGTGGGGCCCAACAGATAAATCAATTTATCGAAAACGGTGTCGGAACGGCGGAGGAAGCTATAAAAGCGTTAGACTATGGCATCTACAAAACTGAACAAATGGTAGAGTTTGTGCAGTGGATGCATGACTATAATCAGACAGTTGATGATCAAGGGAAAATTTACTTTTATGGAAATGATATGCAACGCTATGATTACAGCAAAAAGGGGTTACTTGATTTTTACGCCAAGGTACATGCTGACAATGCACGAAAATTCACGACTAAGCTAGAGCATGTTTCCAACAAAACGATGAGAGATTTATCGGATAGTCAGCTACTTGAGCTTGATAAAACGATTGATACAATAATCAAAGATTTACAATCAAACAAAGCGATGTATGAAAAAAAATCTTCAAAGGATGAATTCGCATTTGCTGTTCAATATGCGCAAATTATGAAGCAGCGTACGCAATTATTTTTAAATGATGGTAATTATATGAATTTACGGGACGAATATTTAGCTGAAAATTTACAATGGATTGTTGAATATGAAGCAACACAAGGTCATGATAAAGTATTAATGTCTGCTCATAATGGTCATATTGAGAAAACTTCTGCTACGATGGCAGGCTATCAATCGATGGGGCATTATTTAAGTGAGATATATAAAGATCAATATTTTGCGATTGGCACAGACTTTGTGAAAAATACATTCCAGGCACAAAATGGGTCTGGAGCACGAAAGGAATATACGATTGAGCATCACAATGCTTTAGTGGATGCCTTTAGTGACATTGATAATAACATCTTTTATGTGGATTTTGAAGCTGCCAAACAATCGAAGGAGCTGGCGAATATTCTTTCCAAAAAGCAAAGAATGGGCAATATCGGCGATGATTTTCGTCCGTGGTATAAGCTGACACAAATGCTGTACACCATTAAAATGACACCTGAGGAAGCTTATGATGGTCTCATCGTTGTGCAAGAAGCAACACCAACAAAAATAATTGATTAAGCTAAATTTAGCAACCTCCATCAAAAAATCTGTTTCCTTCTCCATTATGATAAAGATGAGGTGAGTAACATGGAGTATAGTCAAGCGACACAAAGAACTATTGCCTATATCGAGGAGCAATTGATGGAAGAAATTTCTTTTGAATGTCTTCCTAATACTGCTGGCTATTCGAAGTACCATCTAAGCCGAATTTTTAAGCAAGAAACGGGAATTACGATTGGTGAATATATTCGTATACGTCGGCTAGCTATGGCAGCGAGTTATTTGATGTACTCTAATGTATCGATATTAACGATTGCTGTAACACTTCAGTTTCAATCACAAGAGGCTTTTACAAGAGCCTTTAAAGAAGTTTATGCTTTACCACCAGGGAAGTATCGAAAAGTAATGCAATCATTAAATATGATGGAGGAGGAACATTACATGGAAACAGTTGAACAGGTTAAAGGTTGGGTGTTGAGTGGTGCTAATCCCGAATTGTATAAATTTCATACAGATGACAAGGTATTTCATTCAGGGAAGCGTTCAGGAGTATTGTATTCCACAACTGCCTCAGCAAATCATGGTCAATTTGCTACAATGATGCAGGGTTTTCAGGCAGCTGACTATAAAGGGAAACGCTTGAAAATGTCATGCTACTTAAAGACGGCAGATGCTACAAAGTGTGGTGCATGGATGCGTATTGACAATGGTACAGGTGATACGATTCAATTTGATAATATGGATCAACGCCCTGTGACAGGTTCTACTGAATGGAATCATTATTCTATTGTCTTAGACGTACCTGAAGAAGGTAATTCCATTTATTTTGGTGTGTTACTAATTGGTTCGGGTAAAGTCTGGGCAGATGGCTTCCGTTTTGAAGAAGTTGACAACAAGGTACCCTCAACTAATATGCTTACGCAGGAACATTTATCAAATCATCCTACTAATCTAGACTTCAGTATGGAGTGAATCAGACAGCACTGACAAAAGTGCAAGATGACTTTTTTGAATAACGTATTGATTACCTCTAATTTGTTAAAGATAACAAGGAGGAGGTGTGAGACGATGGCACAAGAAATTCTTTGTGAAGTCAATAACTGCACATTTTGGGATTCTGGTAACAAATGCACAGCTGAAAAAATTTATGTTGTCAGCCAAAAGGGACAACATGCTTCCAACAGCGAGGAAACAGACTGTAAAACATTCGAACCTGAAACGCATTAATGCCAAAAGGGTAGCCATGTATATGGTTACCCTTTTTCCCTGTCTTTATTAATAAATATCTACCTTTTCTTTGTTAAATAAAAGAGCATGGGCATTTTTTACTTTTTCTTCTACATAATCCAGTGAGTATTTACCAACAGAATCTGTTAAATCCCCAATTGCCCGCGACAAGTTATCAATAATCGGAATTAATTTGTGCATTTCTGTGCGATGCTTTTCTTTGTGCATCTCATCCATAATTTCATATGCAAGACGTTGAATCTTCCTTAGTCGCAATTTCTCAGATTGCATTGAATCCTCCTTATTGAACCAATTTATGATGTCTAATTATATGAGCTACAATAAGGTTTCATGAATAATGTTCTTTAGAAATAATTGCTCGTGTTATGAAGGGCTAGCGCAATTTCCCTTATGCCAACATCAATCTTGGATTCGTCTATATTCGATACATTTAGTTTGATAATACGTTCCCGATAAAATGCATCTAAATAATTGCGTTTAATAGGATCTAACAAAATATTTTGTTGTGCCAAATGATCAATAATCTTAGAAGTATTCACCTGTCTCGGTAGAATGATATGGCTATGCATACAGATTTCCTTTGAGGATTGATAGTCTGCCAGATGAGTTGCTATAGATTGTTGAAGTTGATTTGCTCGGCTTGCATAAGCTTCACTGACTTTCTTCTGATAACGTTCAAACATACCACTTTTCAAGTAGAGCTCTAATGCAGCTTGGGAGATCATGGAGCTATCAATATCAGTGGTATTTTTATACTGTTGAAAGGTATTAATCAAAACATTTGGTAATACGGCAAGTCCGATACGTAAGCCAGGAAACATAATTTTAGAAAAGCTTTTTAAATAAATAACCCGATCCTGTGTATCCTCCGTAAATAGGGGATCTATTTTTGTATTTTGCTCAAAATCCGCTAAATAATCATCTTCAACTATATACACATTATATTTATAGGCAAGTTTTCGTATTGAATCCTTTTCTTTTTTACTATAGGAAGTTCCTAGAGGGTTGTGCAGACGTGGCATCGTATAAAAAAACTTTATGTCGTGTTTACTAAAAATGTTTTCTAGTTCATCTAAATCAATGCCATCCGTTGTTCTTTTGATGCCCATTGTCGGAAGTTCATAGGTTTTTAAATAATCCATATACAAATGATAGCTAGGTTGTTCCACTAAGATCGTTGAGCGACCATTTGGAAAGGGCATTATACTTAGCAAGGATAGAGATTGTTGGACACCTGAAGTAATGAAAATATTTTCTTCCTTTGTAAACAGTTGATAGCTTGTTAATAGTTTTTTTGCTTCCGCTATTAATGACGGTAGGCCTTTTGGTGTCCCATATCTAAATAAATCTGCTTGGTATGTGTCGATGGCCTTATTAATACAATGCTGAAAATCTTGATAAGGGAATGCATGCCAATTGGGCGAAGATGTAGCAAAATCTATGTAATTTTTCATTTTTGGTTGGATGGGCAGTTGATGATCAACAACATAGTAGCCACTTTTAAGCATTGAATAGATAAGATGCTGATCCTCCAGTTTTTTTAAAGATGCTAAAATCGTACTCTTACTACAGGAAAATTGCTGTGATAACTGGCGAATCGAGGGGAGTTTTGCCCCTGCTTGAAGTGAGCCTGTTTGGATCTGAGTCAGGAGCTGAGAATAAATCCATTCGTATTTAAGCATACATAACCTCCAGCACATCTGTATCGGTACAGATGTGTTTTTTTTATATCGTCAATAAGTTCTCTATTTAATACGATAACTATACCGGCCGGAATGTTTAAAGAAGGAGTACGATCCTATGTCAGAAAATAGAAATGCCTATATAGCAGCAATAATTTATGCATTTGTCATTGGGCTCTCATTTATGTTTGTGAAAGTTACGTTGACTGTAGCAAGTCCTATTGATATACTTGCACATCGTTTTACTTTTGCATTCATCGGTATTGTTATAATCATGGTAATGACAAAAAATAAGCTAATAATGAACATGCAGGACATACTAAAAATATTACCGTTAGCCATCTTGTATCCAATTGCTTTTTTTACGTTTCAAGTGCTTGGACTTGCTAAAATTTCCTCATCAGAGGCGGGAATTATTCAAGCGACAATTCCTATTTTTACATTAGCATTGGCAGGTTTATTGTTAAAGGAAAAAGCTACTCGGGGTCAACTTGTATCTGTAAGTTTGTCCGTACTTGGTGTCATCTATCTGTTAATGATGAATGGAGCAAATACTACTACAGGAAATGTCATAGGAAGTGGATTTATTTTACTATCAGCGATTGTGACATCACTTTATAATATTTTTGCTAGAGGGCTTACCAAGAAATATTCTTTACTAGCATTAACATATGTCATGACATTGTGTGGATTTGTTATTTTTAATGGAATGGCTCTTGGAAGTCATATGATGAATGGAACACTCAATGAATTTTTTAAGCCATTAACACATGCTCATTTTGTCTTCGCTATTTTATATTTAGGTATACTATCTTCACTTGGTACATCCTATTTATCTAATTATGCTTTATCTAAATTGGAAGCATCTAAAATGAGTGTCTTTAGCAATTTTGCAACACTTATTACTATTTTGGCAGGGGTCTTATTTTTACAGGAAGATTTCCATCTATATCATCTTATTGGTGGCATCATGATTATTATTGGTGTGATAGGGACGAATTATTTTGGGCGGAAAAATGTAGAACAAGTGAGATAATGAATAGGAACATTTAAATCGGAGCTATTTAGTAAACGGGGTATAATAATCGTTTATAAATGACTTTCTAAATTAGGAGGTTTTTATGGGGAAAATTTATGTTATTAGACATTGTCTAGCACAAGGACAATCACTAGATGCACCCTTAACACAGAAGGGAATAGAGCAAGCAAATAGTTTAGCTGAATTTTTCAAGAATCTAAAAATTGATCGAATTGTATCTAGCCCTTTCTTACGAGCAATCCAATCCATTGAACCATTAAGTAGCAGAGAAAGTATGAAGATTGAAATTGATGAACGTCTTTCGGAGCGCCTTTTAAGTACTAGAGATTTTCCAGATTGGTACGAAAAATTACAGGCGACATTTGTTGATATGGATTTAAAATATGATGGTGGAGAATCCAGTAATGAAGCGATGAATCGAATTGTAGACCTTGTAAAAGATGCATTTGCTCAGGATGTTGATAATACATTAATTGTGAGTCATGGCAATATCATCTCTTTGCTACTGAAGTATTATGATAAGGATGTGGATTTTCACTGTTGGAAAAATTTAAGCAACCCAGATGTTTTTCTACTAAGCCCTAAGCATAATGGAGTAATGATAGAGCGAATATGGGATTCCCCGTATAATGAAGGCTAATATTAAGTGGTATGGTAGGAATTGTTTCTTCTTGCCATACCTTTTATAGTGAAGGAGAGTAAGATGGAAACGATATTAAAAGAAATTTTAAGATGGGTTAAACAAGCTGATAAAAAAATCATAATCGGCATTTCTGGTCATGGAGCTGCTGGAAAAACGACATTTGCCAAAAAACTTATACATGCTTTAGATCAAGATGAAGTGAATTATTTAAATACTGATCCGTATATTGTGGATTCGGATATTCGCAAACAATCAATACTTGAATATACATATCAAAATGAGCATCATCGTTTTAAAATGACGGCTTGTCATCCCGCTGCTCATCATCTACCATCATTGGAGCGAGATGTTCAGATGATAAGAGAAGGACTCGATTTAATGACAATCGATACACATTATATGAAAAGTGCATTAATTTCTTCAAAAAAACAGATCACGATAGTAGAAGGAATGTGTGTAGCATTTATAGATCCACAGTTATTCGATTTAAAGATTTATTTTTATACGGATGGGTCTACAGAGCTTAAGAGAAGATTAGGTCGTGATGTGCTTGAAAGAGGTACAGATATAAATTATTTAAAACAATCACATGATGAGCGACGTATTCAATATGAATTATTTATGCATCCACATTGCCAACATTTTGATATGGTTATTAAAACTCAGGATGATGAAATCCTTATTGAAAAAAATAAACTTGTAAAATAAATGAGGGCCTTCTGCACTTTGACTAGTGGAAGGCTCCTAACTTTAGTATTGAAATTTTACACGAACAGTAGCATCAATAGCAATTTGTCCCTGTTCTATAGGCGTGATTCCCGAGGATACAGCCATAGAGCGATAAAGGATAGGTGTGTTAGCCTGCTCTTCCACAATCTCTACAGGGAGTGGCTGCAAAGGCAGGTGCATAGTTTCTGCTATTGTTTTCGCCTTCAATTGAGCATTCTGTAGCGCTAAACTTAATGCTTGCTGATAGTAAGCATCGGTATGGTCCATTTTGAACTGAATATTGGTTATTCGATTTGCTCCATTTTCTACAGCCGTATCAATGATTAAGCCCAAATCATTGGTATCCGAAACGTTGACGGAAATGGCGTTGACTACTTCATAGCCATTAAAAATTTGTTTGCCATCTTCGAAATTATATAGTGGTGTGATTGTATAACTAGCAGTTTGAATTTGTTCTCTTGGAATACCAAGTGCGATAAGTGATTGCATAACTTCATTCATGATTGCGGCATTTTCCTGTTGAGGACCTTGTACATGGTTGCCCTGTGTTTGGACTTCAATTTGTAATTGTACAGAGCTTGGTGTAGCCATTACCTGTCCATAGCCGATTACAATCATAGTACGTGATGGATGATGTGTTTGTTGATTGACCTGTGCATAGTACATCTAATACCACCTTTCATAGGTTATATAATCATGCTATGCAAAAATATTTATGATTTGTTTATTCTTTTTAAAAATTTGTCATGGAGCTTTGTGAATAGAAGTAAAGCTAAAATAGCTCCCAGCAAGGCTAAAAACATGTCCCATTGTGCATCCCATTTATCTCCCTGCATGCCTAAAAAATCCTTTGCTCCTTTACTTCCCTTCGAGATTCTTGTACTTAACCATTCAATGATTTCATAAAAAGCAGCAATTGCGAGCAGAATACTGATCGTAATACCTGTAAGCCAAGCTCCTTTTGTAAGTGGTGTTTTCCTGATTAGTATTTCCCTTATTACGATGGCTAATAAACCTTTTAAAAAATGGCCAAACCTATCATAGTGATTACGTTGTAAATGAAATTCATCTTTTATCCAATTAAAAAGAGGGACTTCAGAATAGGTATAATGCCCACCTATAAATGTCAGGATCGACAAGAGAGCGATAATAAAATAAGAAAATGTGGTGAAGCGGAATTTATGATAAATGCAAACAACGACTGTTATTGCCACAATTCCAGGACTAACTTCAGCTAGCCAATCTAAATAGGAGGACGGCTTTATAACAGACCAGATGAAAACAATAAACAATAATAAGTAAGGTGGCGTGTATTTTAACATGTTGCCTACTATTCATACTAACAACTCCCTTTGTCCCACAGTATGGGAAATGGGGAAATTGCTTATTCAAATAGTTAGCAAACAAAAAAGAAAAGCGTCTAGTTGACGCTTTTTTAGCCAATTAGATCATTTTTAAAAGTGCCTCTACACCAGTCATTCCTTCTGTAATACCAAGCTGTTCTGCTTCATATGTTACAGATTCTAATGGAGCTGTTAATAGCTCGTCAATTGTTTTTACGCCTACTGCACGACCAGCAATAATTTTTCGATCAACTAAGCGACTATTTAATAGGCCGACATCTAAAGCACCACACATAATGTAGCCTGTATCATTAGAAATAGTTAGTAATGTTGTTTTAGGTAATTGAACAACTACTGCAGTGAAGAAATGCCCTTTAATCATAATAGGTTCAATTGTCACCATTGAAATCACTCCTTTTCTCTATATACATATGGTGAAGGCTAGCAAGGTGTTCGACATTTTCATGAAAAAAACTAAATATGTTGCTAGATGTATAAGGATGAAAGGAATTAGGGGGAAGCATCGGAGGTACTTTTTAACAAAAAGGAATCTACTCAAATGAATAGATTCCTTTTATCCTTTATTATCTTGTATAAGAAAGCAAAGCAGTTTCTTTAAATTTATGTAGTGCATTTGTTGCCTCACGTTTAGAACTATACTCAAACATGCGATAAGTGTTTTCTTCAAATACTGTAATAATCCACATATATGTCATCCCCTTTATTGTGTTGCATAACATTTATATATTTATAATAACTGTTATATATCAAATTTGATTTAATTTTACATCAATAAATAAAAAAATAAAGTACTATTCAAAGATTTTCACATATTGTTCAAAATTATAAAGAACGTTTAAAATTTTTTTGAAATAATTAAAAGGAGAAAACAGACAATCCTTCACAAGTATATTTCCGGGTAATTCGTAAATAGTAAGTTGACGGAGTTCTGTGATTTCGGACTTGGGAGGTGATGCTATGACACGTAATTACGTATTCATTTTTATGGTTTTCTTTTTAATCATCTCGGGATTTTTAGTGCAGGAAGGCTACGCAGATAGAGGTCGTCCTTATTATGAGGAGACAGGTGAAGTTGTTTGGGATATCAAAACAGAGGATAAAATTGTTGCACTCACCTTTGATGATGGTCCACATCCTAAATACACAGCTGCTGTGCTAGATTTATTAGCAAAATATGATGCAAAAGCCACCTTTTTTATTATTGGAAAAAATGCAGAAAAATATCCAGAGCTTGTTTTACGTTCTTATACAGAAGGCCATGAATTAGCAAATCATACGTATACACATCCATTTAAAGTTTCCATCAAAAAATTGCAAGAGGAGCTTCAACAGACAAATGACACGATTTATAGTATTACTGGTTTTTCCCCAGTTTTATTCCGTCCCGTTGGTGGAAATTACACGGATGCTATGATTAATGCTGCTGTTAAGGACGGCTATAAGGTAGTAATGTGGTCCTGGCATCAGGATACGCAAGATTGGAAAGAGCCTGGTGTAAGGAAAATTGTGCAAAAGGTAATGAAGGGAACAAGGCCTGGAGATGTTATTTTATTTCATGATGGTGGCGGGAACCGTACACAAACAATTCAAGCACTAGAAGAAATACTACCTGCATTAAAAAAGCAAGGCTACACATTTGTTACAATATCCGAGCTGATTGAAAGCAAACAGCAACAAGAACAAGTTCAATAATGAAAAATGAGCCATCTCAACAATGTTTGAAATGGCTTCTTTTTCACTTAAATAAAAGGTTTGAATTAGAAGAAAATAATTGGAGCTAGCGCAATACCTAAAATTGTTCCTAGAGCTATTCCATAGCCAAAACCTTCTCCTCCATACCCTCCAAATCCCCAAAACCCTAAACCATAACCACTATATCTTCTATCAGGTAGAATCCATACCTGTCTTCTATCTACCCTTGTGATTTCTCCAACATGTACTTTACCAGATGAATCCGAGATTCGAACACGTTTACCATGATATTTACAGCAAAGACTATAAGCATCAGCTGGATTCACACATATCCCTCCTTTCATTGTCATTACAAGCTAATATATGCGATTTGATGCATTTATCACTAGCCGATTGTCTATTCAAGACATATGCTGTGAAGAGGTGATAATATGGCAGTTGTGTCAACGGATAAGTGGTTAGATGAATTTGTAAGTGCTAGAAAATCAACTAGAAAGGATGAGCGAACAAGCTTACAATGCTCGATTCTTTGCGGTCGATTAGTCAAACTATTTCGAGATGGGCTTCCAGAAGAAATTCACTATACATTACAGCAACAGGGTCTTTTTTTACCTCATGAGGAAGTCGATGTTGAAAAATTAAAGAGGCAAAAAGTATGGGCCAGTGTACAGCAGGAGTTCCTATACTTACAGAGGAAATGGAATGGCCCATCAATACCAATTTATATTTTCCCAATTACTCAGCAGCAAACGATAACCAATAAAAATGGTGTCGCTTATCCTCATTCGCTTTTTTTATTTGTGGGTGATTTAGAAAAGCAGGAGCTTCAAGCATTATTTGCTCATGAATATAACCATGTTTGTCGTATACACATATTAAAAAAAACTTTAGATGATATGACTTTATTGGATTCTCTCATTTTAGAAGGCTTAGCAGAAGATGCGGTGAAAGATTTATACGGAGAAAGGTGGATTGCTCCCTGGTTACAATCCTACTCAGAAAAAGAACTTTTAGCTTTATGGGAGCATCATTTTTTACCGAATTTACAACTTCAAGGAATCAAACAACATCATCCATTTCTATACGGGGGGGCCCTTCCACCTTGGATAGGCTACTGTATAGGCTACAAAATTGTGCAGTCGTATAAAATGAACCATTTATGCCAACATCCCTTATTCATTTCAAGCCAAGATTTACTTACTGGTTCGAATTTTCCGCTACAATAGAGAAAAGGAGTGATTGTTGTGTCCAATGAATTAAAAAATATATTATTACCAATTGTAGACTCATCAACAAGGGTGCTCATTGTTGGATCCATGCCAGGAAAACAATCGTTAGAGAAACAGCAGTACTATGGCAATCCACGCAATCACTTTTGGCCTATTATGGGTGAGTTATTACAGATAGCGATTCCAAATGATTATACAGAGAGAATAGCCTTATTAAAAAACAATGCAATCGGTCTTTGGGACACGATTGCAACTTGTGAACGTGAAGGAAGTTTAGATGCAGCGATACGCAATGAAAAGCCCAATGATTTTCAAACCCTTTTTGAACAATACCCTAATATTCAATTAGTGCTTTTTAATGGAGCGAAAGCATTTGAGGTTTTTAAAAAGCATATTGGCTTAGGGCTTCTAGAAGGACGAGCCTATAAAAAAATGCCATCAACAAGTCCAATACCAGGGAAAAATATTAAAACGTTCACTGAAAAGCTAGAGGACTGGCAGATTATCCAATCCTATTTAACCTAATCAACAGGGCGAGATTAGCGTGATGAAGTAGCTGCTTTGGGGTGAATACTATTCCTTGTGCTTTTAAACCATTGATAAAAGAGAATATACACAAGAAGGATTTCAATAGCATCTCCACCGTAGTACATGATCTTAGCACCTAGTTCTGCCTCAGTGGATGGTACATGATGAGGCGGATTTGCAAAAATAAATTTTGCCAATATGGCATGAGCAGCCAATGCTACTACTAATGTAAGGGATCGAAAAACATAAGAGTATGAATGTGGAGTAGGATCAATATAAATAAAGGCAATAGTAAACAAATAACCCGCTAGAAAAATATGGAGATGAATGAATACATACAATAGTATATGTTCATGCATCAAATTGAAAAGTGAGGTTGTATAGAGTAACCATAGGCCTCCTACATTTAGAATAGATGCAATAATTGGATGACGAATAAAACGAACATACGGATTTTTTAGTAGTCGAGAGAGAATACGTGCCCTGTTTACTGGTAAGGTTCTTAACAGCAGAGTCATTGGTGCTGCTAAAGCCATAAGTAATGGTGCCAGCATGCCAAGCAATAAATGTCCTATCATATGTGCGTCAAAATGAATATGACTAAGAGCAGCCAATGGGCCGATTAATGTAATCAGAGCACAGACATTTCCAACAATCCAACAGATAGTACGGAAATGAGGCCATTGTTTTTTATGTTGATTCGAAATAATAACAGCGAGGATATAGCCTATAAGAGCTAGAACAAATGGCAAGGCCAGTAGAAGCTGAACCATAATAGGAAAGTTTTGAGCATGAACATCGTGAGAATGCAAGATGCGCCACCTCCTATTGATCTTTTTGATTTGTTTGGAGCAGTAAGACAATACCGATAATTATTAATAGCGCCGCCAAAATGTTCCAAACGATATCATAGGGAAGTATTTCAACATTGTAACGAATTTGGTGAAGTTTCATGAATTTATGTTGTATAATTCCATCGTAAAGCTGAAATGAGCCTGCTCCAAGAAAAATACCGCCTAGCCATCTTTTTAGCCAAAACCCATGTTTTCTATGTAGATCAGCCAATAAAAAAGCAGATCCAATCGTAGCAAAAAAGCTGAATGCATGAAATAAACCATCTGAAACTAGTCCAATAGCTGCTGTAGACTTATCATAGAAATGATGCCAGTGTAATAATTGGTGAAAAATCACCTCATCTATAAATGCAACAACCCCAAGCCCAAATAAAATCCCAGTCCACATGTTACGCTGCTTATATTGAAAGCGATTTTCATGCTGATGTTTTTGTTCTTCATACATATTGGTCGTATCCAATCCTATCACCTCAAGCTGATTTTCTTTTAGTCTACCCCTGAGATGAGCTCTTAAACAAATATCCCTCAAAACAGTCGTTTGTCAGAGGGAAGTAAGGATGATTGCCAGCTATTATAGTAAGAGCCAGCAGGACTGTAAAAGAATTTGAAGTGATGCTTCTCAGCTAAAGCACGGCTTTTTGCTTCTTCTTCAAAACCAATTGTCATCACTTGTGTACCAAATTTATTGCGTATGTGGACAAGCTGTTGCATCATATCGAGTGACCATTCATCTTTTCCTACCACAGGATACGAAAAATCCTCCCACATAATAAAATCAATAAATGGTGCTGTATAATCGGCGAGTGTTTGAAATCCCCAATTTTGAGCAACAGATATATTTGGATGTCGTTTTTTGATTTGTTGGATAAAAGATAACATGGCTTCATTTTGCCACTTTTGTTCATCTTCAGGTAAATAGGAATTGATATTACCAACCGTATCTAAAAACACACCGTCTAAGCCTTTCTGAACAATTTGCTGCTCTATTTCTGCTAGCAAAATGTCTTGATAGTGCGTAGAAGTCAAATCCATTAAAAAAGAATCCCATTTGGCAAAATACATTCTTTCACCCTGTTTGTCTCGATAAAAATCTTCTTCCTTCAATTGTTGATAGAGTGCTGTATTCCATTTGTCTGCTTCCATCACATTAATATAGCCGTACACTAAAGTACCGCTTTTTTGAGCATTGACGATATACTTTTGCTGCATTTCAAGAGGTTCTACAATCACTAAATCTAACTTCGTCATGCTCTTGCCAATGGCATCGTTGCCTTTATCTAAGTAGTATGTGTAATCTTTCACATCAGCAAGCTTTGCTTGGATACTTGTGGAAGAAGAGACTGAATTTTTAGCAAGCAGCATCCACATACTACCTGAGATAAGCAGGGCTAATAAGAGTATCAATAATTTTTTCATAAGTACTCCTTTTTGAACGATTTTCCTTCCATTATATAATAATAGGAACTAGGTAACCTTTGGTAAATGGGCAATGGCTCAACGGTGAATCGCCCTTTTACATATATTGAATAATGTAAAAGGAGGGTTTGTGTGTATAATAATCCATTTAGAGAAGATAATTTTAGAAGACCTGGTGGTTGGGGAGGTTATAATGATTTTGAAACAACGTCATTTGGGCCAACTCATTTCGGCCCCCCTCCCGCAGGACAAATGCCCATAAGCACACCACCAGGTTTTTCACCACCAATTCCTGCTTGGCGAGAAGGTTCTAGTGGTATACGCTCCTGTTTATTTAGAAATACGTATATTTGGATGAATAGTGGTAGAAGTTTTTGGTTTTTCCCAACAGCTGTAGGAAGGGAAATCATTGCTGGCTTTAGATGGAGTCGAAGATATGGCTGGTATTTCCGTACCATTTCTAGAAGCCAAATTCGTTCCTATGAATGTTTTAGATAGACTTAGCTCAAGGTATGGAGTTTTATTTTTAAAAAAATGATGTTACAATGACGATAACGATGAATGAAGGGAAGATGGGTGGCTAATGAATAACTAATCTTAATTTTTGTATAGGAAATTTTATATTTCACGAACAACAAAAATAGGATTAGTCTGCCCATTTTTCATAATAATTGCTTTATATTCGCAAACCACTGCCGATATTTAGCTACTCCAAAGCTTGTTTTCACAATAGTTTGGAGCTTATTTGTGTATGATATTGTAGCGACTAATCCTTCCAAATGAATTGGAGGGATTTTTTTGTCCCTCCAACTGAGAGGATGGATAGTATGAAGGAACTTTTAAAATTACAGGATGTACGTTATGAAATAAAGGATATGTTGTTATTTGAGCATGTGACAGGCACAGTAAAAAAAGGCGAAGTCATCGGCATTATAGGGAGGAATGGTGCTGGGAAATCGACATTATTACAATTGATTCAAGGTACATTATCACCAACTATGGGAGTAATTCAGGGAGCACAGGCTTTAAAAATTACATTTGTTGAACAGGAGCTAGCTCATTTTGACAAACTAGAAGTATCCGCAAGAGAAGCTGATCTGCTGGCTAAGTGGCAGGTACCTAATGTGTCATTTGCAGCGTTAAGTGGGGGTGAAAAGCTGAAAATGCGTCTTGCAGAAGGTTTTTCCCAGAATGCTCAAATTTTATTACTTGATGAACCAACGAATCATTTAGATGAACAAAGTACCGCATTCCTCATCAGACAAGTACAAAACTATAAGGGGACAATCATCGTGGTATCACATGATCGCTATTTTTTAGATAAGGTTGCCACAAAAATCTGGTCTATTGAGGAAAAAAGCCTGATTGAACATGATGGCAATTATACAAGCTACATGGCTGATAGGGAACACCGACGATTAACACAGCAACGTGCCTACGAGAAGCAGCAAAAAAACATTGAACGAATTGAGGCTCAAATGTCGGAACTGACGTCTTGGTCACAAAAGGGCCACGCCCAGTCAACAAAACTGGAAGGTTTTAAGGAGTACCATCGTGTGAAAGCAAAGCGTTTAGATTCTCAGGTGAAATCTAAGAAAAAGCGATTAGAGGCTGAACTTGCGAAGACAAGAGTGGAAGCAGTGGAGCCAGAAGCAGAGATTCGTTTTTCTTTAGGCACGAATCAACGAGTCGGCAAACGCTTACTGGAAATCAAGCATTTATCTTTAAAATTTGGTGAACGCATACTATTTAACGATGTGAATATTACGGCTCAATTTGGAGATAAGATAGCTATCACAGGAAAGAATGGAAGTGGGAAAACAAGCTTTTTAAAAGTTCTTTTAGGCAAGCTAGAAGCTGAGGGTGAAGTATGGGTATCACCAGCTGCAAACATTGGTTATCTGACACAGGAAGTATTTGATTTACCACTTGATCAGACACCAGAGCAATATTTTTATCAAGAGACATCTGAAGAGCGTGCTAAAGTGCGCAACTTGATGAAGAATTTAGGGTTTACACTGACACATTGGACATCTCCCATAGGCAAAATGAGTATGGGAGAACGCGTAAAGTGTAAGCTGATGGCTTATATTTTAGAGGATAAAAATGTTCTTATTTTAGATGAGCCGACAAACCATCTTGATCTACCTTCTCGTGAGCAGTTAGAGCATACTCTTACTCAATATAATGGAACATTGCTTGTCGTTTCACATGATCGATACTTTCTAGAAAAAGTCACGAACAGTGTTTGGGAGCTTCACGGTCAGCACATCAAGAAAAAGTGGACAGAAGTCACACCGAATAAAGTGGATGATACAGCGGCTCTCCGTTTAAAGCTTGAAACGGAAAGACAAGAGATTTTAGGCAAACTGAGCTTTCTAACAGTAAAAGATAAGGACTACACCATGCTTGATCAGAAGTTTAATGAGCTGACGAAGCGCATCAATGAACTTCGATAGCTGAAGCGTTTAAGTTAACCTTTTTCAGGGGAAAATATGGAGAGAAGGCATTTCTTAAATGGGGGTTAACATGTTGAAAAAGGTAGTATTTCTCTTTTTATTGTTAAGCATTTGTAGCTTAAGTGCTTGTGCTGAACGAAATAAGAATGCACAAGAACATGAGATTGAAACAAGTACATCTGTAGCACTGTCTAATAATGATCAAATTGATACGGTTCAAGCAACTGAAGCTCTTCAACAAATAAAGGAGCAGATACATTTCAATGTTCCAATAAAAATGCCAACAACGTTACCTATTGCAGAGGGTACATTTTTATCAGCTACAGCAAGAACACAGGGCGACCAGGCTGAAGTTATTTTTTATGAGAGCAAAGAGAATATGCCAATTAACGATATTCGATTAAAGAAATCAGCGACTATTATTGGAAGATTGCTGGTCAAGAAATATAAAAGTGTGGAAGGTGCAAGCACACAGATAGCATTTGATAATTTTAATCAAAATGGCGGGCAAGAGGTTGATCTTGGTTACAATATAAAAGGTTATCAAGATGCAGGCGCTGGTTCATTATGGACTGGTTGGAACGAAGGGCGATGGGCAATTGCCACTCATACACGAACTGATAATCCTGATGCAGGTGTCAAACTTGCTAAGCAGGCAGTAGCGTATTTAGAAAACCACATGCTACCTATTCCAAGGCAATATGGCATGGCTCAGCTAGATGTCTATCAATCAGGTAATTTAATTGTGTGGCAGGATGAAAAGCTTGTTTACACACTGGATTCAATCAAAGATCCTTTAAAAGCACTAGCAATTGCTACAGCCTTTTATCAATAATAGAAATCCTAGAGTAATGATGCTCTAGGATTTTTTGTATTATTTTACTTTATACTATTCAGCATTTTTTGGTATTCGCTGAATCTTTGCTGCCATTCATCCATTGGGAAATATTGATGGTCAACGCCATTTAGTAGATCTTTTAACATATCAAGACAAATATGCCATCCTGCTAAATCCCTCGGTGTATGCTCTGTCAGATTTTGAAGTGTCTCCACTAATACCAATAAAGAACCCTTTTCAGTAGAAAATAATTCAAATCTCACCGTATCTGTTCCCCAACCAAATTCTAATACTTCTTTCTCAACATAATCTGTGATGGTTATTTCCTCAAAATTACCTGTTCCATCATTCATATTAAAATGTATTTTCCCGTTCTTACGTAGCTCAATGATTTCTAAATTACTCATCCATTTTTGTAGGTTTTCATTGTTAGTCATAGCGGCCCAAACGGCATCTATTGAATATAGTAATGGCCGTTTGAATGTAGCAATATGGTAATTTGATTGTTTTTCAATAGTAGCTAGCACAGACATCCTCCTAATGATAAATTGCTTGAAAAAGTCTAGTGATGCCTAGTTCAATTTCATGCTTTTGTAAATGACCATAGCCAATAATCAATCTGTTATTATATTTTCCCTTTTGAATTGTATGATCCTCTACTGGGTAAACCTTTACACCAAATTGCTCTATTTTCACTAATAAGTTTCGTGTAAAATCAATCTTCTCAAATTCTGCAACTAAGTGCATACCTGTAGAATAGCCAAATATTTTTATGTTATGTGAAAAAGTGGATTGTAAACATTGAATCAGAAAATCACGTTGGCTTTTATAGAACTTCTTCATTTTTGTGATATGTCTTTCCATATAGCCCTCCTGTATAAAGCGAGAAAGGATAAGCTGGTCTAAGGAAGGTGTATGTAAGTCCGTAAACCATTTTAATTGACGGCATTTTTCAGTAAGCTGTGTTGGAAGGATAATGTATCCTATTCTTAATGCGGGAGAGAGAATTTTACTAAAAGAACCGATGTAGAGAACTAGCTCTGGATCTAGGCCCTGTAAAGAGCTAACAGGTGGCCCTTCGTAGCGAAACTCACTATCATAATCATCTTCTATTAAAAAGCAATGATTCTTTCTAGCATACTCAATTAATTGAATTCTACGCTGAATAGGTAAGGTACTTCCTAAAGGAAATTGATGAGAGGGAGTTAGAAAGACAAGTTTAGGATCTATATTATCTGGTAATAGGCTTGTTTTCATCCCGAATTCATCTACTGGTACCGGATAAATGGTAGCACCAGAAGCTTTAAAGATAGTTTGAATATCATTCGTTATAGGATCTTCCATAATAGCAATATCATTAGATGACAGCAATAATCTCGACACAAGCATCATTGCCTGTGTCGCACCAGATGTAATAATAATTTGCTCTGGATGACATTCAACGCCCCTTGTCCTTAATAAGTAGTGGGCAAGAGTATGCCTTAATTCTATGCGCCCCTCTGGAACCCCGTATCCTAATATGGAGGACTCACTATCGTGCCATAGCTGGTGACTTATCCTCGCCCAAGTTTTACGAGGAAACAAGTCGAGTGCTGGAATACCCGAGCGTAAGTTTACAACCTCTTTCCCTACTATTGGATCTCCTGCTTTATTTGTAATAAGAGGTTTGGTCTGTTGTGGTAACAATGTGCCTTCTGCAACAAATGTACCAGCTCCTCTTCGTGCAATTAAAAATCCTTCGGCAAGTAACTGATCATAAGCTTCTAATATGACATTTCTTGATACTTTTAATTCTACTGAAAGCTCTCGTGTTGATACTAATTTTTCTCCTGCCTGAAGTTGTCCACTTAAAATTTTTTCCCGTATTTGCTGATAGATTTGACGATTTAAAGGAATATCTAATGCTCGATCTATAGGTATCCATAACATTTTACATACCTCCGATTTGAAAGTGGTACCTTTAAAATCACTTTAAAGTGGTTCTACAGTTACCAATTTTATCATGATAAAGTACTTACCAATACCGAAGAGGGGGAATAAATATGAAGAAAACAGAAGAATTAGTGATTCAGGCCTTAAAAGCCGCGGCACGAGACGAGCGCTTGAAATATGCGGTGCAGCAATCAACAGAGCTCTACCCATTATTATGGAAAGCAGCAAAAAGGTATGTAACAGGAGAAAAAAGAGAGGATGCCATCGCTGCTGCACGTAATTATCTTAATGACAATTATAATATCTCCATTGAATATATTGGGGAAAATACAACCAATTTAAGGGATTGTCAAAGAGCAAAGGATGAGCTTTTACAAGTAATTGAGGAAATGGGGATTTTATCTTTGAAGCAAACAGTATCTTTCGATTTATCTCATATAGGTCTTTCTATTAATGCTGAGATAGCTTATAAGCATCTTGAAGAGCTTACACAAAAAGCTCAGCAGTATGGAATAACTTTGATGATAAGTATGGAAGAATCCTCTAAGACTAATGATATTATCACTCTTTACAAAAAAATAGCAACGGAGTATACAAATGTTGGAATTACATTGCAAGTGCATCTTTATCGTACAAAGTTAGATTTACAAGAACTTATGCAATATCCAGGGAAAATAAGACTTGTTAAAGGAGCTTTTCAAGAGTCTGTCGATATAGCCATGATCAGATCAGAAGAACTGAATAAGCATTATCTTGATTATGTTGATCAGTTAGTAAATGCGAATCATCCGTTATCAATCGCTACACATGATGAAATGCTTATTCAAGAGATAGAGCGACGTCAATATCTTGATAACTCAAATGTTGAAGTTGAGATGCTTTATGGTGTACGCCCTACATTACTCAATGAATTAAGAAGGAAAGATTATCGTTGTAGAGTATATTTAACGTATGGAAATGAGTGGTACTTATATCTTTGCCACCGAATTGCTGAACACCCTGAAAACCTATATTTAGCAGTAACCGATATTATTAATGAATCCATGGAACGAGTAGTA
This sequence comes from Lysinibacillus sp. AR18-8, assembly GCF_001705465.1. Taxonomy (NCBI): domain Bacteria; kingdom Bacillati; phylum Bacillota; class Bacilli; order Caryophanales; family Bacillaceae; genus Lysinibacillus; species Lysinibacillus sp. AR18-8. Next base: position 115,006 of record NZ_MDGU01000023.1, read on the forward strand.
TAGAAAAATGAATAGGTGGAACTGGAGTAGTGGGAAAGTTATTGTGGCGATGAGTATCGTTGGTAGTTCAGTTGTTGCGGGCAAATTGGTTGTTCAAAGTTTTCCAATTTTCTTAGCTAATGAACTAAGATTTCTTGTGGCTGCAATTATTTTGATTCCTTTGTGGATAAAGATAGAGGGATTTTCAACATTAAACAGAAAAGAGTTAGTAGCGATTTTTTTACAAGCGTTATTAGGGGTGTTTTTATTTAATCTATTAATGCTCCATGGTCTTTCAAAAACGACTGCTATGGAAGCTGGTATTATTACTGGTACTCTGCCAGTCTGCACGGCATTCCTATCCTATTTTATTTTGAAGGAGAAATTAACGAGGAATATGGGTATTAGCATACTCCTTGCCGTAGTGGGAGCTATCCTTATGAACATTGCTAACCATTCTACTACTAACCATTATTCAACTTCATTATTAGGCAATCTATTCATTTTAGGTGCAGTATTCTGTGAATCTTTATTTATCATCATTGGTAAGTTAATTTCTTATCGTATGAGTGCTCTTACAGTCTCAACTATGGTTAGCTTATTTGGCGTCATATTATTTTTCCCATTTGCTGTAGCTGAAAGCAGATATTTTGAATTTAAAGAAATATCAGCTGCAGAGTGGGGATTAGTATTGTATTTCGGCATTGTTGTAACCGTCATAGCGTTTCTTTTGATGCAACAGGGTCTTGCAGTAATTTCAGCATCTTGGGCAGGTGTACTTACTAGCTTATTGCCAATTAGTAGTATGATTTTATCTTCTATTCTATTGGATGAAAAAATAACTAATCTTCAGGTCTGTGGTTTTTTCTTAATTATAGCTGCCATCTATTTACTGTCAAAGCAGAAAGGGATACAGAACTAGTGATTTATAAAAAGTTAATTATCGGATAATATTGTGAAAAAAGGAGGGGTAAAGATGACACATCAACAAGCATTGGAACATTATATCCAAGCAACAAATACCCATGATTTTAATCAAGTAAAGGCTATTTTGCATCCACAAGCAATTTATTGGTTCTCTGATAAAACATGCACAACAACAGAGGAGATTGAGGCTTATTTCAAGCATGCATGGAATGTCATTAAAGAAGAGGTTTATTCAGCTACTGATGTAAAATGGTTAACCGTTGATGAAACGACGGCTACCTGTCTTTATACATATCACTATGAAGGCTATCATAACGAAAAGTTTGTCTCAGGTAGCGGTAGAGCAACTAATATTTTTACATTAGTTAACGATCAATGGAAGGTAATTCATGAGCATTTGAGTAGTGGTCATTAAATTATTTTCAATGTAACTTGAACAAGCAACAATATAATAATCAATGTTAGTAGTGTTTTGGCTATTTTTAATGGAATGTATGGGAGCACTATAAGACCTAATTGGGAGCCTATAATGGAGCCAACTGCCATAGCAATTGCATAGTGCCATTGAATAAAGCCAGTGTGATAAAACACAATAAATGCTCCTGTACAGCTCCCGAAGAGGAGTACTCGAGTGAGCTGTACAGCCTTTATGTAAGTATGATGAGTACGTAGATAGTGTAAGATGCTAAATGTCGAAGAGCCAGGGCCGAAACCACCATCATACATAGCGATGAAAAATGGTTGCCAAAAATGAGGTGCTTGATGTTCTAGCGAATCAGGAACTTCCGTCCACGCCTTATTTTTTAAAGTTACGACTAAAGCCAAAAGAAGTAGTACACAGGCCATATAGTTCATAGTTTGCTCAGACAGCGAAACCGCTAAAAGTGAGCCGCAAATCCCCCCAACAATAGCAAGAGCTATATATTTGATGATAGATGTGAGATGTAGCTCCTTCTGATAGAGTAGAAAAAAAATACTGGATAAAGACGAAATGCCTGTCGAAAATTTGTTTGTGGCAATACTTGTTTGAATAGGGATACCGACAAGCATCATGGCAGGAAGTGTAATTAGTCCACCACCTCCCGCAAGTGTACCAATAAAAGCAGCTACCATTCCGATACATATGAGTGTTAAAGAAATGTTTGTATAGAAAAGTCCAACTAAGCTAAGTAGTACAAATAATAACAGCATGATCATTTTATTCATAAGCTTCTCCCTTTCTTTTATTAGCTTTAGGGTAAATGGTGTTAATGTATAAATCTAATATATAATTTTTAGTGATTTATAAATTTAATTTATATTAATGGAGGCTGACAGAATGAGGTTGCTTCAATCGGAGGAAGAGCTGAAGAACTTAATTGCATCTGATGACTGGGTGATGAGCATTTTATCCACAGTAGAAAACTTGCAACTACCAGATTGGTGGATATGCGCAGGAATTATTCGCTCAAAGGTATGGGATTACCTTCATAATAAAAAAGAAAGAACACCAATTGCTGATATTGATGTGATATATTTTGATAAAGAAAATTTAGCAGAAGAAGTAGAGAAGCAGTATGAGCGAGAACTGAGAAAGTTATCTCCAAACGAGCCTTGGTCCGTGAAAAATCAAGCACGAATGCATGTCCTAAATGGTAGTAAACCATATCAGTCTGCTGTTGATGGAATCTCTCATTTCCCAGAAATCCCAACGGCAATTGGAGTAAAATTATCAGATGGGGTACTAGAGATTGCAGCACCGTACGGTATTCATCTTTTAGGAGCAGGCATAGTAGAGCCAACATCGTTTTACCTAGAAAATAAGTATGCCTATGCGATTTATCGTCAAAGAATTCAGCAAAAACAATGGCATTTATGTTGGCCAGAATTGAAAATTCATCTTCAATAAAAAAAGAAAGAGGGGGAACAATTGCAACAAGATATAACCTATGTCATTAAACACTATATAAAATCTTTAGATTGGATAGATAATTTACGAGGGTTATCTGAGGCACAATGGCGTATGCCCATTGAACCTGGGAAATGGTCGGTTGCAGAGGTAATTGGGCATCTTCCTCCATGGGACAAGTTTGTGCAAAATTACCGAATTCCTTTTCTCTTTACAGATGAGCGTCTGCCGAAAGGGCCAGATGTAGCACATTTGAATACGATGGCAGCTAAGAAAAGCCGTGAACAAACAATGGAGGAAACATTGAATGATTTTATTTCCACAAGGCGTCAATTATTGCAGGACATTCAGCAATGGACAGATGAGCAATGGCAACAGTCATTTAAAATTGGGCAGTCAGAAATGACTATAATCGACTATTTTGTAGGATTAATCAATCATGATTTACATCATTTTTCACAGATTCAGAATGTTATACATGTATAGGAGTTAGCATATGGATATCAAGTATTTAATTGATTACTTTGCACATGCTTCTGTAAAATTTACAGATGTTTTTACTAAAAAAATGGAGCCAAGTGAAGTAGATGCTGGTAGAACAACAGCTCCAGAAAAGTGTGGTTTAGTAGTGCCACTTGCAGGGAGTGCGATCTTTAGCTTTAATGGAACCCCCTATATGATGGAGCCGGGAATGATTGCCCATGCTGGCCCCCAGATGCCGATAGAAGTGAGAGCGACTGGCCATAAAGGTTGGGAGTATGCAGTTGTTCATTACAGCCTACCTACAGAAGAAATAAATCTATATCCACTAGCCGAGCAACATTTTCTAATCAATACAGGCTTTAACACACAAATTATTAGCCATGTTCAGCAATTAGTAGAAAGCTATTCCTTTCCTGGTAATATGGCTGTATTCAAGTCTAAGACATTATTTATGAATTTGTTGGAAGATATCCTTGTAGCGGCAAAAATGCAGGTTTTAGATAGTGCCAGCGAATTAATGGAACAGGCATTACAGTATATACATGAAAATTATGCACAGCAAATCTCAGTATCAAATATCTCGATGGAATTGGGCATTGAGCGTCGTCGTTTTGCTTATTTATTTGAGCAGCATACAGGTATGAATCCAAGTACATATATAACAGAATACCGTATACGACGTGCGAAAGACTTACTAGAATATGGTGGAATACCTGTAGCTGAAATTGCAGAATGTGTTGGATATGTAGATTGTTTTTATTTTAGCAGAGTATTTAAAAAGTGTACGGGTTTATCTCCCTCAGCCTATCGCAAGTTAAAAATAGAGGAAGCCAGATATGTATAATTGACTGTTTCTTATAAAAAAGAAGCAGTTTTTTTATTGCTTAAATCGGCAAAAATCCATGTCATTTTCGAAATCGTCCATTCACAATCTTTTTTCACTTTGTTAGGATAGTATCCGTAAATGATAATGAGTATCAATTATATATTGACTTATATATGAAAACGATTATCATTATCAATATGAGCTCGTTAGGGGAGAATATCTATGAATAAATATTTTAAAATGTGTGCACCAGCACTATTAGCATTATCACTGGCTGCATGTGGAACAGACAAAGCAGAGGAAGCAACATCAACAGCTAATACAGCAGAGACAAGTGCAACAGAATCACAGACAGAGCAAGCTAAATCAACGCAGACCATCACGTACTTAGGCGAGCAATATGAGCTACCAGCCGAAGTAAAGAACATTGTCGCTGCCAGTCTTGAATCAATGGAAGATGCGGCAATGCTTGGTGTTAAGCCAGTAGGTGTTCTAGAAGTAGGTGGAAAAGTTCCTGCCTATCTAGCAACAGATTTTGAAGGAGCAACACTTGTAGGAAATAAAATGGAGCCAAATGCAGAAGCCATTCTTAATCTGGATCCTGATGTAATTGTGGGTACTTCGAAATTCCCTGAAGAAACGGCTGAAAAGCTCAACAAAATTCAAACAATGATTCCATACTCACATATTTCAACAAATTGGAAAGAAAATTTAACATTGCTTGCACAATTAGCTGGGAAGGAAGAGGATGCAAAGAAAATCATCTCTGACTATGAAGCCAAAGTTGCTGATGCCCAAGTAAAATCCAAGGAGCAATTAGCAGATAAGCAAGTATTAATCATCCGTGTTCGTGGTGGAGTGATGTACATCTATCCAGCAGGCGTTTATTTAAACCCTGTTCTATATGAAGATTTAGGAGCACCTGTACCAGAAGTTGTTACAACAGCTAAGGCGCAAGCGGAACTATCACTTGAAACATTAGCACAAGTAAATCCAGATGTGATTTTCCTGCAATTCGAGGATTCCGAGAATAAGGATACGCCAAAAGCTTTAGAGGAGCTACAAAAGAATCCAATTTTCACTAGCTTAAAGGCAACACAAAATAATCAAGTTTTCGTCAACACAATTGAGCCATTAGCACAAGGTGGTACTGCTTGGTCTAAGGTGAAATTCTTAGATGCTGCGGCTGAAAAATTATTTAAATAGTATAAACAGGCTGGTAGTAGATTTGGTGATATCACCGGGCTATTACCAGCCTTTTGTAAGATGTGGCATTTTTCATTGCAGGCGTTGTTAAGGGTATACACTTAAGTGATTGATATTGTGTACCGCAAAATGGATAAAGAAAAAGGTGTGAAAGTTGAAAAAAACAAACATAGTGTCGTTTTCAATATTAGCGATATCTCCTTTCCTTATTGCCCTTGTGGCACTTATTTCTGTTATGTATGGGACAAAAGATATTAGTGCCATTACAGTATGGCAGTCGATGACAGCATTTGATCCATCGGATGTCGATCATCAAATTATAAGAACAGGCCGTATTCCAAGAGTTGCCGCGGTATTACTAGTTGGAGCATTTTTAGCAGTTGCCGGTGCAGTCATGCAGGGGATTACACGAAACTATTTAGCCTCGCCTTCATTAATGGGTGTCAATGATGGCTCTGCATTTGTCATTACATTAGCCATTGTTTTTTTTCCAGGGCTACCAAACTATCAAATGATTTTATTATCGATGCTTGGTTCTGCATTGGGAGCTGGTATTGTCTTTGGTTTTGGCTCGTTAATCCGCAATGGCTTATCTCCAGTAAGGCTAGCCATAATTGGAACGGTCATTGGCACATTTTTAAGTAGTATTGCTACTGCTATTGCGATGTATTTCCAAGTATCACAAACAGTAAGTGCTTGGTATAACACAAAGGTACATATGGTAAATATGGATATGCTGATTCTTTCTATTCCATTTGGTTTAACTGGGTTGATCTTGGCTTTATTATCGGCAAAAGCGATTACCATTACTTCATTAGGTGAAGATATTGCCATGGGGCTAGGACAGAAAACAAAAGCAGTACGTATTATTAGCATGCTAGCTGTCGTATGTTTGACAGGGACAGCGGTTGCACTTGTAGGGAAAATCGCCTTTGTAGGGTTAGTCATACCACATATTACACGCTTCCTTGTTGGTGTTGATTATCGCTATATTATTCCTTGTGCAGCTGTCATTGGAGCCTTTTTCTTAGCGCTTTGTGATGTCTTGAGCCGCGTTGTCAATTATCCATTTGAAACGCCAATTGGTGTCTTAACCGCATTGGTCGGTGTACCATTCTTCTTATATTTAGTTCGTAAGCACGGAGGTGAAAAACGTGCATAAAAAAACCTCAAGTGTATTCTTTTTAACCATGCTGATGCTTGTTTTAATGATTTTAGTTGCGAGCTATTTACATATTACAAATGGTGTTTTTGATATGTCTGTAATGGATGTCATCAAAACATTGCTACGGATCGAGTCAAATTCAAAGTTTGATCTTGTTATATTTGAGTTCCGTTTACCTCGGATTGTCATTGCTGGACTTGTCGGTATTGGCTTAGGTATGGCAGGAGTTGTATTACAGGGGATTACACGCAATGGACTAGCAGATCCAGGAATATTAGGGATTAATGCTGGAGCTGGTGCAGCAGTCGTACTATTCATGTACTTCTTTCAAGTAAAGCTAGTGAGTGCAGATATGAACAGCTGGATGTCAATTTTAATGATGCCACTATTCGGTTTTATCGGTGGAACAATTGCAGCTATCCTGATTTTTTCATTTGCTTTAAAAAATGGTCATCTGGATATGCAGCGATTAATCTTAACTGGTATAGCTATTAATAGTGGATTTGGAGCTTTGTCCTTGTTCCTATCCTTAAAAATGAGTGCACAAGATTTTGAATCAGCGGCTATTTGGATGGCAGGTTCAATTTATAATGCGAATTGGATCTTTGCGCTTACGATGCTACCTTGGCTTTTGATTTTAGGAATATATGTGCATAGAAAATCATATTTACTCGATTATTTTCAGCTTGAAGAGGATAGCATCACAAGTTTAGGAATAGCTGTTGAAAAGGAGAAAATGAAGCTGTTACTAGCCAGTGTAGGTCTTGTCAGTGCTTGTGTGTCCGTATCAGGGAGTATTGGATTCATAGGTTTAATGGCCCCACACATTGCCAAGCAGCTTGTTGGTATTCAGCACCGTTATGTTATGCCAGTGAGTGCTTTAATTGGTGCAGGTCTGTTAATCCTCGCTGATTTTATTGGTAAAACCGTTTTTGCACCATCGGAACTGGCTGTAGGTATTGTTGTTTCAATTATTGGGATTCCGTATTTCTTGTATTTACTGGTGAAATCTAAGGCATAGGAGGAAATGGCGTGCAAACTGCATTTAGAATGGAAAATTTGGCTTCAGGTTATGAGCAGGTACGTGTCTTTGAAGGGTTAAATTTAACGATAGAAGAGGGCAAAGTGACTACAATCATCGGTCCAAATGGTTGTGGTAAATCTACACTCCTTAAAACAATAGGACGTATTTTAAAAAAACAACAAGGTACGGTATATTTGCAGGAGCAAAATATGCAAAATTTATCGACCAAAGATATTGCCAAGAAACTAGCAATATTATCTCAAACACCGATAGCTCCTGGTCAATTGAAAGTGGAGGAGTTAATTGCGTATGGTCGCTATCCACATCGCAACAATGTCAATCGTTTAACGAATAAGGATGAGGAAATGATTGAATGGGCTTTAACAGTTACTAATACGATGGAATATCGAAATAGGGAGCTTGCCCAGCTTTCAGGAGGTCAGCGTCAGCGTGTTTGGCTAGCTATGGCCTTAGCACAAGAAACAAATATCTTGCTATTGGATGAACCTACTACTTATTTAGATATGGCGCATCAGCTAGAGGTATTGGACATTGTTAAAAGTTTAAATGAGCACCACAGCTGTACAGTAGTGATGGTTCTACATGATATTAACCACGCGGCCAGATATTCAGATCATCTTATTGCAATGCGTAAGGGTACTATTATGCAAACTGGCACGCCACAGGAAATTTTAAGTGCTGAGGTAATGCGTAAAGTATTTAATATTGATGCACGCATTATGGAAGATCCTGTAACCAACACACCTGTATGTTATGGCTATGAAATTTTGAAGGAGGATATCTAATGAATACAACTAAAGTAGACTACATTACACAACATATGACTTCAAAATTGACAAATTATTTGTACACGATTAATATCTATGTGCCAGAGGAGGAAGCGCCACAAGATGGCTTTCCAGTTTTGTATGTACTTGATGGCTCATCCTATTTTAACCTTGTAAAGGAAGCGGTGCGTCTACAAAGTCGTAATGCACCAAAAACAGGTATCCTTCCAGCTATTGTTATTGGAATTGGTCATGGCGACGATATGCGTGAAAGAAGATTTTATGATTTTACAGCACCTGCGGAGTCTTATATTTATCCAGCAAGATTTAAAGGAAAAGGTCATGAGAAGCTTGGAGGAGCAGTGGATTTTAGTCGCTTTATAGAAGAAGAGCTAAAGCCGACGATTGAGGCACAATATCCAGTAAATCAAGCACAGCAAGCTTTATTTGGTCATTCCCTAGGAGGTTACTTTGCACTGTGGCAACTATTTCACCACCAATCCAGCTTCCAGCACTATCTAGCTATTAGCCCCTCCATTTGGTGGAATGAGCATGAATTAGTGCAGTGTGCTTCAGTATTTCTGAACGAGCATCAAGATATGAACGAAACTTTGTTTTTGAGCGCTGGTGAACTTGAAACCTTTATGGTGGATGATGCGCGCCAAATGGCGACAGTATTAGAAAAAATAATGAATGTTGAATTTTATGAGGCTTTAAACGAAAATCATGCTTCGATCGTACCAACTGTTATGAGTAGAGCCATACGTTTTATGCATAAATCACATTAATAGTAGACCGCATTGTCTTTTGATAATGCGGTTTCTTTTTTATTTATTAATAAAATTAACGAATGATACGCATAATAAAGGAAATTTGGTCATCTGTCTGGGATAAATGGAGGCGCTGTATGCAAAATAAAATTTTAAGAAACCCAGTATTTCTTATTTCAAGTGGAGCAATTTTTCTTTTGGTCATTATCGGAGCAACGATACCAGAAAAATTTAAGAACGTAGCAAACAGCGTATTTCATATGACAACAGATTATTTCGGCTGGTTTTATTTAATGTCAGTCTTTATTATCGTTCTTTTTTTATTCGGACTGGCAATTAGCAAATATGGCACTATTCGTTTAGGATCAGAAGATGGTCGTCCTGAGTTTAGTTTTCTAACATGGATTTCCATGCTCTTTTCAGCTGGACTTGGTGTCGGTCTGGTCTTTTGGGGTGTAGCTGAGCCAATGAGTCATTATTTTTCACCCCCATTCAGTGACACAAAGCCTCTATCAACGGATGCAGCCCGACTTGCGATGGGATATTCATTCTTTCATTGGGGATTAAGCCAGTGGTCTGTTTATGCCATATTGGGCCTTGTTATGGCCTTTGTACAATTCAATAAAAAAAGAAATATGCTCATCTCCACTGCTTTAGAGCCTGTCACTGGAACAAATCGAGTCGTTAAAGGAACGATCGATATTCTCGCAGTAATTGCTACCGTCATGGGGGTAGCAACGTCTATAGGGCTAGGCGTATTACAAACAAATGGAGGTTTGACATTTGTCTTTGGTTTGCCAGATACATTTATCTTGCAAGTGGCCATTATTCTTATCATGTTTATTGGCTATATGTTATCAGCCACAACAGGTCTACAAAAAGGGATGAAGATTCTGAGTAATGTCAATATGACTTTAGCAATTGTCTTACTCTTATTTGTTTTTATTACAGGCCCAACAATCTTTATACTTGAAACCTTTACATTAGCTATTGGTGATTATATTTCAAATTTTATTCAATATAGTTTAAGGATGCAGCCATATGTTGGTGGAACTTGGGTGAAGGATTGGACAATCTTTTACTGGGCATGGGCGATTGCTTGGTCACCATTTGTAGGCTCCTTTATAGCTCGTGTATCCAAAGGCAGGACTATACGAGAATTTATTATAGGTGTATTAATTATTCCGCCCCTCATTGCCTGCTTTTGGATCGCGACCTTTGGAGGAACTGCGATGTGGTTTGATTTACATCAAGATGCACAAATCGCTCAATCTGTTCATAATGATGTAACGGTTGCTCTTTTCCAGCTTTTTGAACACTTACCACTTTCAATGATTGCATCCACAATTGGAATACTTTTAATCATAATATTTTTAATTACCTCTGCTGATTCCGCCACCTTTATTATGGCAAGTATGACGACAAAAGGATCTTTAAATCCCACCATTTTATCAAAGTTTGTATGGGGTGTTTTGATGGCAGCTATTTCAGGTGTTTTATTGTATACAGGAGGTCTTGAAGCATTACAAACGGCCTCGTTAATTGCTGCATTACCCTTTACAGTGGTGTTACTTTTATTAATGATTTCTTATATTAAGATGATGAAGGAAGAGATTATTCCTCTTAAGAAAAAGGATATCCAACGTTTGAAAATAGCGAGAAAGCATATTGAAAAGGAAGCAAAAGTGAAAGATAAACATACTAAGTAGTAGGCCGTATTCGAAATAATACGGTTTCTTTTTGTTTTAACATGCACTATTATGAATAAAAAACGATAAGAGGTGCTTTAGGATGGAAATTGTTTTAGCACAGAGCAAGGATGCCCCAGTTATACATCAGGTGATGCTACAGGCGTTTCAAGAATATGAAAAAGCCACTCCACCATCCAGTGCACTAAGTGAAACGGTGGATTTTATTGAGCAGGCAATGCAGCAAAGTGAACAAGCGTTTATTGGCTATATCAATAAACAGCCAGTTGCCATGGTAAGGTTTACCCTCAGTACAAAGGGAATTTATTTTTTTAGACTTTCAGTTATCCCAGAAAGACAGGGACAAGGTTTAGCTAAAACACTAATTTCTTGGCTTGAACAATATGCACTATCGAAGGGAATAACAATTAGTCAGTGCAAAGTACGTATGAGTGTTCCACGTAATATTGAGTTATATCGTTCATTAGGTTATGTTGTAACGAAAGAGGAAATGGTGAAGAATCGTAATGGTAACTCTCTAGTAATAGCAACAATGGAAAAGAGACTTTCCAATGAGGAGGAGTTTAATTGAGAAAAAAGGTCGGCTGCTTGCATGCTCATTATTCCAATATACAATACATTGAGCAGGCTTTTCAAAGCGCTGAAGACATAGAGATACTCCATTTTGTAGACCCTGGCGTAATACAGCACGTGTCTAAAGGTAGTGATGGTTTAGCACGTAAAGTTAAGGAGCAAATTGAATGGATAATTAGTTGTGATGTGGATGCCATTTTAATAACGTGTACAAATTATATTGCTTTATTAGAGGATGAAACTTTGCTCGATTCCTCGATCCCTATCATAAAGATAGATGAGCCCTATTTTGAAAGTATATGTAAGCAACAGCCTCAATTTATTCTTTTTACAAATCCTGCAACTGTCGAAGGAACGATGGCAAGACTTCACCAATATGCTAAGCATCAAGGAGTATCAGTAGATGTAGAGGGAAAAATTATTGAGCATACATTTAATCTCATTATGCAGGGGAAAAAGGAAGCATATGATGATGCTATTTTAAGGGCTTTACATACTTTGTCAGCTGAAGAAAAATCCATATCAGTTGCCCAGCTATCGATGGTGGATGCAGCGCAACGATTTCAAGATCACACGGCAATTACAATTCTCCATCCATTAAAGTCATTAGTTGATATTGTAAAGAGTAAGATAAAATGATAGTTTCATAATTTACAGAATTATCTGTAACAATCTGGTTAAAACAAACGTTTCATAAGAAAGGGGGATGTTATGAAACGAGTTGTATTTGTATGTATATTGCTATTATTTTTAGTGGGTTGTACAGACAAAGCAAATGTTACAATGCCAGAGGATCTACCTGATTTTGATTTTGTGCAAGAAAGTGATATTGCATCAGTTGATTGGAATCAAAAGGCAGTGGAATTTGGTGATAGAGGCATTATTGGTAATGCTGATAAGTCGGGTGTCATTGGTGCAGATATGCCAAGTTTAAGCACACAAAAATGGATGTGGCATCTATGGGGAATAGATGAAGTACGAGATACAGAATTAACGGTTATTGGATACCATAGAGACTCTAAAGTCATACAACCGATTTTAGTGAATGGTTGGAGCATAGGACTCGGAGGACCTGTTAATGGAGCAGATGCCCATACACCTTCTCATGTGAAAGTTCCTAAGCCTGGTGAATGGGCTATTCTACTGTATACAAATGAAAAATACTTTGATACGTTGATATACGATATCCAGGAATAATAGTAAACCCTTATTTTATAATTATTTATACTTATAAAATAAGGGTTTTTGATGTTTGTATATGTATTGGGAAAGGAGGTGTATGGTGTGCGCATGTAAGCTTGCATTGTGTATTGCTTTCATATTTCTGAAATGCACAAGATGCTGAAGACGCCATTCAGAAAGAATATGTAAATACGAAAAGCTATTGAACATAGATAATTACAGTGCAAGGTTGTAGCAAGAAAAATATTAAATTGGTAAGATAAAAAGTAAAATGGAGGTCAGCAATATGAAAGATTTACGTTATCCTATTGGACAATTCCAATTTCCCAAAGAAATGAATTCACAGCAAGTACTAGAGTGGATTAATGAAATTCGTTTGTTACCAAAACAACTTGCAGAGGCATTAAGTGGTGCAAGCGAGCAAGACTTAGTAAAATCTTATCGTGAAAATGGCTGGACAGTGACACAGCTAGTCCATCATATTGCTGATAGTCATATGAATAGCTATATTCGTTTTAAGCTAGCTTTAACAGAGGATGTACCAACCATTAAGCCATACAATGAGGCAGAATGGGCACAGCTACCAGATTCTGAAATGCCAGTAGCAATTTCTTTTAATTTAATTGAAAGCTTACATGAACGTTGGGTTTATTTACTGTCAAGCTTATCGGATGAACAATTACAAAGAGCCTTTAATCATCCTGATTCAGGCCTGACGACTCTTGAGCATGCAATTGGCCTTTATGCATGGCATGGTAAGCATCATTTGGCACATATTCAGAATGCTTTGGTTAAATAAATATGGATGTTTTATGAAAAAACAAGTGATTTCTGCTAATAAGGAAATCACTTGTTTTCATTTTTTATTTAAGTTTATTTTATACGATAGTAATACCAGCACTTGCGTTACCAGCAAGTGTAGCAGCAACTCCTGTAGTAGTCATAGAGAATACCATTAGTAAACGATCACCAGTACTTACAGGTACTGAAACGTTTGCATTACCACTTGCAATCGTACCTACTGCTAATGCTATTAGTGGTAAAGCTGGTAATAAATCAACAAATGCTGCAGTAGGGCTGAATACATTGCTTCCTTGAACTGCGCGGTAAATCTGTGCTCTGACAGTCGCTGTTCCAGTTAGAGTTAAAGCAGCAGTTGCTGAGATTGTAGCAGAAATAGATGTAATTGTACCTGGACGTGGAACCGTAAATGCTTCAGTAGCAAGACTAGATGTTAAATCGATATTAACGCCAGCAAGAGCAACTCCTGGAACAGATGTACCAAATCCAACAAGACTTACAGTACCAACTAAACCAGTAGCAAGAGACACTAAAGCAACAGGAGTTATTCCTGATGAGAATGGGATAATAGAACCAGTAGCTACTGGTGGAGTAATACATGCAGCGTCAATTGCAACAAAAGGTCCCAGTGCAGTACACTCCCCGTTACCATGACCGTTACCTGAACAGCCACACATTGAGTTATTCAAACACATTTTTACACCCCCTTTCTTCATTATTCTATTCATTTCAGATTAGGGGTTAAGGGCAATTATCTATTTCACCTATAAATTCAATGATTTCTTAATGACTGCTTTTATTTGACACATAAAGACATCCACTATGTATGTTTTGACATAGTGGATGTTTAAGATAATGTTAACTCCATCTTTTAAAGAAATCGAAAAATGAGTTTTTTCCCTTTTTATGGTCTTCCTCAATCGGCTTGTTTACAGATTCAAGTTGCATGATCTCTTCTTCAAAGGACAGATGAACCTCATAGGTTGCATCAGCATGATACACTTCAACATATTCTTCTGTTTCCAATGAAGGAGAATGATCTATAGCTGAAGGTTCTGCTACTGTTTCTGCAATGATTTGGTTGAGAGGCTCACTAGCTATTGCTTCAATGTCTTGACTAACAGGTTCGCTAAGTTGCTCCAAGATAACTTGTTCTATCGATTCATTCGTTACAATGGGATTCTCAAGATTGTTATGTTCATTCTCAATTTTCACAGCCTCCATAGGATTATTTAATGTTTCAGTTTTAGTGCTATCTGATTCATTAACTATAGAAGATTGTAAAGTATCATTCTCGATGTTTTCTTCTCTTGAAGCAGGCTGTACGGCAGATGGATCATATACACTTACTGGAACTTCCTTTGCATCCATGGCATTTTTAAAATGGAAGGTGGATTCAACTGTCGTGTTTCTGTATAAACCATTGTATATTTGGCTGGGGTGCGTATTGATTGATTGGAAATATTGCTGATTAAAATGCCGTTCTTCAGGTTTAGTTTCCGGTAGACCATTCTGAGGAGAGGGACCCCCGATATTTACATTTGGTTGGTGGTTTTTGGCTTTACCTGCCACACTTTGTAGTAGTCTATAAGAAGGTTGTGCTGATGTAATTGTAGTTTGATCTGCTGTCTGTGTCATTCTAGGTTGTCTAGGTAAAAGATTAGAATAGGTTTGAGCAGGCATGTCAATGGAGGGCATTATGGTTTTTGCATCATTTCCTTTAACTGGTAACAGTTTATTTAAAATTGATAAAATCTCTTGGTTCATTCCTTCAATGGTTTGATTCAAAGACTCAAGCTGTGTTGAAAGAACCCTAATTTGATCGTCGTATCCTTTTATATATGAATTTTGTTTAGTATCCAATGTCTCTGTAATCCCTTCTAAATGGGCCATCTGTGTTTTTAGTCCATCAAACTCCTGCTTCATATAAAGGAAATCTTCAATTGACTTCCCCATTTTTAACGAGGTTAACGATTCTCTATAAGATTCAATTTTTTCCTTTAAATTTTCAATTTCTTGAGTGGTATACAATTTTGACTCTTCCATTGTAGTTCACCCCTTTCAGTCCATTATTAGTTTATTAAAAATATTGACTTTCTGTTACAAATATAACGGTTCTTTCAACATTTTGATTCGTCTCGTTAATGAGGGAGGAGTATGAAAACAAATCTTGATTGATTTTAATAAATATCCAATGTAACTATTTGTTAGCCCATGCACTTATAGCTGAAAAACATATGCTACAAACGAAAGATAAAAATTTTATGGAGGTGTCAAAAGGATGCAAGAGCATATGCCATCCCAGGCGCAGGAACTAATCTGTATAAATGTTGATAAGGTATACGACTGGATTGTAAAAGAAATGTCGTTTGATATTTCACCTACTGGACCAATTACATTCCCAGGTGTTACAGCAACTACTGACTTAACAGGTGCTATTGTTACTTGTCGAGTAATTCCAGCAACTACAAATCCAATTGTGATTCTGAACCGTGAGAATCGCCAATTCTCTATTGATGGATCAACTGTTTGTCTGCAACATCTAAATGTTCAAAAGAACTTCATTCTAACAATTGTCGTTACTTTACCTAATGGTACTGTTTTCACAAGCAATAATATTCCAGTTTCTCGCTGTGAGCAAGTGACATTATGTGCACCTAAGGGAACAGACGTTGAAATTTTATACACAGATTTAGATTGCTTCGTTTGTACAACTGGAACACTTAGTGTTGGAACAGGTGCTGCAGCAGGTACAATCACGTTCTCTGCGTTGACAATTACTGTTGCTGTTTGTCAAAGTATTCAATCTACATTCCCAGTTACTGTGGAATTTTTAGCAACTTTCTGCGAACCAAGAGCAGACTTACCATTCTCATGTCCAACTGCGGTTCGTCCACAACAATGCCCAGTTATTTTCCCAACTGTTGGTTAATTGTGATAACAAAAAGAAGAAAGTCATACTATGAAGAGAGGGTAATCCTCTCTTTTTTTAATGGAAATAACAAGGAGGTTTAAAGTGGCAGATCGTATTGAAGACAAGATACAGGCACTAAAAGAACAAACAAATGCCTATGTTCATGATATTAAAAGGTTGGTTGAGGAATTAGCAATTCCGAATAGGATTAACCTCATTAGTTATTTTACAACTGCACTTAATATTTCTTATGATCCTGAGCAAGAGAGTTTATGTTTAGGCTCCTATCATATTCGTAATATTGGTAGTGCAGCCGTCACGAACCCATCTTTGTGTATAACAATACCCAAGGAGTCACCGTTTTATTTTTCAGGGAGATATGTTCATGAAAATTTCACTCCGAATTTTAAAACTCAGGGGCAGAGTCAGTGGGAGCGTTTTAATGACAAATCAAGCAAAGAGGAGTATTGGCTGAGACCAGTTGGTAAATCAACAATCGAACCGAATGAAACCATTTCATTTACCAATTTTCAAATAAAATGGTCCCATAATTTATCATATTCAGGCACGATTATGGGTTTTACATATTGCGATCAGCTCACAGAAGGTGTTGTTGTTTTAAATCCAATTAATCTAAATGGAATGGGCCAAACACAGGAGGAAGACAATGGGTGACAACGAAAAACAAGAGTTTGGTAGTGTAATTCAACAATTAGTAAAGGAACAGCTAAGTCGTCGTAATGAACAAGATAATAGCTTTGCCTTTCTTGAAAAAAGTACATTACAGCTATTAATAGCCTATCTTGTTTCAGACGAAAAGAGTCATGTTGAACAAATAGAGAATTCAAAGTTAGAAGAAAAATGGATGAAGCAGCTGGATGATTTACTAGAGGAAAGTAGAGAGCAGCTTGAAGAGGTGGTCGATTTACTAAAAAGATATTCAGGCTAGGGGGTGTGATGATGGACAATGATATTGTGAAAAACAATGATCCAATACAGCTCCAACAAATGATTATTTTTTTAAGGGCCGAGTTAGCCAAGTACAAAAATGAAGTAAAAAGACTTAGAGATAGTGATTATTATTCTTTGGTTCTTCGACTTGAACGAGAAAATGTTCAATTAACAAGGCATAAAAAAGATCTTTCGATGGAGCTCCTAAAGTTGAAAAGAGACTTTGATAAGGAATTGCAAGCTTACGATGAAGAAATTCAGAAGAGAGAAGAACAAAGAAAAAAGCAAATTGCATCCATTGAGGCATTATTAAAGGAATTGGCAGAATTGCGGGCTGAAAAAAAGTCATTGATGGACAAATTTCAAGCATCAAAGGAGACTTCGATCGATTCAAATGAAAGGTCTATTGTGGAAGGAATAGATAAAAAGTTAAGTGACTATACAACCATAGCAAGTAAACAAATGGAGAATATTTTAGAGACACTAGAAAAATACCATAGAGAGAAAGTAGAATCAGACAGCCTTCATCGACACTTACTAAGTGAGTTAGAGACGAAAAATCTAGATATTGAGAGATTATCCAATGAAATCGTTGCATTAAAGAAACAATCTAAGGATGGTAGCACATCAATGAAACAAGGAGTTAATATTGACGAACAAATAGATTTTAGATTACGCATGCTCGATGAATTAGATGCGAAATTGAATGAACTAGCGTTAGAAATCAATAGTGAGCAGCTTTAGCTATAAAATTTCATCATGACTGTTTCAAAGATATGCCTTTGAAACAGTCATTTTTTGATTTGCATAAAAAGCTTATAAGAAGGTTCAATCGCTCACAAAGAAGAGGAAGGCGCTCCAAAGCAGGTTAACCCCGCTCACAAAGTAGAAGACACCACTCTAAAACAGGTCAGACCCGCTCATGAGGAACTCATCATGACCCCCATTCCAATATTATTTTGTTTCTCTATGCAGGGTTACACGCTTCAGACGAGGGGAGTACTTTTTAAGCTCCAATCTTTCGGGATTATTGCGTTTATTTTTAGTAGTAATATAGTTTTTATCACCTGTTTCAGTACAGGCTAGTGTTACTTGTACACGCATTGAAGGACCTCCTTTTAAATAGTAATTATTACGATTTAAACAATATATTTCTCACTGGATATTGTCAAGTTTAATTTCACTAGTAATAAAAAGCTTTGCATTTTCCAAAGTAATATGATTTAATTACAAATTGTAAATAGTAATGATTACGATTTGAGGAGTTGTAAGAATGACAAAGAAAATTCCTGTTACAGTATTGAGTGGATATTTAGGTTCTGGTAAGACAACAATGATGAATCATGTATTGCAAAACAAAAAGGATTTACGTGTCGCTGTTATTGTGAATGATATGAGTGAAATTAATATTGATGCGGAGCTTATCGCAAATGGTAGCGGTATATCACGTACAGAAGAGAAATTTGTGGAGCTATCGAATGGTTGTATTTGCTGTACATTACGAGAGGATCTATTGCAGGAGGTGGAACGTCTTTCGAAGCTAGGCAATATTGATTACATTTTGATTGAATCGACAGGGATTAGTGAGCCGATTCCAGTTGCACAAACATTTAGTTATTTAGACGAGGAGCTTGGCATTGATTTAACGAAGTTTTGTCGATTAGATACAATGGTTACTGTCGTAGATGCCCATCGTTTTTGGCATGATTTTCAGTCTGGGGAAAGCTTATTGGAGCGGAAGGAAGCTGTTGGTGAATTAGATGAGCGTGATGTTGCAGACCTTCTTATTGATCAAATTGAATTTTGTGATGTCCTTATTTTAAATAAGTGCGATTTAGTATCCGCAGAGGAGCTTGAGCGATTAGAACGTATTTTACGTGCATTACAGCCTGAGGCAAAACTTATACGTACAACAAATGGTGTTATTGATCCAGTTGAAATTTTAAATACGGGGCGCTTTGACTTTGAACGTGTCTCTGAATCGGCTGGTTGGTTAAAGGAGTTGGAGCTTGGTCATGAAAACCATACACCAGAGACTGAGGAGTACGGGATCTCTTCTTTTACCTATAAACGCAAAAGACCGTTTCATCCGATGCGCTTTGTTGAGTGGTGTGATCACATGCCAGATTCAATAGTACGAGCGAAGGGTATTATTTGGAGTGCAAGACATCAGGAAGTTGCGCTATTATTATCGCAAGCGGGGTCATCTGCAAAAATTGAACCAGTCTCTTATTGGGTAGCGGCACTTTCTCAAGCCCAGCAGCAGGATGTATTCCAGCAAAGCCCTGAAGTATTGGAAGATTGGGATGAAGAGTTCGGAGATCGAATGACACAACTTGTGATTATTGGCATTGATCTAGATCGAGAAGACATCACTAAACAGTTGGACAACTGTCTGTTAACAAATGAAGAGTTTCAGAACCCTTGGGAAAGTCTACAAGATCCCTTTAACTGGGAATGGCAATAAAGAAGAAAAGAAGATTTCGGCTAAGACTCCGAAATCTTCTTTTGAAATACACGATTATAATTAGTAGCATCTCGTAATGCTTTTTCTTCTATAGGTATTCGGACAGAAAGCATTGTAATATTGAGTAATGTAAAACAAAATGCTGTAAAGTAAGCCTGAAACATGAGTGGTAGCAAAAGGATTTCTAAACAAACTACCGCATAATTGGGGTGGCGCATATATTCATATGGCCCTTTACGAACAACTTGTGCGTCAGGTAAAATGAGGATTTTTGTATTCCAAAAAGTGCCCAAAGAGCGAATACACCAGATCCGCAAAGCCTGCACTGCTAAAAATAATATAAAAAATAACGGAAATAAGGGCGAGATACCATTGTTGTTTGTGACGATTTCCACTATTAAAAACAGAAAAAAGCTAATATGCATGGCTACCATATAGGGGTAGTGTGAAGCACCTACTTCATAGGCTCCTTGTGAAAGCATCCATTTCTCATTGCGCTTGGCAATGACAACTTCTGTCAATCTTTGTAGAACGACAAGGATAAAAATAAAATAGAAGATCATGTTACTCCCTCCAGTTTAATAATACAGCTTCTGCACAAAAACCAGGGCCAAGAGCTACGAGCAAGCCTGTATCCTCCACTTGTCCTTCATTTAACATAAACTGCTCTAATACGTATAGCACTGTCGGTGATGACATATTACCATGTAGTCTCAATATTTCCCGAGAAATGTCGGTTTTTTGGGGAGATAGATAAAGTGTATCTTCGTAAGCTTTTAATACCTTTTTTCCTCCCGGATGCGCAATAAAATGAGTCAATTGTTCGCTGTACAGTCCTTGTTCCATTAAAAATTGCTCAATGAAAGGTCCGAGCCAATTGGTAATAATAGAAGGAATACTTTTTTGGAAAACGACATGAAGCCCGTTGTTCTTCACATCCCAACCCATTACATTTTCCGAATCTGGCATCCATTTAGAACCTGTAGCTAGAATATTAGGGGTTGGCCTTTTTGTTGCGATAGCTGCTTCATCCCCACAAACAAGTATGCATGCTGCACCATCGGCAAAAAGAGAAGCACCAATTAAATTACTTTTAGAAAAATCATTTGGCTGAAAAGTGAGGCTACATAACTCGACACAAACGACAAGTACCTTTGCATGTGGATGGGCTTTACAAAAATCATAGGCTCTGCTTATACCAGCGGCTCCTCCTGCACAACCAAGACCCCATAGAGGAATGCGTTTAAGTCGATCTGAAAAGGGAAGCTTGTTCATAACACGTGCGTCAATGCTAGGTGTTGAAATTCCTGTACTGCTAACAAAAATGATGGCATCGATGTCCTCAGTAGGAATAGGTGAGGATAAAAAAGCTGTATTAGCTAAACATGCTTGAATGACACTTACACTGTAGTGTGTAGCTAACTCAATATATAAATTATTACGTTCTTCAAAGGAGTGATTCGTACGATGCCATTCAGCTGGCACACAAAAATGGCGTGTGTCGATGCCACCATTTTCAAAAACCTTTAAGTAGCGCTCTAGTTTTGGAATTTTTGCATAAAAAAGCTCTTTCGTTAGTTCCTCTGCGTTATCTTGCTGTAATGTGTAAGGTGGTTGATATGTGCTAATTGAAATGATTTTAGGCAATCCAACATCTCCTCGCATTTAATGGTTTTGTTCATTGTATGCGTGGATGATTGGAATAAATGCTTATAATATTGTAATTGACAATTTCTGAAAATTTAGCTATATTGATAACAACTAAATGGAAAGTAGGTGATGTGACATGATGAATAGATCTGTAATTAGCGAACTGCAATTCGGTTTGTTCAATTTCACACGCCTAAAATATACAAAGTGACGCCGTGCCATAACTCGGGGTATTTGTGTATCTTTTAAACGTGCCTGTGAAACCTTGTAACTGCCGAATTGCAGCTACAAGGTTTTTTTTTTGTAGTTCGAAAAGGTGAATTGCGATAGGGCCTCTTGCGGATGACAACTATTTTCGCTGAGGCATCATACGTTTAGGAGGAAAATAAATTGAATTTAACAACATTAGGTTTTACAACATATTTTGAAGAGCAAATGATAGAAATGAAAAAACAGGCTAAATTAAAAAATTGTGTGCCTGCAAGGGTTACTTTAGAGCATAAGCATTCTTATCGGGTGTTAGCTGAAGAGGGAGAATGGCTTGCGACAATTGCTGGTCATTATGCGTATACATCTTTAGCGAGGGAGGACTATCCAGCAGTTGGTGATTGGGTGCTAGTGGAGAAAATGCCCGGAGAGGAACGAGCAATTATTCATCAGCTATTCCAACGAAAATCTGTATTTTCACGTAAAGTTGCAGGAACGGAAATTCAAGAACAGATTGTCGCATCAAATGTCGATATTGTGTTACTTATTATGAGCTTGAACGCAGATTTTAATATTCGACGTTTGGAGAGATATTTAGTGGCTGCTTGGGATTCAGGGGCAAAGCCCATTATTGTCCTGACAAAAGCTGATTTATGCGAAGATGTTTCGAGCTTAGTACAAGAAGTGGAGTCTGTAGCCTTTGGTGTGGATATCTTTGTAACGAGTGCTCTATCGGGCGAAGGTCTAAAGGAAATTCAGACGCTATTCACAGAGGGGGTCACGGGGGCACTATTGGGGTCTTCTGGAGCAGGGAAATCCACATTAACAAATGCTTTATGTGGTGAGATACTGATGAAAGTAGCGGGTATACGTGAGGATGATGCCAAGGGACGACATACAACAACCCATCGAGAGCTAGTAGTATTGCCTGCTGGTGGCTGTCTAATTGATACGCCAGGGATGCGTGAGCTTCAATTGTGGGATCAAGGGGATAGTTTAGCTTCTAGCTTTCAAGATATTGAGGAACTAGCAACAGCTTGTCGTTATCGTGATTGTACACATCAAAAAGAGCCTTATTGTGCTGTCCAGCAAGCTATAGTAGATGGGGACTTGGACCAATATCGTCTACAAAGCTATTTTAAGCTGCAAAGAGAATTGGCTTATATGGAGAGCAAAACAAATACGCAAGCAAAACTTGAGGAGCAGCGCAAGTGGAAGCAAATAGCCAAGGGAATGAAAAAGGGGAAGAAATAATCAATAGGAGCACAACCATGACAATTCAAAACATCAATCATTTATTGTTTTCAGTTTCTAATTTAGAGGAATCCATCACTTTTTATGAAAGAGTATTTGATGCCAAGTTGCTAGTAAAGGGGAACAGCACAGCCTATTTTGATGTAAATGGGCTGTGGCTAGCTCTTAATGTAGAAAAGGATATACCCCGTAATGACATCCATCATTCCTATACACACATTGCCTTCACAATCGCTGAGGATGACTTTGATAATATGTATGACAGATTGGTTCAGCTAAAGGTCAATATTTTAGCAGGTCGGCAAAGAGATGAAAAGGATAAAAAATCGATTTACTTTACAGATCCTGATGGTCATAAATTTGAATTTCATACAGGAACTTTGCAGGATCGTTTGGATTATTATAAGCAAGAAAAGCAGCATATGGTGTTTTTTGATAACTAATTAAGGAGAGATTTTATGAATAAAGCGTTTATTTTTGATATGGACGGAACATTATTTCAAACCAATCTTATTTTAGAGCCTGCGCTCGACGCAACATTTGATGTGCTGCGGACAAACGGCTTGTGGCAGGGAGAAACACCTATAGAAAAATATAGAGAAATAATGGGGGTTCCTTTACCTGTTGTGTGGGAAACATTATGTCCTATGCATGCTTTAGAGATACGAGAAGAGAGCAATGTATTATTCCATGTAAAGCTGATTGAGCAAATACGTGGACATAAAGGTGCTTTGTATCCAAACGCTGAACAAACCCTTGCAACATTGTCAGAGAATTATCCGTTATACATAGCGAGTAATGGACAGGTTGACTATTTACAAGCAATCGTCGAAACCTATCAGTTGGAGCGTTTTATAAAGGGAATCTATAGCATTCAAGCAATTGCAAGTGGGCATAAATCGGATCTGGTCAAAAGAGTTGTAGATGAAAATAAAATTGATTATGGAGCAGTGGTAGGAGATCGTTCTTCGGATATCCAAGCTGCACAGGACAATCAATTACTATCAATAGGTGTCCGCTTTGACTTTGCACAAGACAAGGAGTTAGAAAAAGCAGATATAGTAATTGATGATTTAACTGATTTGCTAAAGGTTACATTCGATTAACTCAAGAAAGTGAATCAAACAAAGGATGCTTTTACAACAATCATTGCATTTCCTCACAAGAAGGCGTAAAATAATGCCAAATCCTATAGAAAAAGCATTGAGAAGGAAAAGTAAATTGGATTAGTATTTTGTAGAGAGCCTCTGTTGGTGGAAATGAGGTAAATGAACCCTTTTGAAAATGACCTTTGAGCTTCGTACCGAAAGCTTTTTAGCCAGTAGATTACGACGAGATGAGCACTCGTTACAACAGCAGCAGTATCTCTTTTTTGAGTGAAGACGTACTGATAGAGGCAAATAGTGTAAGCTATTTGTAAATATAGGTGGTAACACGGGTATACTCGTCCTAATCAGATTTGATTAGGGCGATTTTTTTTATCATTTTTTCTGTGAGGGGAGCAATTTAGAATGACGATTGTTATTGGAGGCGCTTGGCCGTATGCAAATGGCTCTTTGCATTTAGGGCATGTTGCCGCATTATTACCAGGTGATATTTTGGCTAGATATTACCGACAAAAAGGTGAGCAGGTTTTATATGTATCAGGCAGTGATTGTAATGGTACACCCATTTCTATACGTGCTGCACAAGAGAATACAACGACAGAAGCTATAGCTAATCACTATCATGATGAGTTTACTAGATGCTTTCATGATTTAGGATTTACCTATGATTTGTACACAAGAACGGATGCGGAGCACCACCATGAATCCGTTAAGGCCCTTTTCTTACAGCTACTGGCTAATAATTTCTTATACAAAAAGAAAATTGAACAGGCTTACTGTGAGACGGATAATCAATTTCTACCAGATCGATTTGTCGAAGGTCTTTGTCCAAATTGTGGAGCGAAAGCAAGGGGAGATCAATGTGATAACTGCTCAGAAATTTTAGACCCATTGGACTTAATTGATAAGCGCTGCAAAATTTGTGGGAACGAACCTGTTATTCGGGAAACTGAGCACTTTTATTTTACCTTTAGTCAATTTCAAGGAAGGTTGGAGTCTTATTTAGCACAAGCGAAAGTCGAGAAACGTTGGCGTGACAATGCTTTAGGGTTAACGGAGCGATACTTGGCAGAGGGAGTTCCCGACCGAGCAGTAACAAGAGATTTACCGAATGGCATAGATGTTCCAGTGCCAGGTTTTGAAGGGAAAAAAATATATGTATGGATTGAAGCTGTAGCAGGGTACTTAACAGCAAGCTTAGAATGGGCAAAAGAGCATCATATAGCTATTGAAGATTTATGGAATGAAGAGACCATTTCATACTATGTACATGGGAAGGATAATATTCCATTCCATACAGTTATTTGGCCAGCCATTTTAATGGGAATTGGATCCAAGGCCTTACCTACCCATATCGTATCTAATGAGTATTTAACATTAGAAAAACGCAAATTATCTACTAGTCAGAATTGGGCTGTATGGGTTCCTTATATTTTAAGCCGTTATGATGCGGACTCTATTCGTTACTTCTTAACGATGAATGCGCCAGAAAATCGTGATACTGATTTTTCATGGCGGGAATTTATTTATAGCCATAATGGCGAACTACTCGGAGCCTATGGCAATTTTGTAAACCGTACATTGAAGTTTATTGAGAAATCATTTGCTTGTCAGGTGCCACAAGCGGAGGTGGATAGCGACATTCGAAAACAAACCGTACAATTGTTTAATGAAGCGGGTGTTCTTATCGAAGGTGGTCATTTCAAGCAGGCGTTAGAATCGATTTTTGAGTATATTCGCGGTGCTAATCGTTATTTTGATGAACAACAGCCATGGCTACAGGTAAAAGAAAACGTAGAGGCAGGGAATCGTACATTAGCAACTTGCGTCTATATCATTGCGAATTTAGGACAGATGCTGCATCCTTTCTTACCGTTTTCAGCAAAGAAAGTAAGAAATATGTTAGGTATAAATGAAATGATGTGGCATGAGCAAGTAGATCTCCCTAAAGTCATTCGAGAGGTGACACCATTATTTGAACGTCTAGATATCGAACGAATCGATGAGGAATATCAAAAACTAGTTAGGGATAGTCACTAGGATTGAAAAAGCAGTATGGCACAAGTGCCATACTGCTTTGCTATTTTCATTTAATTCATAACAGGTGTTAATTTTGTCACTACAATGCTATTGATCGCATTAATATAGGCTAATGCACTTGCCTTAAGAATATCTGTATCTGCTGCTTTTGCAATATACTTTTCGCCTTCATGCTCGATCGTAATTTTTACTTTACCTAAAGCCTCTTTGCCTCGTGAAACACTATTGATATTATATTCCACTAGTTTTACATCCATATTTGTAATTTCTGCAATGGCTGAATAGAGGGCATCAATTGGACCAGAGCCTACTGCACTAGCTTTAAATACTTCGCCGCCTTTTCGAACCTTAACACTTGCTGAAGGGAAGCTTGTATTGCTGACGACTTGTAGATCATCAAAATCAAAGAATTGCTCACTATAATGTGTAGCATTTTTATTATTGGCATCATGTTTTTCATAATAGCTTTCAACAATAACATATAAATCGTGATCATATACTTCTTTCTTCGCATCAGCTAGCTTTAAGAATCCTTCGAAAATACCTTCAAATTCCTCTGTTGAAAGATTAGTAAAACCTAATTTTTCAAGAGCATTTTTCACTGCATGGCGACCAGAGCGAGCTGTTAGTACTAGTTCCATATCATCAAGACCTACATCCTCAGGATGGACGATTTCATAAGCATCACGCGATTTTAACAAACCATCTTGGTGAATACCAGAAGAATGGGCAAATGCATTATCTCCTGTAATGGCTTTATTGACCTGTACATCTAAGCCCATAAAGCTAGAAACAAGACGTGAAGTATTCATAATTTCTTTTGTATTAATACGTGTTTCTGCATTGTAGACGGAGCTACGAGTTTTAAGTGCCATGACAACTTCTTCTAATGCAGCATTACCTGCGCGTTCACCGATACCATTGATTGTACACTCTACCTTATCTGCACCATTTTTAATTGCAGCTAGCGTATTAGCCGTTGCCATTCCAAGATCATTGTGACAATGAACGCTTAAAAGAACGCTATCATCTAAGTTTTTCATACGGTCATTTAATTTAAAAATCATTTCTCCAAATTCCTCTGGCTCTGCAAAGCCAACCGTATCAGGAACGTTAATCATCGTTGCGCCAGCTCTCATAACAGCTTCAATTGTTTTCCAAAGATATTCAAAGTCAGAACGAGAGGCATCCTCTGTGGAATATTGAACTTGCGGCAATAATGTTTTAGCGTATTTCACAGCATCCACGCCTATTTGTAAAATTTGATCTTTTGACTTGCTGAATTTTTTCTCCACATGAATATCAGAGGTTCCTAGTACCATGTGAATCATCGGGTTTTGAGCATACTTCACAGCATTATAGACAGCATCAATGTCAGCCTTTACAGCACGTGCTAATGCTGTAATCATAATGTCGTTTGTATTGCCAACCTTTTCAGCTACAGCTTTGACGGCATCAAAATCACCTTGAGAGGAAGCGGGGAATCCAGCCTCAATAATATCGACACCTAATTTTTTCAGCTGCTGAGCGATCTCTACTTTTTCATAAAGATTTAGCTTTGCTCCAGGCACCTGTTCGCCATCACGTAAAGTTGTATCAAACACCCAAATTTTTCTTCCCATTTTCAAACACTCCTTTTTAGTGATTATTATCTAAAATCTACACTTAGGCCAATAAGTCATTAAAAAAATAAAAAACCCGTCTCTATTTAAAAATAGAGACGAGTTTATGCTCGCGGTACCACTCTAATTGACCTTCTCTTTATAGAAAAAGTCCCCTTATCGACAGCTATCACTGTCTATCCTGTTAACGGGGGAAACCGACATCCCTTACTAAAAAGTTCAGGGAGTAGCTCATGGACGAGTTCAAAATGTGTGCCTACCGATTTACACCAACCATCGGCTCTCTACAAGTACACAAACACTTTTACTATTTCCAATCTTGGCCTGCAATGTGTTGTTGAAAGCAATATTACTTGGATATTAACTGCCTGTCAATAATATTCTAAAAATTTATTTAATTCTGTCTTAAGTAATGTCTATTTTATTAAAAATTTGATATTTGGTGAAGTGTAAAATAAAGTAGTAAAGAATGTATTTACTGGGAGAAAATGGTGAGTAGGGTTAGCATACGATAGGTAGAAAAATCATGCTATTTTTCATTGTATGAAGAAACTGCTCGTTTTCTATAAACCTAAAGAAAACGAGCAGTTTTTTATTCTACCTTAAAACGAGAGACTTGCGTGTGAAGTTCTTCTGCCATATTTGAAAGTGTTGCTGCTGAAGCAGCTACTTCTTCGATAGTAGCTAATTGTTCTTCGGAAGCAGAAGCAACATTTTGTAAATTAGATGAGGACATCTTTGCAATAGTTGCAATTTCATCAAAGGAAGCATAGATTTGCTCTGCGCTAGAGGACATCTCCTCTGACACTGTCGTTGCTTCTTGGATTTGCATGGATACTTGCTCAATCAGCTCAACAATCTTAGCGAAACCTTCTTCTGCTACCTTCACTACTTGCATTCCAATTTGAACCTCTTGAGTTCCAGTATCCATCACCGTTACAGCACGGTTTGTATCCTGCTGTATTTCAGAAATCAAGGTAGCGATTTGCTCAGCGGATTTTTTTGATTGCTCTGCTAGCTTTTTCACTTCATCTGCAACGACTGCAAAGCCGCGTCCATGATCGCCTGCACGAGCCGCTTCAATTGCAGCATTAAGTGCTAATAAGTTTGTTTGTTCTGCAATATCAGTAATAATGCCAATGATATTGCCAATTTCAATGGAATGCCCGTCTAGATTTTTAACAACACTTGCTGACTCTAAAACAGCCGTGTTGATTGTTGTCATCTGAGAGATAACACGATGTAAAGAATCATTCCCTTTCTTAGCCTCTGAATTTGTTTCGATTGCCAGTTCAGAAACAGCCGCAGTAGTAGAAGCTAATTGTTGTATACCCTTTGTCATGTTTTTCATTGCTTCTGAGCTTTCAGTTGCGTTTTTCCCTTGAGCCTCTGAGCCACTAGCAACCTCTTGAATAGAAGAAGTGATTTGTTCTGTAGCCTGTATAGTTTGCTCTGCACTAGCTGTTAACTCAGCAGCAGAGCCACTTACTTGTACAGTGTTTTGGCGCACATTCGTAATTAAATCCTTTAAATTTGTAGCCATTTGATTAAACGCAAGCGCTAGATCACCTACTTCATCACGATTCTTTATACGAATTTGTTCAGCTGTTAAGTCACCCTCAGCTATTTTTTTCGCAGCTTTAGCCATACCGTTAATTGGACGAGACATTAGACTACCAACAACCATAGCAATTATCAGACTTATGACAACAGCAAAGACTCCAAGAAGCATCATTTGGAGCTTGATGTCTTGAATTTGATTGGATGTAGCAGCCATTTTACCTTCTACATATTCATTTTGATAATTAGAAAGGTTTTCAACACGTTCATCGAATTGTTTAATAATTAAGCGTCCTTGAGTACTATCCAATTTTTCGTACTTCTCTGTTTCTCCAGCAGCCTTTAACTCAAACATACGATCTGCAAATTCTTGCACATTTTGTTCACTTTTATTAATAGCTTCAAGCATCTTAATTGATTTTTCTGAATCTAAAGTAGCCATTAATTCTTCTGATTTTTGTTTGAATTCCTCGCGTGAGGCTTGATTACTTTGAAAGTTTTGTTTGTCTCCAAGTAGTAAGTAGCCTCGCATGCTGACAATTTCCTGTTTTGCAATCACCCGTAATTCCTGAATACTTATAGATTTAGTAGTTTGTTCCTCCAATAATGTACGATAGGTCTTATTTACAGAATCAAGCTGTTTTATATTTAAGCCGATTGTTGTAACGAGTACCAAAATAACTATAAAAAAACCGAGTAATAATTTCTTGTAGATAGTAAATCGCATAGTTGAAATATCCTTTCTCAGTAATTAGTAGAAATGTTACAAAATAATGAAATATGTATATATATCATTTATATCAGATTATATGAATTTTACAAAGTATTATGAGTATTTCTACAGTAATTAGCAGTTTGAAAATGGGTATAAATTATATGGGAAGTAATAAAAAAAGTAGATTTTATCGCTATAATGCTACTAATAATAGGGATAATTAATGGTGCATGTTGAATATTAAGTCAATTTTCATAAATTTTGAAACTTTAATAGTAGTCATAACGTAGATGTAGTAAAGGAAAAGAACAGGGGTGGAGAAAATGTATAGGCCAATTTTAAAGTTACCTAAAACAAGATCAGAAAAGATATGGGACTATATTGGTGGTAGTATATTTATTTTATCCATCTTTTATATTATATTGGCATGGGGTAAGTTGCCTGATGAAATACCTGGTCATTTTAATGGATTAGGTGAGGTGGATCGTTGGGGCGCAAAAATAGAATTATTCATCCTTCCGTTCATCGGTTTATTTTTATGGATTGTTATGTGGCTGCTAGAAAAAGCACCTCATATGCATAATTATCCGTCACGTTTGGATGAAAGTAATGTAAAAGTATTTTATTTGAATAGCAGAAAAATACTAAATCAAGTAAAAAATATCTGTCTCATTTTATTTGCTTTTATATCGATTCAGATGGTTCGTATTGGTCTTGGTGAGGTAAATTCATTAGGATGGTGGTTCCTACCCATTGTATTGATAGGAGTATTTATCCCAATTATTAAAGGGTTTATAACAAGCTACAAAATAAAATAGTGAGACTCAAACGCTTAAGTTACCCTTAAGCGTTTTATTTTTGTGAAAAAATTTTTATAGTGTGTCACAAATGGCTGTTGATTTCAGTTATATAGGCGAGGAAGGGAAGATATAAAAGATTTCTCCAAGTAACTCGATGACATTCAATAATATTTTTAAGATTTTTTATCTAGTGTCACAAACTTCTAATAATTTCAGTTATATAGATTGGAGAGGGGGGACAACATTGACTACACGAGAACCATCAAAAGATCGAGCTGATATAGATATTCAATCAATCGTGGAGCAAGTTCAATCAGGGGACACGCATGACTATGCAGAAATCATTCGTTGTTTTCAAAAGCAAATTTATATTTATTGTTACTATATGCTAGGAACCAAAGAGGAGGCGGAGGATGCTTCACAAGATATTTTTATTAAAGGACTAGAGAATATTCAAAAATTTTCTTATACAGTTTCCTTATCGGCGTGGCTTTATAAAATCGCTCACCACCATTGTATTGATGTCATAAAAGCAAAAAATAGGGGCTATAAGTTTTGGCTAAATGTGAAGCAAGAACAAGTGAAGCAGACGCAAGCTCCGATACCTGAATATGATGAAATGGTGCATAGGCTATTGGAAAACTTACATGTAGATGAAAAAAGGATTTTACTGCTTCGTTCTATTGAAGAATATAGCTTTGAAGAAATTTCTGAAATTATGGATATGAAACCAGCTACAATAAGAAAAAAATATGAACGATTACGAAAAAAATTAATAAAGGAGAATAAGTTAGGAGGTGGATTTTATGAGCATTCATTTAAAGCAGAATGATAAAGATATGGCACAAATAGAGCTGCTAATTCGAGAAACACCTGTAGAAGTTGATCTGGTTGATCGTGTAATTAGTAAATATGAACGTAACGAGCAGCCACAAGTAGTAAAGCACCAGAAGAAATGGTACTATAAAGTTGCTTTTGCAACAGCCATGCTAGTTAGCTTACTATTTATTACATCATTTATTTCACCAACAATGGCTGCAACGCTTAAACAAGTGCCTGTACTATCCTCAATTTTCCGACTCGCTGGTGATTTGGGGTTGAAGATGGCTGATGAAAAAGGACTTTCTACAAAACCCCAGACAAGTGTGACACAGGAGGGGTTTACATTAAGTGTATCGGAAGTAGCGTATGACGGTACACGTGTTTCAATTGCTATTGAACGCCCCTATAAAGAAGATCAGAAAGAAGCTTTAATGGATTGTATCAGTAATTATAATTTGTTTATAAATGATGAGCCTATTAATTCTTTTGCTCCGAGTGAGTCCAATTCTATTAGTCGTTTTATGTATCCTGGTAAAGATAATGCTTCTGTTATTATTGAATTTTCGGATCTGAGAAATCAGGGAGGGAAGCCTTTTCCAGAGCAATTTGATTTAACCATTCAAGCTTTTGTGAGAGGTATAGAAAACCCCATTGAAATTGATATTCCTGTGAAAAATAAAGTGAAAGACTATGTAGCTTTAGCACCAAATATAAGTCGACAATATGACAATATTCATTTGACTCTTGAAAAGGTCAAGCTAACACCAGTTACAACAAGTATCACAACACGGATGGTTTTAACTGATAATTCAACGTTCACTGATAATTTAACACTACTAACAATGGGGATAGTTATTATTGATGAGCATGGTCGTGAAATTGAAGTAATTGGAGGAAACGGTTGGAACGCTACCAATGGAAACATTCATCTTGATGATCTTCGGTACACTCCTTTTGAATCTGTTCCAAAAACAATAACCTTAAAACCCTATATCCATCTTTTCAAGGAAAACGAAAAAGGTATGTTTCAATTGGATAAAAACGGTTATCCGAAAATTCAATATATACCTGAACTAGAGATCACTATACCAGTTCAACCATAAAAATAATTGAGAAAGTGTAGTAAAAGCTCACTTTCTCAATTTTTATTTTTCTATATTTATATAAAGTAGATGGATATTCAGTTATACTAGCAAAACAAGGCTTTTGAATAATCTATAGTATATGGAGTATATATAAAGAATAAGTTTTCAATCCTAAGAAATAAAGGGGAATAGAAGATGGCAGTAACGTTAGTAAGGCATGATGTGAAGTATGCTGAGGCTATGCATGCGTTGTCTTCTATGCCACAGGTTCGAGATGCCCTAGGCTTACCTGCTGGCAAGGTAGAAGACACAATTCATTTTATTAAGCGTGAACGTATAGATGAAGAAGAAGGTAAGACCGTCCCTCGTGTGATTTTAGATGAGGAGGGGCAAGTCATTGGTGTGACATCATTAATGTTTATCGATCGTCATAAAAAGAGCTGTCATATCGGCTCTTGGCTTGGCTATCAATTTTGGGGGAAGGGCTATAATCTTGAAGCAAAAACGGCTATTTTAGATATTGCGTTTTTTGAGCTGGGATTATCACGTGTTTTTGCAGGAGCCCGAAAGGTTAATATCCGTTCACAAAAAGCACAAGAAAAGCTACCTTTTGTTCGATTAGGGGTGGAAAAAGATTATCCTGAGGAGCATTCGTGGTTAGAAGTGAAGGAAAAGCAACCATGTGTGTTAAATGTTTTTGAACGAGAAGATTATGTCCGTTATCGAACATCCCTAGAAAAGGTAGAAGGAAACCGAGAAGCCTTTTTACCTCAGCTTTTATTAGCTGATGAGAGTGAAGTGGCAGTTCGGAAATATTTAGATAAGGGTACATTATATAAAATTAATTGTGGAGAACTGTTGGTGGGAGTGGCATTAGTCATTCCTCAAACTAATACTACAATTGAATTGAAGAATATTGCTATTGTACCAAAGTATCAAGGGAAGGGAATAGGCAAAGAGATATTGCGACAGCTCACTGAAGAATGTCAAAAGGATGGTTATCAAACGGTATTAGTTGGAACGGCGAACTCAAGTATTGATAATATCGCTTTTTATCAAAAAGCAGGCTTTCGCATGGAGGCTATTGAAAAGGACTTCTTCAGTCATTACCCAGAACCAATTTATGAAAATGGTATTCGTGCATTGGATATGATTTTCTTTTCAAAGCAATTATAAGCAAACTTCTAAAAAAAATACCCGTTCAACAAATGTTGAGCGGGTATTTTTATTTACCGAGCAGTAGAGCCATTAATTTTTCCTTAGAATGAAGGAAATCGTCCAAGGTGTATTGATCTAATACTTTCAAATAGGCTTGCAAAGCTTCATACAGTACACCCTTTAATTGACATTCTGGAGCTATTTTACATAGGTTATTTTCTTTATCGAAACATTCTACAAGATGAAAATCCTCTTCTGTATGACGAACAATTTCACCGATAGTAATGGTTTTTGGATCGATAGCAAGGCGAATTCCACCGCCACGTCCACGGATTGTTTCAATGTAACCTAATAACCCGAGTTGGTGTGTCACCTTCATTAAATGGTTTTTCGATATATTATAAGCATCTGAGATCTCTTGAATAGTCGATAATTGACCATCTTCCTTTGCGCCTAAATAAATAAGTGTGCGCAAAGAGTAGTCTGTGTATAAAGTTAAGCGCATCTAAACACCCTACTTTCTATAATTCAAAATAATTATAGCATTTTTACATTGAAGTATAATATCTACAACCTATTTTTAAAGATGTATTTAAAATACATTAATTATGTCTATTTTGTTAAAGATGTATTTTATATATTGCTTTAAGAGAATGAAAGCGTTATATTGTAATCACGAAAGGATGGTAAGCGATATGTTAAAACAAGAAACAATTCAAATTATTAAAGCAACAGTACCTGTATTAGAAGTTCATGGTGTTGAAATCACAAAGACGTTTTATAAAAATATGTTTCAAGCTCATCCAGAATTACTAAATATTTTTAATCACACGAACCAAGAACAAGGCCGTCAGCAAACAGCATTAGCAAATACTGTTTACGCTGCAGCAGTTCATATTGAAAACTTAGAAGCAATTTTACCAGCAGTAATGCTTATTGCACATAAACACCGTAGTTTAGGAATTTTACCTGAACATTACCCAATTGTGGGTGAAAACTTATTAAAAGCGATTAAAGAA
The DNA here is from genome assembly GCF_001705465.1 of Lysinibacillus sp. AR18-8. Taxonomy (NCBI): domain Bacteria; kingdom Bacillati; phylum Bacillota; class Bacilli; order Caryophanales; family Bacillaceae; genus Lysinibacillus; species Lysinibacillus sp. AR18-8. The sequence goes on from NZ_MDGU01000023.1 coordinate 149,697, forward strand.
GTACTTGGTGATGCAGCAACTGATGACATTATTGGTGCATGGGCCGAGGCTTATGGCGTTATCGCAGATATTTTCATTCAAGTAGAAGAAGAGTTATACCAAAAAACTGAGAACAATGGTGGTTGGCGTCTATTTAAACCATTAAAAGTGGCAAAAAAAGTTGTAGAAAGTGACTTAGTAACTTCTATTTATTTTGTAAATGAAGATGGATCACCACTACCAACTTATGAACCAGGTCAATACATCTCTATTCGAGTGAAAGTGCCAGGAGAAGAGTATTTAATGAACCGTCAATATACACTTTCACAAGCGAGTGCAGAAGATGGCTATCGTATTTCGGTGAAACGTGAAAGTGACCATACGCCAAATGGTAAAGTGTCAAATTATATTCATGATCAATTACAAGTTGGAGATTTGGTAGATGTAAGTGCTCCAGCCGGATTATTTGTGTTAGAAGAAACGGCTGCACCAATTACATTTGTAAGTGGCGGTATCGGTGTAACACCTTTAAACAGTATGCTGCAATCTCTAAATGATAATGCAGTGAATGAAGTGAACTTTATCCAATGTGCTCGTAATGAGAAGGTTGTAGCGTTCAGTGATGACATTCAAAAGAAAGTAAACGTCTTACCGAATGCATCCTATACAGCTTTATACTCTGATGAAGACAAGCTTATTACAAAAGAATTGCTGGCTGAAAAAGTAGCTGATAATGCAGATGTATATGTATGTGGCCCTGTAGGCTTTATGGAAGCGGTTATTAAAAATTTACAGGAAATTGGCGTGAAAGATGAAAAAATTCACTATGAATTCTTTGGGCCAGCCATGCAATTAGCTAAATAAAAAATAAACTCCCTGCTATGAGTAATAACTCGTAGCAGGGTTTTTTGTTGAAATAATAAGGAAGCAGATAGATGAGGTTAAAGCGATAGGGAGAACTTGTAACTCGCAATTGCAGCATTTTAAAAAAGATAGAAGCTTTATGTTGACAATATACCTATAGGGGTATAATATAAATCTCGTAAGGAAGTTCAATCTATCGTTTGAAAGGGGGCATAACAGAATGGCGTATGGCTCAAACACTGCAAATCGTGTGAAACGTATGGAAGGTCAAATGCGGGGTATTTTACGCATGATGGAAGAAGGTCAAAGTTGTAAAGATGTGATTACACAGCTATCTGCCGTGCGTTCTGCTGTTGACCGGACGATTGGTGTCATTGTAAGTGAAAATTTATTAGATTGTGTATCGACTGCTGAAGGCAATGCTGAAAAAATGAATGCTGCTATTCAAGAGGCGATGGACTTGGTCGTGAAAAGTCGATAACTTGATATACCCATAATCGTATAAAAAGGAGGACTGGTCATATGGAAATATGGATTATTATCGCGCTTGTGGCAGCCTTTTTCGTTTGGCGAATGAAGCCAGCGAAGGGCGTTCAATCAATTTCTACAGCCCAATTAAAAGATATGCTGAATGATAAGGATAAGATATTTATCGATGTACGCACGCCTGCTGAGTATAAAGGTCGGCATATCTCGCAATTTAAAAATGTTCCGCTTGGGTCGAGCTTTAAAAACCTTCCGAAGGATAAAGAGATCATAGTTATTTGTCAGAGTGGTATGCGAAGTAGTCAGGCTTGTAAGCAACTTAAAAAGCAAGGTTTTGAGCGTGTTTCTAATGTTCGGGGTGGAATGAGTGCATACTAGGAGGAGAAAAAAGTGAAAGAAATTACAGCAAAAGAAGTTCAACAAACGATGGAGCAAGGAGGGAAGCTGAATCTTATTGATGTGCGAGAGGTAGATGAAGTAGAGGCTGGCCACATCCCGGGCATTATTCATATCCCGCTAGGTTTATTAGAGTTTCGACTACCTGAATTAAATAAGAGAGAGTCGTATATTATGGTTTGTCGATCAGGTGGACGAAGTGCTCGGGCTACTCAACTATTAGAAAGTAATGGCTTTAATGTAACTAACATGATTGGTGGTATGTTAGCTTGGGAGGGAAAAGTACAGTAATAGGTTAAATCTATATTTTTTTGATTAAAATAATACCCTTATAGGTATATGGAGGTTATGAAAAGTATGAAGGCGGATTTTCAGCTAGATGCCAAGGGTCTTTCTTGCCCGATGCCGATTGTGAAAACAAAAAAAGCGATGGCTGATTTAGTAGATGGTCAAATTTTAGAAGTAGCTGCGACTGACAAAGGATCTAAAGCTGATATTGCGGCATGGGCTGAAACTGTAGGTCATCAGTATATTGGTACTTTAGAAGATGATGGTGTACTGAAACACTATATTCGTAAATGTACAAACGACCAAATAGAAGAAATGACGTTTGATCAAACAATTGATTTAGAGCAAATCACAAGTCGTAAAGGATTAATTCTAGATGTACGTGAGGAAGCGGAATTCGCTTTTGGGCATATTGCGGGAGCAAAATCGATACCAATGGGCGAACTGGAGACACGACTTTCTGAGCTTGATAAAGAGCAGGAGATATATGTTATTTGTCGTACTGGAAAACGCAGTGACATGGCTGCGCAAAAGCTGGCTTCACATGGTTTTACGAAAGTATTTAACGTCTTACCAGGTATGACATCCTGGTCAGGCGATTTAACAAAAAACATTTAAATTGGAGGAATTTTATTATGTCGAACAAAGTAGCAATCATTGCAAGTAACGGTGGTTTATTTGATGCGTATAAGGTATTTAATATCGCAACAGCTGCGGCAGCTTCTGAGAAAGAGGTAGCTATCTTCTTTACATTTGAAGGTTTGAATTTAATTCATAAGCAAGGTATGCATGCATTACCAATGCCAGCTGGAGCAGAACACTATGCTGAAGGGTTTACAAAAGCAAATGTGCCAGCTATTCCTCAACTAGTGGAAATGGCACAAGAATTAGGTGTGAAATTTATTGCTTGTCAGATGACGATGGATGTTATGGGTTTAACTATTGAAGATTTCATTGAGGGTATTGAGGTGGGAGGAGCCGTAACGTTCCTAGAATTCGCGAAAGACGCAGCACCGTCACTTACATTCTAGTGACCTACCTATAAAAGCGGAGAGGGCACCCCTCTCCGCTATAAAAAACATAAAAACAATACCGATGGGGGTAAAAGAGATGTCAATTCAAAAATGGAGCGCGTCACAAGTAGCTAAAAAGGTTATTCACAATGAAGAGTTGTTTATTTTAGATGTTCGTAATGCGGATGCATTCGAAGATTGGAAAATCGATGGACATCGTTTTGAGTACTTAAATATACCGTATTTTGAACTGTTAGATGGTATTGATAATATTTTACCGAATATCCCAACTGATAAAGATGTATTAGTCGTTTGTGCTAAAGAAGGATCGTCTTTAATGGTTGCTGAAATGTTAGCTGAGGCAGGTATTGAGGTTGCCTATTTAGCTGGAGGTATGAAATCCTGGAGTGAATATTTAGAGCCAATTAAAGTAGGTGATTTAACAGGCGGTGGTGAGCTTTATCAGTTTGTTCGCTTAGGAAAGGGCTGTCTGTCTTATATGGTCCTTTCTGAAGGTGAAGCAGCTATTATTGATGCTGTACGTTTTACAGATGTGTTTATAAATTTTGCAGAACATAAAAATGTCCAAATTAAACATGTTTTTGATACACACTTACATGCTGATCACATTTCAGGTGGGCGCCATATTGCAGAGATGACAGGCGCAACCTATTATTTGCCACCTAAGGACGCTGAAGAAGTTGTGTTCCACTATACACCGTTAGTTGATGGAACGACTGTTCAAATCGGTGCATCAAAAATAGATGTAGGAGCTATCTATTCTCCTGGTCATACGATAGGCTCTACTTCATTTGTTGTTGACAGCAAATATTTATTAACAGGAGATATTTTATTTATCGATTCAATCGGACGTCCTGATTTAGCTGGCCTTGCTGATGACTGGGTTGGAGATTTACGAGACACGCTTTACAAGCGTTATCGAGAATTGTCTGATGAACTTATTGTCTTACCAGCACATTTTATGATTATTGATGAGCTGAATGAAGATGGGACGGTTGCTAGACGACTAGGGGATTTATTTGTACAAAACCATGGATTAAATATTCAAGATGAAGAAGAATTTAGACGTGTGGTAACAGATGAATTACCTCCACAACCAAATGCTTATCAGGAAATTCGTCAGGTGAATATGGGGAAAATCACACCTGCGTTAGATGAGCAAACAGAAATGGAAATTGGACCAAATCGCTGTGCAGTACGATAAAACATGCTAAAGTGCAATGAGTATGCATGTATGCTTATTATATGTAAATTTCGTGAATTGAAGGTGCTCATCCTTCATGAAGATATAAAACAAGAAGAACCGGCAAAATCGCTTACAACCTTTGCCGAGTTGAAGGAGAATATGATGAAATCAAGTTTACAACTAGATGCAAAAGGCCTTTCTTGTCCAATGCCTATTGTGAAGACAAAAAAAGCAATAGATACCCTAAAGTCTGGGGAAGTATTAGAAGTTCAGGTGACAGATAAAGGAGCTTTAGCGGATATTCCTGCTTGGGCAAAAGCAGGAGGTCATATCATTTTAGATCAATCTGAAGAGGCTGGCGTTATTACATTTTTCATTCAGAAAGCATAGGGCTGATTGAGGGTTGTCTATTACAGTAGAACAACCCTTCTTTCCTTTTGTTGAATACAGCCAGAAAGAAGGAAAACTAAATGGATATTGCATGGATCTTAACCATTTTACTTATTGGTTTTCTCGGTTCATTTGTATCAGGGATGTTAGGTATTGGCGGTGCCATCATTAATTTCCCGATGCTACTATATATACCGCCATTACTAGGATTTGCGGCCTTTTCTGCACATGAGGTGTCAGGGATAAGTGCGATTCAGGTACTTTTTGCTGCTCTTTCAGGTGTTTGGGTCTATCGTAAAGGCGGGTATTTAAATAAATCACTCATTATCTATATGGGGAGTGCCATATTAGCGGGAAGCCTTGTGGGTAGCTTCGGTTCAAAATTTTTATCTGAGTCTGGTATTAACATGGTCTATGGAATCCTTGCATTGATTGCATCTGTGATGATGTTCATACCGAAAAAGCAAGTTGATGATAAACCGATGCAGGCTGTTACATTTAATAAACCATTGGCGGTCCTATTAGCTTTCGTTGTTGGTATCGGTTCCGGAATTGTAGGAGCAGCTGGTGGATTTTTATTAGTACCAATCATGCTTGTGGTCTTAGGAATCCCTACTCGTATGACCATTGCGTCAAGCCTTGCTATTACGTTTATCTCCTCAGTAGGAGGAACTATTGGTAAATTAATGACTGGGCAAGTGGAATATTATCCAGCGCTCATCTTGATTGTAGCTAGTCTAATAGCTGCTCCTCTGGGTGCGAGAATAGGGGGCAAGTTAAATACTAAATTCCTACAAATTATTTTAGCGGTTCTTATATTAGCAACAGCTATTAAAATTTGGATGGATATATTATAAGGGGGTATGGTAATGAAAATTGAAGTTTTCTCTGATTTTACATGTCCATTTTGTTATATTGGCAAGCGAGAACTGGAACGGGCGATTGGCATCGCAGGCTATACAGGATTAGTGGAAATAGAATATAAAGCATTTCAAATAGGCCCAGATATCCCGAAAGTGAATGCCCCCTCTTTTTATGAGGCGCTGGCTAAAAAGTATGATGTCACGCTAGATGAAGTGAAAGATATGGTCGAGGATATAGCTACGAGAGCAACGGAAGTTGGTTTGCATTATGATTTTGCTAAGATGAAAACAGCTCATACAGAAAAGGCTCATCGTTTAGCTAAATGGACGCAGCAATTTGGTAAAGCGACAGCTTATACGGAAGCACTAATGGCTGGTTATTTTAAAGATGGTGAAGATTTGAATAAAGATGAGTTTTTATTAAAAGTTATTGCGCAATTAGATTTGGATAGAGAAGTTGCAGCGGGAATATTAGCTTCAACTGATTTTAGTGAAGAGCTAGACAAGGATCGCTATGAAGCACAGCAACTTGGCGTACAAAGTGTACCGTTCTTTGTATTTGAAAATCGTTATGGTATTAAAGGGGCTGAGCCGAATGAAGTGTTTGTGCGAACTTTGCATCAAGCTGCAGAAATAGCTGGTATTCAGCCAACGATAATGATAAATGGTAATGGAGAATCGGTATGTGCTGATGGACAGTGTAAACTATAAAAGACTTTAAAGGTGTCGAGTGCGTATGTGTACTTGACGCTTTTTTTTCGAACAAATGAATACTGCAAGAGGTATTAAGTCTTGTTTTCTGTGTTATAGAACAAAATAAAATGTATAATTTATCCTTTTTTATCATCTGAATGGTTCTATTTTATGGTAGTGTGAGAAAAATCACATCCAATAAATTGTTATGTTGCTAAAATATAAGTGAGAATACAAAGGGGGGTATTATAGATGAAACCTATAGTAGCAGGAGTAGCAGGAACAGTACTGTTAGCAGGCGCCATTTTTGTTGGGACGTTTGTCAGTGACAAAATTACAGTTGATTCGAATGTGAGTGAGAAAGAAGCGACAGTGCAAACACAAATACCAACAACAGCAGCTGCTCAGTCAGTGGTCTATGCTCCGCCAAGTATTGAAGAAGTACCAGATGGTCCAATGAAAGAAGCAATATTAACGGGCTATGAACTTGTTAATAACACACATGTTGCGGCAGATGAATATGTGGGCAACCAATTATCTTGCACAAGCTGTCATGCCGGTGCTGGCTATGACGAGCAAGCCTCATCATTAGTAGGTGTAATGGCAAATTATCCACAGTATATTGGACGCTCAGGTGGTGTAGTTACAATAGAAGAACGGATTAATGGCTGTATGGTTCGGAGTATGAATGGTAAAAAATTCGAAATGAATAGTGATGAACTAGAGGCTATGGTGGCGTATTTCGCTTATATTTCTGAAGGTGTTCCAATTGGAGCAAAACGTGAATGGGCGGGCACAAGTGATATGAAGAATGTGCCGATTCCAAATGTTGCAGATGGTGAGGAGCTTTATGCACAGTCCTGTATAGCCTGTCATGCAGCTGATGGCGCAGGAACTGGTGCTAATACTGGCCCAGCTTTATGGGGAGATAATTCATTTAATGATGGCGCAGGTATGGCACGTATGTCAAAAATGGCTGGCTATATTCAAAATAATATGCCGATAGGTGCAGCGGGAACATTAACAGATCAAGAAGCTGCAGATTTAGCTGCCTTTATTTTATCGCAAGATCGTCCAGAGTGGGCGAACCATGAAAAAGATTGGCCAAAAGGCGGGCGTCCAAATGACATCATGACTAAGGAAAAACGTGAACAAGTTAAAAATGGTACGATTGACTGGGAAAAAGTTTTGTCTACAAATTAACGAAGAAAAGGGATGCTGATAATTGGCATCCCTTTAACTTATTTAAAATTATAAGCAGTTACTATTTTATCTCTGTTCGTTGTGATATCTGTAAAATATTCGTATAAGCAAATCCCTAGGAATGACCCACTTACATTAAAGACGTTAGAAAAACCGCTATTTTGAAGGGCCATAACAGCATTATAGCTACGTTGACCAGATCGGCAATGCACATACACTGCTTGATCCTTCGGAATTTCATCCATTCTTTCCCGAAGTTCACTTAGAGGAATATTGTGTGCATTGATAAGGTGACCGGATTCAAATTCATTTTTTTCACGAACGTCTAAGAAAAAGGCTTGATTTTCAATGAGTTCCCTTACTTCATCAACTTTTACCTGCTTAAAGTGTCCGTGTAATAGATTTTGAGCTACAAGAGCTGCCAAATTAACAATATCACGGGCAGTGTTAAACATTGGAGAATAGGATAACTCTAGCTCCTTTAAATCTTCTAATGTACCGCCCATTGTGATGAGGGTAGCTATAACATCAATCCTCTTATCTGCATTACCTTTACCTATTGCTTGAGCCCCTAGTATTTTACCCGTCGGTGTTTCATAAACGAGCTTAAAGTGAAGTGGATTACTATTTGGCATTAGACCTACTTTGTCTGGAGCTATCAAATAAACACTTTTTGCTTGAAAGCCATTTGCTAGGGCTGTTTTTTCGTTCAAACCTGTTGTCGCGCATACGAGATCGAAAATTTGTACGCTTGAAGATCCAATGACTCCTTTGTTGTGATGAGGGATGTTATACATATGATTAGCTGCTGCACGTGCTTGTCGTTGAGCGGGACCGGCTAATGCAAGGCGCGTCTGTTTATGGGTAAGCTGATGGAATACTTCAATCGCATCTCCCACAGCATATATGGAAGGATCAGACGTCACGTAATTTGCATCAACTTGAATACCTCCGAGTTCACCAATTGTTAGCCCGGCCTCTTTGGCTAAGCGGATTTCAGGTCGAACGCCAATTGCTAATACTACTGCTTGGGCTTTCAATTGTTTGCCTGAGTTCAACGTCACATTATTTGGTGTAACCTTTGCAAGACCGTCATTGACAATAACTTGAACCCCTTTATCAGTCATTTCCTTGTGTAGGATTTGAGCCATATCATAATCAAAAGGGGCCATAATTTGTTGGCCGAATTCAACTAGAGATACATTATAGCCTGCTAGCTTCAAATTTTCTGCTACCTCTACACCAATGAAGCCTCCGCCAACCACGGCAATATCCTGTACATTATCTGTTTGTAGATACCAATTTAAACGGTCAATATCAGCCACGTTTCTAATGGTAAAGACGTGCTTAGAATGAATGCCCTCTAAGTCAGGGACGATAGGACTTGCTCCTGGGGATAAAATTAACGTATCGTAACTTTCCTCATAATCTCTATTCGTTTTTAAATCCTTAATGGTGATGGTTTTTTTCTCTCTGTTAATACGTACAACTTCTTGCTGAACACGAGCCTCTATATTGTATTTTGTTTGGAAGCCTTGAGGCGTCATTAAAATTAATTTGTCGCTATTTTCAACAATCCCGCTTAAATGGAAGGGGAGAGAACAATTAGAGAATGAAACATTCGGCCCCTTTTCAAATATAATAATTTCTGCTTTTTCATCTAGACGACGAAGACGAGCTGCTGTGGATGCACCACCTGCAACGCCACCGACTATTAAAAATTTTTTACTCAATGTAAACACTCCTTTTCATAATAAATACATAATGGGGTATTTAGAGTCTCTTAAATAAAGGTTTTTTCTCTAAAATTAGGAGAATTATGTAGTTTGAATACTACAAATAAATAAAATACCCTAAAGGGTATTTTATCAAGGTGCCAAATTAATAAATTTTCTATGGTGTTCCTCGTTCAAGAAAGTTGATGCACAAATTTGCTATACTAACGGTAGTAGGAAATGGAAATGGCACAGGGGGTGACACTGTTGATCTTTTTGAAATTTTTAACCCAAATCCTCATAGTATCGGGTTTGATTTATATTGTGAGTGGACGATTAATTGGCTCGAATATTAATTTTGTGCGAAGAGTGCTGTCAGTCGTTATTAGTGTGACATTAACCTCTTTTGTGTACTGGTATTCTTATCTACGCCATACAGATTTTTTATCAGAAACGATGATGCAAACAGTAACTGAGGTAAGCACACTGATTTGGATCGGTAGTATGCTACTAATTTCGATGTTGCTTTATTTGGTATTTGAGCTTTTTGACCCTAGTGGCATTACGAATGGAGATCGCCGTCACGGCCAAAAATCTTTACTATTGCGATTGCGTAGCTATTGGCGACAGCAGAAACGCCTGCGTCAGGTATTAAAAATTGCTGTTACAAACGGTGTCGTACAAACGATTAAATATGCGAGGCAACGAGAAAATGAAAAAGAACTTGCAATTGCTTTGCGCGCAACGTTAGAACAATGTGGTGGGATTTTCATCAAATTTGGCCAGGTACTTTCCACACGAAAAGAGCTTTTTTCACCTATTTTTATTGATGAATTAGAAAGGCTTCAACACCGAGTAAGGCCTTTATCAGAGGAACAAGTGAAACAAATTTTAGAGAGATCTCTTCCGCAATCAATGGACGAAATATTTAGCCAATTTCAAATGGAACCCATTGCAGCAGCCTCTATTGGCCAAGTGCATAAAGCAAGGCTTAAAAATTATGAAGAGGTGGTAGTCAAGCTATTGCGTCCAGAAGTAAAGGGAATTATGCGCGATGACCTTGAAATTTTAGAGGAATTTGCTAATTGGCTATCCACAAAATCAACCTGGGCAGAATCATTAGGCTTTCGAGAGTTGGCTGGGGGATTTGCAGAGGGGCTACGTGAGGAGATTCATTTAGATATTGAAGTACGTAATACGCTACAGGTGAAGAATGCACTGGCGAAAAGCGATTACAAGGTTCGAATTCCTAAAATATTTACGCCTTACAGTAATGAAAATGTTATTGTGATGGAGTATATTCGTGGACAAAGTGTGGCAGATGGGGCATCTGAATTTAATCGTTTGTCGATTGATCGTAGGCAATTTGCAAGAACCGTACTCTACTCATTTTTTGAGCAGATGCTATTCTCTGGTATTTTTCATGCAGATCCACATCCAGGAAATATCCATATAGATGAAACAGATGGAACACCAGTCTTGCTTGACTTTGGCGCAGTAGGACGTTTAGGTGCAACACAGCAAGAAGGCTTAAAGTTATTCTTAATGGGCATTCAACTAAATGATTCAAGCGTTTTATATGATGGTTTAACATTATTAGTGGAAAATGCTGATCATGCAGAACGTGCGAGAATGGAGCAGGCAATCGACCAAATTTTACTGAAAATTTCCTATGTTGACCGTATACCTACTGAAGAATTAATTCACGCGCTATTTACAGTGGTAAGAGATTTTGGACTTGCATTTTATCCAGCAGTGGGATTAGCTCTCCGTTCCTTAGTGACGTTAGATGGCACATTACGGGTAATAGACCCACGTTTTGATATCTTTACTGAGGCAAAGGATTTTTCTGCTACATATATGCGTGCCTCTTTCCTTAAGCCTTTTAAAGAACCGATGGCAACTAAGGAGCGGCTGCAAGAAGAATTATCTATGCTAATACCGACTTTGCGTAAAATGCCTAGAAGAGTCGATCAGCTCATTCAGCGAGTTGAGAGCGGAAAAATCATTTTACATCATGATGTCTTTTCGGATGAACATAATTCACGTTTTATTACACATTTGTTTTCTCAATTTGTTTTGCTGCTGGTGGGTATAACTTTTGGTATTATATCTGTCGCTCTTTTAGCTATTTCACAATTTATCCACGATTCTTATGCGGTCTATTTGAACACAGCGGCATATTTAGGTTTATTTTTATGTGCTATTTTGTTAGTGAGATTATCTATACAAGCATTAAGGTCGATGAAGCAATAGGTAGGGAATTTTTTCCCTACCTTTTTCTTTGGCATCCTCAAATATTACAAAAACATTACAAAAGATCTGTTAGGTCTAATGTCGAATTAGCTAATAGTTTCTCTGTGTAGAAGAAAAATGTATTATGTAGAATAATGTAGTTTAAGTGCGAATGTTACAGAAATGTTTCGAGTTTTACTAATGTATTAAATAGACATGAAATAGTATAAAAGTTATGTAGAAAATGCTAAACTTTAAAAGGCTAAAATAAATATAAGAACATTTAATTAAAATAGAAATCGTTCAAGTGATTACATAGAATATCGAGAGCGAAATTGATAGATGAAGGGAAATGAAGGTAACGTGGCTAAGCGTAACAAATGGCGTAAGTCGATGGTGCTAGCATTAGCACTAGCTGGCGGCTTATTATTTAATACAATTCAACCAACAGAAGTACATGCCGAAGAAACTTCTCAACAAATGATTGAGAAAAAGGCTGAAATAGATGCACAAATTAAAAAATTACAAGAAGAACTAACGAAACTACAACAAGAGATCGACGCAAAAGTAAAGGTATTTAAACAAGTACAAGCAGATATTAAAGAAGTGGATGCTAGTATTGTTGAAACACAAAAACGTATCGAGCAACGTTCAAAAATTTTAAGTGAGCGTATGGCTGCATACCAAGCGCAAGACAACACTGTAGGTGTTTATTTAAATGTAGTGCTTGAGGCAAAAAGCTTTGCAGATTTAATGGATCGTGTCGTAGCGGTAAAAACATTAATGGATGCTGACCAAGAATTAGTGGATCAACAGGAAGCAGATAAAGCAAGCTTAGAGCAACAAAAAGCTACATTAGATGAAAAACAAAAGGAACTTCAAAAACAATTCCAAGAGCTTCAGCAAAAAGAAAGTGAAATGGAAGTGAAGAAAGCTGAGAACGAAGCGAAATCACTTGCATTAAAAGCTGAAATTGCAACGAAACAAGAAGAAGAACGTTTAGAAGCAGAGCGTAAAGCAGCTGAAGAAGAGGCAGCTCGTTTACGTGCACTTCAAGCAGCTACACCAGTTATACAAGCAACTCAAAATAATGGTGGAGGCGAACCACAAAAAATTATTGTTGGGTCAGGAGCTGGCACTGTTTCTTCAGGAGATGCCATTTCAACAGCTAAACAATTCCTAGGACGTCCTTATGTTTGGGGTGGTAGCAACCCATCAACAGGTTTTGACTGTTCAGGTCTTGTACAATGGTCATATAAGCAAGCGGGTGTTTCTTTACCTCGTACAGCATCACAACAATATTTAGCAACACAACGCATTTCAGCAGGTGAAGCACGCGTTGGGGACTTAGTGTTCTTCAGCTATGGTTCAGGTGTAGCACACGTAGGTATTTATTTAGGTAATAACACAATGATCGACGCTCAAAACAATGGTGTCGTAATTGAATCACTTGATTGGTGGAATCAATACTTAGTAGGCTTTGGACGTATTCAATAGGCCTCACTAATATATAGACGGTTGAGATAAGAAAAAGGTCATCTTTGTAGAGAAAAATATACAAAGATGACCTTTTTTGTTTTTGGAATGCTATTCTTTCAAAAGAAACAAGACGACTACTTCTATTCTTGAAAAGAGACTTTCCTGCATACTAAATTGATATTAAATTTTAAAATTTACTTTGATGACACCTGTCTCTTTCAAGGCAATAAAGAAAATAATAACGAATGGGCCGACAAGTAAACCGATAATACCAAATAACTGTAGACCTATGAACATGGAAATTAATGTTGGTAAAGTGGATAAACCGATATGGTCTCCCATTAATTTAGGCTCGACTACTCGACGAATAATAAGTAAAATAGCAGCTAAGATGAATAATTTTACAGCTATAGAGGTGTTTCCCATCAACAGGTGGTAAAGTCCCCATGGCGCTAGAATAATGATAGAGCCTAGGAATGGTACAATATCTATTAACCAGATAATAATCGTCATTGTTACTGCATATTTCGGTTGGATTAATAGCAGTCCAATGAGTGTGACGCCTCCAATAATAAAGCTTACAAATAAGTGAGCCTTCATATAGCCAAATGTTGCATCTTTTAAGCGATTTAAAATAATTTTTATCTTCTTTGCTGTATTGGGCTTTAAATATTTATAAGTGATTTGCTTTAACTTAGGCAAATCAAGCATAAATAGGAATAGCGCAATCATATAAACGAGAAGACTGATAAATAGGCTGGGTATCTCTGAAAAGAAGGCAGAAACTTTGCTATAATTAAAGAAGCTTAAAAAGGATTCTTCGACTTTCTTTATGAAATCCATAGTGGTTTTTTGAAGCGAAGCACTTACTTCAGGTGGAAAGTCTTCTGTGTATTTAGAAATATTTTCTTGCATATGAAGCCACATATCTGATAGCTTGGAAATATAATAGGGAGCTTGCTTAGATAGTAAAATTATTTGTGTCATTATTTGTGTAATAGAAAGATAACAAATAATAGATATAACAATAACACTCACTATGTAAATAAAAGCAACTGCTATTTTCCGTGACATTTTCCATTTCCGTTTAAAGAACATGACAATCGGTTCTAAGAAAAATGCACTAATCCCAGCAAGTATTAAAGGCATGGACACTGGGATAACAAAATAGGCAGCTAGAAGTAGTGATATTATCACAATCAACCGAAAAATCAATTTCCTAGCATTAAATTTATTCATAAACTCACCTTCTTTGCGAAAAAAATTAAGTTAAGTGTACCATAAATCAAATTTTATTACGTTCTGAAACAATAAAGGTAGGGATGAATTATGGAAAAAGAGATTTTGCAACTTTTTAGTAATCTAACAGAGCATGATCGCGATATTCAATATGAATCTTACGAGGAATTAATGAAAATTATGCAGGAACCCGTAGATTGGACATATGCAGTTTGGGAACAGCTAATAAAAGCACTTACATACAATAATGGTTATTCTCGTGCACGTGCTGCACAAATTTTATGCGCTTTAGCTGCAAAAAGTGATCCTGAAGAAAGGGTCTTGGAGGATTTTTTAAAGATTTGGGCTGTGACTTACGATGAACAATCTGCTACGGCAAGGCATGCATTACAAGCAATTTGGAAAATTGGACAGGCGGGTCCAGTACAAAGAGATTTGGTTGTATCGTATCTAGCTAAAAGATTTCAAACATGTATAGATGAAAAACAGCCATCTCTTATTCGTCAGGATATTATTATGTCATTTAAAAAGTTATATGATCAAACAAATGACTCGAAATTATTAGATATTGCCCATCGTTTAATTAATGAAGAACAAGATGCTAAATATAAAAAGAAGTATAAGTCAGCCATCCGTTCAAAGTAGCGAGGTGGTGTTTTTTTGTGCAAATTCTTTGATGAACGATAGAATAGTCAACTATAATGAATGAAAAAAGGGGATTATGCATGAGCATTTATAATTATCTAGTTCGGAAGCCTAATGGCGAAATTTTATCGATGGAAACATATCGTGGAAAAACAATGTTAATTGTTAACACGGCAAACCAATGCCGATTTACATATCAATTTGAAGACTTACAGAAAATGTATGATAAATATGGAAAAGAGAATTTTGTAGTTCTTGGATTCCCTTGTGATCAATTTGGCCATCAAAATCCTGAAGATGGGGAGGAAACTAAGCATCTATGCAAGGTAAACTATGGGGTCACATTCCCGATTTTTGAGCTTGTACAGGTAAATGGAGAGGCTACCCATCCACTCTTTAATTATTTAAAGCATGAAGTGGATTACCGAGAGTTTGGGAAGGCAAGTATGCAGGAGAAAATGTTGGCAGAAGCAATTGTTCAACTTGCCCCAAGCTTTTTAGATGGTCGTAATATTCGCTGGAACTTTACAAAATTTCTAGTAGATGCTAATGGTAAGACCGTCGCACGCTTTGAACCAACAGATTCACAGCTCGATATTGAAAAAGCAATTGAAACACTATTATAGTAAATTTCTTAATAATGTAAAAATTTGTTAGGGTTTTCTCTTCAAGTAGAAATAATGCTATATTTTAAAACTGTGTACAGCTATTTTTTCTGAAGCATATATGATAAACTGCTTTACAAATGAAATATTCTTGCAGAATAAAGGTGCTAATTAGCATAATCGGGAATCCGGTGAAAAACCGGAGCTGTTTCCGCAACTGTAAGTGCAGCCATTATAAAGATTTACCACTGTCTCAAAGAAGATGGGAAGGTCCTTTATAACACATTCGTTTCATGTGACGAACTGTACAAGCCAGGAGACCGACCTTTATTTGAACGTATAAAAACTTCTCGGAAGCTAGGAGGATATACGGCAAATACATAGGCTTTGTCTAGTTTGATGGCTCATTATGTTATTTTTGTCGTTCCTTTGCAAAAAGGAGCGACTTTTTTATGCCTTTCAAATAAGAATTTTTCATTATAGAAAATAGGGGGGAAGCAAGTGAAAAAAGATGCCCGTTATTCTTGTTATCCATTTATGCGTGAGAAAGCTTCAACGGTCGATTTTGAAATTCGAACAGATAGCCTGACAACACATCTAGGAGTTGCATTAGCTGCGGTAAAAAAAGAGGATGTTCAAGTTGTTGCTGAGGATTTATTGCTTATGTTACCTATGGCTTATCATGTGAATGGCTCAGTACGTGGGAAATTAGCAGTAACTGAAGAGGATTTATCTTGGTTAAGTGAACGTTATGATTTTTACGTTCGCCATGTGAAGGAAGAGATTCAAAGTTTTGTTTTACCTCAAGGAACAGAGGCTGCTGCAGCCTTACATCTTTGTCGCAGTGAGGCAAAAAAATCATATCGTACTTTACACAAAGTATCAGAAGAACGAGAGGTTCCAGCTATTCTTTTCGATTACCTTGGTTTATTAGCTAATGTATGTTTTGTCATGGCTGTTTTTATGAATCAGCAAGCTGGAATAGCGGAAATACCGTTTATTAGTAAATCCTACCCAATGAAAAAGAAAAAGGAGAATAACAATGAAAAAAGTATTTAATTTCCAATGGCTATCAGTGTTCTTACTTGCACTGGTATTAGCAGGCTGTGGCACTGCTGAAGATACAAAAAATAAAGATGCTTCGCAAGATACACAACAAGCAGAGAAAACAAGCTATAAAGTGACAGATGACCGTGGAGTGGAAATAGCGTTTAATGAAGTACCAAAAACAGTTGTATCTTTACAACCAAGTAATACTGAAATTTTGTTTGCTTTAGGTGTTGGCGATAAAATTGTAGGAGCAACTGAGTACGATACTTACCCAGAGGAAGCACAAAAAATTGAACGTGTCTCTGATACTACGAACTTTAACAGTGAAAGAATTATAGCGTTAAAGCCAGATGTTGTCATTGCTTATACAATCGGTGATAAGGATGCCCTAAAGCCGCTTGAGGACGCAGGAATTAAAGTGTTTGTTATTCAATCTGCGACTACTTTCGACGATGTTTATGGAGATATCGAACAAATTGCTGCTGTGATGGATGTTGCTGATAAAGGAAATAAATTAAACGAAGAGATTAAAGCGAAAATTGCTGAAGTACAAACGAAGGTGAAGGATGTCAAAACGCCGAAAAATGTTTATTTAGAGGTTAGCCCTAAGCCAGACATATATACAGCAGGCTCTAGCACTTTCCAGCAAGAAATATTAGATGCAGCTAATGTTAATAATGTTTTTTCTGACTTGAATAGCTGGGCAAAAGTGAATGAGGAAGATGTTATTGCGAAAAATCCAGATGTTATTTTAACAACAGTAAACTATACAGAAGATCCAATAGGAGAAATTCTTGGACGAGATGGTTGGAATACTGTGAAAGCTATTCAAAACAAAGCGGTATTGTCCATTGATACAGATATCTCTAATCGACCTGGTCCGCGTATTGGTGAAGCTGTAGAATTAGTAGCGAAGGCTGTGTACCCAGAGTTATTTAAATAAGAAATATTTCCATGCTAGCTGTCAGCCATTCAGCTAGCATTTTTTATGTGGTTTAAATTATTACCTAGCGTGAAAATTGGAATTAATGTAGTTTGTTCTTTAAAATAAAAGTAAGTATGCTTGATAATCTTAGGAGGTGTAGTGATTGGAGCAATTAGAGACAAAGATAATTCCATTTGAAGCAGTCTATAATTTCCGAGACATGGGTGGATATAAAACAAAAGATGGGCGTAGGGTAAAGAACGGTTTATTTTACCGCTCAGCTGCCCTTGGAAAAATGACACTGGCGGATAAAGAGCTATTTGAAACGTTAGGGATTAAAACCATTTTTGATTATCGCGATAACAATGAGGCGTATCATAATCCTAACCCAGTGTTCTCGCATGCTCAATATATACAAATCCCAGCGAAGGGTAATCATGCTTTTGAAATGCCAACCAATGCTGGTGGTAGAGATTTCTATAAAGTGGTAAGCCCTGAGATGTTTCGGGATTTTTATGCACAAATGCCTTTTAACAATCTTTCATTTAAAGAGTTAATGCAAACGATTCAAAATCCTAATAATCTAGGTCTTGTACATCATTGCGCAGTTGGTAAGGACCGAACGGGTATTGGAGGAGCACTTATTTTACTAGCTTTAGATGTACCTGAGGAGACTATCATGGAGGATTATTTAGATACTAATATACATTTACGTCCAATGGTAGAACGAATGGCTCAGGCTATTCAGCATCAGTATAATGAGCAAGAACTACAGCAATTTTATGCATTAATGTCCGCCCGTGAAGACTATTTACAAGCAGCATTGGATGCGATGGATCGTCGCTATGGTTCTAAGACTGGGTTTTTAGAGCAGGAATTTGGCCTAACAATTGAAAAACGAGAGCAATTACAATCTTATTGCTTAATTTAAAAATGAGCCCTTTCACACGATGTGAAAGGGATTTTTTATGTGGAAGCGCTGTCTTCCTATAAATCTCTTTACAGTCTGAATATTTGTGATAAGATACAATAGATTTTTAAGAAAAAATAGGAGAAGTGAAAGTATTGGCAGACACAATTAAAGAGACAAATAAGTTAAGTCTATTCCATTTAACATGGCCAATCTTCTTAGAAGTTTTTCTATTTATGTTGATGGGACTAGCCGATACTTTTATGCTCAGTGCTTTATCAGATAATGCTGTATCAGGAGTAGGTGCAGCCAATCAATATATCCATATTGCCATCTTGATTCTGGAGGTAGTGGGCAATGGTGCATCTATTGTTGTTTCTCAGTATTTAGGCTCCAAACGCTTTTTTGAAGCGGCCAAGATCTCGGCGTTAGCGGTCACGATGAATTTGGTCGTTGGGCTTTTAATGAGTATTTTATTTTTCTTCTTTGCGAGACATTTAATGACAATGATGAACTTGCAGGGAGAAGTACTCCACTATGCACAAAGTTACTTAGCCATCATTGGGAGTTTTATTTTCCTACAGGCTATTATTAATGCACTCGCTGCAATTATTCGTGTACATGGTTGGACAAAACAAACTATGTACGTTTCGCTTGGCATGAACGTCTTACATGTTGTGCTAAACTACGGTCTTATTTTTGGGAATTTAGGTTTACCAGAGCTTGGTGTGAAAGGAGCGGCTATTTCCTCTGTCATTAGTCGCGGATTAGCTGTCCTAGTATTTTTCTGGTTGCTGTATCAGGTAATGGAAGTGCGCGTAAAGTTACAATATTATTTTGAGTATTCAAAGGAATATGTGAGAAAAATACTAAACATTGGTTTACCATCTGCGTTTGAACAGGTACTTTATCAATTTTGCCAAATCATCTTTTTATATTATGCGACTTACTTAGGAGCAGAAACACTAGCAGCACGACAATATGCTATGAATATTTCGATGTTTACGTATTTATTTGCAATTGCCATTGGTACAGGAACAGCCATTATTATTGGTCGTCATGTAGGTGCAGGAGAAAAAGATGAGGCGTATCATCAGCTATGGAAAAGTGTTCGTGCAGCATTTGCTTTTACGATTATTATGGTCGCAGTCGTTACGCTATTCCGTAAGCCACTTATGCAGGTATTTACTGATAATCCAGAAGTCATTAAAATTGGGGCATCCGTGTTAGCATTAAGTATTTTGCTAGAGACTGGTCGCACAATGAATATCGTTGTCATTAACTCTTTACGCGCTTCTGGGGATGCTAGATTCCCTGTGAAAATTGGTTTTCTATCAATGGTTTGCATGAGCCTGCCGCTTGGCTATTTATTTGTCTTTGTATTGGATTGGGGCTTGGTCGGAATTTGGCTAGCCATTTCAGCAGATGAATGGGTGCGGGCAATTATCGTATACTTTAGATGGAAAAGTCGTAAATGGGAGCGTTATGCTCTTGTATCACCGAACGATAAGAAGGAGGCATAGAAATGGGCGCATTATCGAAACGTGCTATCGGGGCGGCATTAATGGATCAACATATCACCCTTTTTGCTTGTCCAATCTGTCAGCAATCAATGCATGTCTATGAGCAGGGGAGATTGGTTTGTACTTCTAACCATTCCTTTGATATTGCGAAACAAGGCTATGTCAATATGCTGACACATAACGCCGCTTCTAAATATAGTAAGAGCCTTTTTGAATCCCGCAAGGCTGTTATTGATAGTGGGATTTATGATGCTGTAGAAGCCCGAATCGGTGAGCTTATAAGCTCTGCAAAAACGGTGCTCGATACTGGTTGTGGAGAGGGCTCACATTTAGCTCGCATTATGAATGATAGAGATCATGGTATTGGCGTTGGAATTGACATAGCGAAGGAGGGCATTTTGGCTGCAGCACGTCATTATCCTCAACAAATTTGGTGTGTAGGGGATTTAGCTAAAAGTCCATTTGCTCAAGCGAGTTTCGATGCCATTTTAAATATACTATCACCAGCAAATTATGAGGAGTTTAAACGACTTCTTACACCGAATGGCTGTCTTGTGAAGGTTGTACCGCAAAGTGGTTATTTGCGGGAATTGCGTGCTCAATTATATGCAGATTCAAACAAGGAAACTTATTCTAATGAACAAATTGTAGCTCGTTTTCAAGAAAGTTTTTGTGAGGTAAACGTAGAACGTGTAACTTATACTTTACCGCTTTCAGAAGAGCTAGTACCCGCTCTATTAGAGATGACACCAATGGGTTGGCATAAAGCAGAACAAACAGCCGCTGAACTAAATGAAATCACGATTGATGTGGATCTATTAGTAGGGAAGGTTTAAGTTGGTCACCTGCAATTGCAGTATACTGGTATTTTCGATTACAATGGGAATAACTATTGAATAAGGTAGGAATGTAACAGTGTATAAACTAGCAGCAAATGTTGTCAAAGTAATATTAAAATTAATGGGTTCAAAGGCTCGTGTATACGGAGAAGAAAACTTGCCGAAAGAGGGTGGGTTTATTATAGCTTGTACACATACTGGCTATGTGGATATTTTAAACCTTGGTGTAGCCATGTACCCTCGTGAAATTCACTTTATGGCGAAGAAGCAATTATTTGAAATGAAAGGGCTTGGCTGGCTTGTTAAGCATTTAAATGCTTTTCCGGTAGACCGTGATAATCCTGGACCAAGCGTGATTAAAATTCCTTCGCAGTTATTGAAGGAAGGTAAAATTGTAGGGATTTTCCCCTCTGGGACACGTAGTGCAGAAGGAACAGATTTAAAACAAGGGGCTATTACCATTGCACAGTTGGCAAAGGCGCAAATTGTTCCAGCTGCTTATGTTGGTGCACGTAATGTGGGTGATGTAATGAAGCGAGGCAAAGGCTATTTAATTTATGGTGAGCCTTTTTATGTAACAGGCAAGGGTAAAGAAGGTCGTGAGCAGTTTACTCAACACCTTGAGCATGAATTAGTTGCTCTAACAGAAGAACTACAGAAACGTATTCCCGTAAAATAAAAGCAAACGGCACTCAGAATCAAATTGATTTTGAGTGCTTTGTTGTAGGAGGAAAATAAAATGATTCGAGTACTTTTCGTATGTTTAGGTAATATCTGTCGCTCACCCATGGCTGAGGCGGTCATGCGCGACATGGTGAAGAAAGAGCATTTAGAAGATAAAATTGAAGTGGATTCCGCTGCTACTAGTTCATGGCATATTGGCGAACCTCCACATAGAGGTACACAGGATAAGCTTAGGGAATATGGTATTTCTACAATAGATATGCAAGGTCGACAATTACAAAAGTCTGATTTTGAAAAGTTTGCTTATATTATTGGAATGGATGAAAGCAATATTCGTAATATCCGCACAATACTAGGCAATCCAAACTCGCCAAAGATTTTTCGTTTTTTAGATTTAACAGCGCATCGTAAGGATGTCCCGGATCCTTATTATACAGGTGATTTTCAGGAAACCTATGAATTGGTGCAAGAAGGCTGTCGGGCATTGCTAGCAAAAATTAAACAAGAGCTGTTGTAAGATGGCGCTAAAATCGTAAATTTTAACAGCCATTTTTTTAGAAAAATGCTACCTTAAACATTGGTATATCTAGCTTTGTAAGCATCATTGTGTTATTATTTGCAGAGTAAAGATACGATAAGTATTTAATTACCATTTACAGATATAC
Source organism: Lysinibacillus sp. AR18-8 (assembly GCF_001705465.1). NCBI lineage: Bacteria > Bacillati > Bacillota > Bacilli > Caryophanales > Bacillaceae > Lysinibacillus > Lysinibacillus sp. AR18-8. The sequence continues at coordinate 171,593 of NZ_MDGU01000023.1, forward strand.
AACTGTGTATCTATTATTTTTATAAATTTATCTTTTGAAAGAGAGTGGAAACAATGGGGCGTAAGTGGAACAATATTAAAGAAAAGAAAGCGTCTAAAGATCAAAGCACAAGCCGTATTAATGCAAAATTTGGGCGAGAAATTTATGTGGCAGCTAAATCAGGCGAACCAGATCCAGAGTCAAACCGTGCACTTAAAGTAGTGCTTGAACGCGCAAAAACATACAGTGTTCCAAAACATATTATAGAAAAAGCCATTGATAAAGCAAAAGGTGGCGGTGATGAAAGCTTTGATGAATTACGTTATGAAGGCTTTGGACCAGCCGGCACAATGATTATCGTGGATGCTTTAACAAACAATGTAAATCGTACAGCATCAGATGTACGTGCAGCATTTGGTAAAAATAACGGCAATATGGGTGTCAGTGGATCTGTAGCTTATATGTTCGATTCAACAGCAGTTATTGGCTTAGAAGGTAAAACTGCTGATGAAGTACTAGAGATTTTAATGGAAGCTGATATTGATGCTCGCGATATTCTAGAAGAGGAAGAAGCGGTAATTATTTATGCAGAGCCAGACCAATTCTTTGCGACACAAGAAGCATTAAAGGCTGCGGGCGTAGAAGAATTTACAGTAGCAGAGCTTTCTATGTTGCCTCAAACAGAAGTGACTTTAACTGGCGACGATGTAGCGAAGTTTGAAAAACTAATTGATGCATTAGAAGATTTAGAAGATGTACAAAATGTTTTCCACAATGCAGATTTAGGCGAATAAATATTAACAAAATGAGTAAACCAGTAGCATTTAAGCTACTGGTTTTTAATTAGGGAGGAAAACGATGCAGACTGCTTTAGCCATTATTTTATTTTTAGTCACATTATTTTTTGTCATAGTGCAACCACGAAAACTATCAATTGGCTGGTCAGCCTGTATAGGAGCAGCTATTGCGCTATTAATAGGTGTAGTAACCTGGCATGATGTGTTAGAGGTAACGGGGATTGTTTGGAATGCAACGCTATCATTTATTGGTATTATTTTAATTTCACTCATCTTAGATGAAATTGGCTTTTTCGAATGGGCTGCTCTACATATGGCACGACTTGCAAAGGGAAGTGGAATTCGCTTATTTGTTTATATTAGTTGCCTTGGAGCTGTTGTATCGGCTTTGTTTGCGAACGATGGGGGTGCTTTAATTCTAACGCCGATCGTTTTAGCGATGGTGAGAAAACTGAACTTGAGTGAAAAAATGATCTTTCCATTTATTATTGCAAGTGGATTTATAGCAGATACAACCTCGTTACCGTTCGTTATTAGCAATTTAACGAATATCGTATCCGCTGACTTTTTCGATATAGGCTTTATAGATTATGCAGTTCATATGCTTGTACCGAATTTCTTTTCGTTAGTGGCAAGTATAGTAGTACTTTACATTGTTTTTCGCCGTTCCATACCACAACATTATTCTCTTGAGGCCGTTGAGCAACCAAGTCAGGCAATCCGAGATCCCAAATTATTTTCGATCGCTTGGTATGTAATTGGGATTCTATTAGTGGGCTTCGTAGCTGGTGAGGTTTTACACATCCCTGTATCTTTTATTTTATGTGGGGTCGCTGCAATATTCTTATGGCTAGCACAGCGTAGCTCTGTGGTAGATACAAAAAGAGTTGTAAAAGGAGCGCCATGGAATATTGTGTTCTTCTCAATTGGCATGTATGTGGTTGTCTATGGGTTAAAAAATGTAGGGATGACAGGAATGTTAGCAAATTTATTTGAACTTGCTATACAACAGGGCTTCGTAGTAGCAACGATGACAATGGGATTTGTCGCTGCCATTTTGTCTGCTGTCATGAACAATTTACCTACTGTTATGATAGATGCTTTGGCGATTTCAGAAACCAGCGCATCGGGCATGATGAAAGAGGGACTGATTTATGCAAATATAATTGGTACGAATTTAGGTCCAAAAATGACACCGATTGGTTCACTGGCAACATTGCTATGGCTTCATATATTAGCCCAGAAAGGCATTAAAATTAGCTGGGGACAATATTTTAAAATCGGTGTTATTCTTACCATCCCGACACTGTTCGTCACTTTAATTGCATTAATTATTTGGATATGCTTAATATCATAGATTTATTGTCGAAATAGTTGAAAAAATAGTACAATAGGAACTATTAAGATATTAGTATATCAGTATATTAAAGGAGGAAAGTATGCGAGCGACAGGCAAATTAAGCAATAAAATAGTGTTAATGTCATTGGTAATGTTAGTGGCTTTGTTATCTTTTTTCGTTATAACAACTATCTACACAGCAAAATCATCTGTTAATAAAACCATGGGAACACAGGCAGTTGCAGTTGCTGAGAATATTGCAAAACATCTAAATGCTGCTGAATATGAACAACTCTCAAAGGAACCAAAAGAATCTGAGTTATATTGGCGACTTCGAGAAGAGCTCAACGAATTACGTGAAATAAATGGTGTTCTCTATGCCTATACTTTCGCAGTACCACAGGAAGATAAAAAGGTACGTTTTTTAGTGGACGGTATGCCAGCAGATGATCAAGAAAATGCTGGAGCTATAGGAGATGAGTCCTCCACCACATACTACAAGGATATTGAAAAGGTAAAGAATACAGGAAGTTATTATTCCGCTATTTTACATAGTGATTTTGGAGATTATTTATCTGGTACTGTTCCATTAAAGGATGAGGCAGGGAATACTGTTGCCTTTGTTGGGGTCGATATAGAAGCAATAGAGGTAAGCAATGTTGCGAATGCCGTATTAACGGCTATTTTACCTGCATTAATTATTGTCATATTAGCTTTAACAGGTATTGTTATGTTCATCCTATATCGTTATATTAATGGAGCGTTAAAACCCCTTGCACATTTAGGTGATGCAGCACAAAGTTTTGCTCAAGGTGATATTGCTAAGGCAACGATAGCAGTGGAGAAAATCCAGCTAAAAGGAGCAAATGAAATTACAATATTTGCACAATCCTTCAGAGAATCACTACAAAAATTAAAAGAAACTTTCCATACGATTCAACAACGCACATTTGCTTTACAAAATGTTGTTCAAAAAATTGATGAGACTTCTCAGCATGTGGAAGAATCAAACGCTCAAATTGCAGATCGAATTATTGAAATTGCTGCTGGTAGTGAGCAACAGCAGCAAAATAATCAAGAGGTTGTATTAACTATGAATGAGATGTCAATTGGTATTCAACGACTGGCTGATACAACTTCAGAAATTGCGGAGTCATCATCAGCAATGACGGGACTTGTGGAAACAAGTGTTAGTCATTCTCAAGAAGTTGTATCTCAAATTCAAAACGTAGAATCTTCTGTTTTACGTACGGCTAATCATGTCGAGGAAATGGGTGATAAGTTCCGATCAATAGAAGAGATGGTGACCATCATTACGAGTATTGCGGATCAAACCAACCTACTAGCTTTAAACGCTGCAATAGAAGCAGCTAGAGCAGGAGAAGCTGGTAAAGGATTTGCGGTCGTGGCAGATGAAGTTCGTAAACTTGCAGAGATGTCTAAAGCATCTGCTGACGAAATACACATGCATTTAGAAAGCTTTAAGAAAATTACTGATCGAGCGTTACAAGAGATGGCTAGTAGTACCATAGATGTACAGGCAGGAAATAAAGCAGTGCAACACATAGGTGAAAGTCTAGAGAAAATATTGCAATCTGTCCTTGAGGTGAATAATAAAATTCAAGATGACTCTGCTGTCATTGAAGAAATGTCAGCAGGCTCTGAGGAAGTATTAGCTACTACCGAACAGATGAATGCTATTGCGAAGCATAGTGTCCTAGGAACAAAGGAAGTAGCAACTGCCTCAGATTTACAAGTAACGATGGTTTCTGAATTAAATGAAGTTGTAACAATATTAGATCAAACATCGAAAGAGGTTATAGAAACGATTAATACATTTAAATTATGATTAGTTTAGAACTATTTCTCTATAAGCTTACGTCTTGTGGAGAAATAGTTCTTTTTATTTTTGGCATTTAAAAATTTAACTGGAGATTAGCATAAAACAAACCATATTAAGGGAAATAAGAAAATAATTTGTGCTTTACCCATTGTGAAAACTTTCAAACCATAACATAATATAAAGTAATATATTGTTGAACGAAGAAAATAGGGGGGGCTAAAGTATGAAGTTTTTACGTTCAATACAGGGGAAATTGATTATTATTTCATTGGCACTACTAATTATTCCAAGTTTAATAATTGGTATAGTTAGTTATGGTAAGGCTAAGAATGGGATGGAGGATATAGGAGAACAGGTACTTTACAATAGTGTTGAATCTGCTTTGCAATTAATCGAGCTCGCAAACGAGAGTGTTGAAAAGGGTGACATACCCTTAGAGGTTGCACAGGAACGAGTAAGAGAAGCATTTCTTGGTCCGAAAGATAGCGAAGGAAAACGGCCTATTAATTATCCGGGTGATTTAGGGGAATATGGCTATATCTATGTGTTGGATGATAAGGGAACATTAACAACACATCCAACACGAGAAGGAGATAATCTTTGGAATGACCAAGATAGCAGTGGCAATTACTTTATTCGAGAAGTAACTGAAAAGGCACTTGATGGTGGTGGTTTTACACAATATGAATTTGAACTACCAGGTCAGGATGTCTTAGCGGATAAAATTATTTATTCTGAGAAAGATCCACATTGGGGATGGATTATTGCATCAGGTACATATATGCAGGATTTTAATGCAGAGGCGAATTCTTTATTGCTAGTAATTGGTTTGACATTAGTAGGTGCCATAATTATTGGGACAATCGTTGTCATTCTTATATCAAGACACCTGGCATTACCAGTTCAAAAATTATCTAAACGTGTACGTGAAGTAGCAAAAGGGAATTTAACGGTTGAAATTGAGCATTTACAGCGCTCGGATGAAATAGGACAGTTAAATGATGGCTTTAATGAAATGGTACATCAACTTAAAACACTTATTTCAGATGTGGAGGAAGCGATTGTAGAAATACAATCAACTTCAGCAAATTTAACCGCAGTAGCTGAAGAGACAAATGCCTATGGTGATGAAATCGTCAAAGCAATCAATGAAGTATCCAAGGGTGCAGTCAAGCAAGCATCTGATGCAGAGGATACAAACCGAACGGCTATCGAGTTTGCGCAGCAAATAGAAGGATTGCATGATAAAAATGAATTAATGTTAGATGCCTCACAGCATATGAAAAAATCAAATGAAGAAGGCCTAGTTAATCTAGAAAGCTTAAAGGATAAGTCGCGAGAGTCTTCAAATCTCGTTCAGAATATTCAGTCTGTATTTGGTAGTCTAATTGTCAAGGTACGTGAAATTGAAGGCATCGTGGGGACGATTACGGAGATTTCAGATCAAACGAATTTACTTGCACTTAATGCCTCTATTGAAGCAGCAAGAGCGGGTGAACATGGTAAAGGATTCGCAGTTGTCGCGGAAGAGGTACGTAAACTTGCTGATCAAACCTCTGTAGCAACTGAGCTAGTACGCACGACGCTAAAAGGCATTGAAAGTGAAACAAACTTAGTCAATGGTGAAATGCAGAAAACCCATATCATTGTAAGTCAACAAAATGATTCTGTCATGGTAACAGAATCATCCTTTAAAGAAATCAAATTAGCTGTTGAAAAAATCATAGCCATTATAGGCGATACAACAGATAGCGTAGAATATTTAAATAGCTCTAAGAATACGATTATGCAATCGATTGAAAGCATTGCGATGATTAGTGAAAAGAATGCTGCTGCGTCTGAAGAGGTAACAGCATCTGTAGATGAGCAACAACGCGCAATACAACTCGTTAGCGAATCTTCCAATGATTTAACTGATGAAATATCTGCCTTACAGGAGTCTATTAAACGATTTATATTGAGATAATATCTTTCAGGATGCTTGCTTAACAAGCATCCTTTTCTTTTTATCATCGTTAATAAAAGGTAAAGGAGGAATGATTTGTGAGAAGGTGGCTGATGACAATTGGTGTTATTTTAATCGGTATTGGAATCGTTCTTTATATTTGGCTGGGAAAAGAAATTGATCAGGGTATGGAACCGAATGCCAATGGTTCAGCTGATTATATGATTATATTGGGAGCAAAAGTAAGGCCAGGTGGTGTACCATCGCTTTCATTAAAAAGTAGATTAGAGGTGGCTGTTCCATACTTAACAAAATACCCACATGTTAAGGTCATTGTGTCAGGTGGACAAGGACCTGATGAAGATCGTACAGAGGCATCTGTAATGCAAGACTATTTGGAACAGCATGGCATCGATGCCGCGAGAATTATCATAGAAGATCAATCTACATCTACTTATGAAAATTTAGTATTCTCTAAAGATTTATTACCAAAAGAGACAAAGAAAATTACCATCGTTTCAAATGACTTTCATTTGAAACGTGCAAAATATCTTGCTGAATCGTTAGATTTTGAAGTAGATGTTCTATCAGCAAGAACACCAAAGTCAGTAGAAGCAAAATTAAGAATAAGAGAAAGAGCGGCGTTATTAAAAACATATATTGTGGGCTATTAAAACAACAACGCCATTATATTTAGGAACTGCTTCTTTCTCAAAAAATCATGGAACAGAAAAGAGATAATTGTTTCTTAATAGATTCTATTTGGCATATAATAGAAATATTACGGGGTATAGGACAGAAAGAGGGGACTTTAATGACAACGTTTAAAGAATATCAATACAGCCGTCCAAATGTGGCATCAATGAAAGAGCAGCAATTAGCACTCATTGAGCAATTTAAACAAGCACAATCGATGGACGAGCAAAGTAATATCATTGAAAAGCACAATGCAATTAGTAATGACTTTGCGACAATGGCTAATTTAGTATATATTCGTGCTTCAATCGATACGAACGATGAATTTTATCAAGCAGAACGTGATTATTTCGATGAAGTAGGTCCTGAGCTAGAAGAAGTAACGACGGAATACTATAAAGCTCTAATTGATTCACCATTTCGTGAGCAATTAGAAGAAAAATGGGGACAACAATTATTTGATCTAGCAACTTATCAAATTAAAGGCTTCTCACCAGAAGTTATTGATTTGATGCAAAAAGAAAACAGACTTGTTTCTGAGTACAATAAGCTTGTTGCATCTGCACAAATTGACTTTAATGGGGAAACATTAACACTCGCTCAACTTGGTCCGTTTGCAGAGTCAACGGATCGAGAAACACGTAAGGCAGCAACGGATGCTCGCTTTGGCTTCTTTGCACAGCATGAAGATGAATTCGATCGTTTATATGATGAACTTGTCAAGGTACGCCATGAAATTGCGATTAAACTTGGCTATAACAACTATGTTGAACTAGGCTATATTCGTATGAATCGGATTGATTACAATGCTGATATGGTTAAAAAATTCCGTGATCAGGTACGTGATTTAATTGTGCCTGTTGCAACGAAGCTTTACGAGCGTCAGGCAAAGCGAATTGGCATTGAAGATTTTAAATTTTATGATGAAGCACTTAACTTCTTATCAGGTAATGCTACACCAAAAGGGAATCCTGAGTGGATTGTAGCAAACGGTAAAAAAATGTATGAGGAGCTTTCACCTGAAACAGGAGAGTTCTTTAATTTCATGATTGACCATGACTTAATGGATCTTGTAGCGAAGAAAGGGAAAGAAAGTGGCGGTTATTGTACGTTTATTGAAAACTATCATTCCCCATTCATTTTCTCAAATTTTAACGGTACTTCAGGTGACATCGATGTATTAACACATGAAGCTGGACATGCTTTCCAAGTTTATTCAAGTCGTAACATTGGCATTCCTGAGTATTTATGGCCTACCTACGAATCTTGTGAAATTCACTCGATGAGTATGGAATTCTTTACTTGGCCTTGGATGGAGCTGTTCTTTGAAGGTGATACAGAGAAATATAAATTTACACATTTAAGTAGTGGTCTTTTATTCTTACCATATGGTGTGGCAGTAGATGAGTTCCAGCATGTTATTTATGAAAATCCAACAATGACTCCTGCTGAACGTAAAGCTGCATGGAAAAAAATTGAGGAAACGTATTTACCACACCGTGACTATGATCATAACAGCTACCTAGAGGCTGGGGGCATTTGGCAACGTCAGGCTCACATCTATGCAAGTCCGTTCTACTACATTGATTACACGTTAGCACAAATTTGTGCCTTCCAATTCTGGAAACGTTCACGTGAAGAATTTGAAGCGGCTTGGAAAGACTATATTCATCTTTGTGGTTTAGGTGGCTCTATGTCCTTTACAAAGCTTGTAAAAGAGGCAGGTTTAATCTCGCCATTTGAGGATGGCTGTGTTGAATCGGTTATTGGAGAAATTGAGACATTCTTAAATTCCATAGATGATTCTTCTCTATAATTGATGACCTTAAATTCGTTTCACTTCCACGATAACTATTATTGTGGAAGTGAGCGAATTTTTTAGTTTGTCAGAGGAGTTCTGTAAAAAAATACTAGGATACTTGCGAAATGGTTAATATATCAGTAGTATTTTCAGTAACTGCTATTAAAGGAAGTGAAAGAAAGTGACAAGGAAAGTTTGGTTTCAAGTAGGGGTAGGGATACTACTTACACTATTAATCATTAAATATTTTATAGAAATTCATTGGATTTTTTCACCGCTTGTCATCATATTAAAAGCCATTTTTGTGCCTTTACTACTTGGTGGTGTTCTCTATTATGTGACGGAACCAATTCAGAGATTTTTAGAAAAACGTAGATTTCCTCGATGGGGAAGTATATTGACGATTGTGTTCGGACTAATAGCAATGGTAGGTATTTTTGGCTGGATTATTGGTAACCCGATTGCCGAGCAGGTCAATAAATTAGTGAAGAATGCCCCTATGATTAGTACGAGTATTAGTACGAGCATCCAGCAACTAACAGACTATGTAACGCAAAATAAGGATAACTTCCCTGAGCAATTAAATGATGTTATCGAAAAAATGGCGAATTCGGTACAAGATATTGCAGTAGTGGCGAGTAAAGGTTTTGTGTCCTTTTTACAATCCATTGTATCTGTGTCGTTATTAGCCATTTTAATTCCGTTCTTCTTTATTTTTATGCTGAAGGATCATGAGAAGTTTGCTCCATCCATCTATAAATATTTCAGTGGTGAACGTCAGCAATGGGTAAAGAAAACGTTAAGTGAAATTGATGATGTATTACGTACCTACATTCAGGGCCAACTGCAAATTAGTTTTTTATTAGCACTAATAATGTATGTAGGCTATTTAATTATCGGATTAGACTATTCGTTATTACTAGTGATTTTTGCATTCTTTATGAATATGATTCCATTTATCGGGCCTTGGATTGCCTTTGCGCCAGCCCTGATTGTGGCAGTTATTCAAGATCCAATTTTAGTGGTGTGGGTTTCGGTTGTGACGCTGGTTGCTCAGCAAATAGACAGCAACTTTATTACACCTAATGTCATGGGGAAATCACTTGATATCCACCCCCTTACCGTTATTACAATTATTTTAGCGGCAGGTAATATAGCAGGTTTTATTGGTATTATTATCGCTGTACCATTTTATGCAGTCTTAAAGGTTATCGTATCCAATATTTATGATCAACGTAATGCAATTAAGAAAAAAGCGACGAAGTCAGTATAGGAGTCGAAACAATGGAACAAGAAATTGTAAAGGTATTTAATGAACAGCATGAGCAAATTGGGACAGCTACGAGAGCGGAAGTGCATGAAAAGGGGCTTTGGCATGAGACTTTTCATTGCTGGCTTGTAAATGAAGACTATATTTATTTTCAAGTACGTAGTTCACAGAAAAAGGATTATCCAGGGTTACTCGATATTACAGCAGCAGGACATCTTTTAGCGATTGAGACAGTAGAGTCAGGCATTCGAGAAGTAAAAGAAGAATTGGGACTTAATATTGATGTCCATGAAGTTGTCAAAATGGGCATGACATCTTGTAGTATCGTTTCTGAAAATATGATCGACAATGAATTTTGCCATGTCTACATATATCCTTTCAAGCATGATTGGGATTCCTTTGCTTTGCAGTATGAAGAAGTATCGGGTGTAGTTAGAGCGAGGCTAAATGAGGCGGAGGCTTTCTTCTTGGGAGAAACGACGACACTTAATATTGAAGGGTATGAATATTTCCCTGATGGTCAACGTGTGAGAATTGTCAGACCAGTAGGTACTGCACAATTTGTTCCTTATCGGGAATTGTATGTTGCACAGGTGATAAAATTCACACGTGAAAAAATATTTAATCAAACCTCATAAGTTTAAATAGGATAAGCTATAATATTAGCTTGTCCTATTTTCTTGCGCAAAAATGATTTAGAAACGACACGATATAATAGGAAAAAATGAGTTATACTGTTAGATAGAATGTAAAGAAAAGGAGCATTTTTTATATGCTAACATTTGAACAAAAACAAGCGATTATTGAATCGTTTTCTGAGCTAACAAAAAAAGAAATTTCTTTAAAGCGCCTAAATTATCATTACATGGACAGTCTTTACGAAAAGACGATTGTAGTTGAGAAATTACATCCAAACGGCAATGGCTTTGTCTTTGTAGGAGATTTATTACGCTATGAGAATGAGGCTAATGATAAAGGATTAGTAAATATCCGCGATTACGATGAACAACAACTTCGTGAAATTATTGAAGACGCAATCCAATATTTATCTGAAGAAGTAGAAGAGCAGGAGCCAATTGTAGAGATTTGGCATAGTCGCGATGGTAGTCAGTTACAGCTAGCTTTTGAGCAACGTTCGTGGAACGTGTATCATGGAGACAATCTGGAAGAGGCATTTGGTACGTATGAGGCAGCAAAGGAATATTTACTAGAAGAAGGCTTTCGTACAAAGAAATAAAAAATACGGGGGATCATGATAGATGAACGGAAAAAAATTAGTGGGAATTGTTATTGTTGTTGTGATTGCGGCATGTTTATTTTCAGTTTATACCATTACTAATTTTTATAAAAATCACGAAGAACAGCCAAATCGTGAAAATCGTGAAATTAATAAGTCAAAGAGCTTGAATTTAATTTTGCCACAGGCTACAATTATCTCGAATTCAAGATAATTGAGAGGTGACTGTCAGTGCAACATATTTTTTATAAAGGTACAGACGAAACAAAGCCGACATTATTATTGCTACATGGTACAGGTGGTAATGAGGAAAGTCTTATTGGGCTGGCAAAAGAAATAGATGAAACAGCCAATATTTTAAGTGTTCGCGGAAATGTACTTGAGCATGGAATGCCACGATTTTTCCGCCGATTAGCCGAAGGTGTCTTTGATATTGAGGATTTAATCTTTCGTACAAAGGAGCTTCATGAATTTTTAAAGACGTCAGCACAGCAATATGGCTTTGATCGCCAACGAATTGTAGCAATAGGGTATTCGAATGGTGCTAATATTGCAGCAAGCTTATTATTCCACTACGATGATGCGTTAGCAGGAGCTATTTTGCATCACCCAATGGTACCAAGACGTGGTATTGAATTACCGCAACTTTCTCCAACACCTGTGTTTATCGGTGCTGGTACGAATGATCCGATGTGTACAGCACAGGAGTCTGAGGATTTAGAAACTCTTTTAAGTGCTGCAGGTGCCAAAGTAACGACGAAATGGTTTAATTTTGGTCATCAACTAACAATGCCTGAAGTACAAGCTGCAAAAGAATGGTATAAAAGCATCTACGCTTAATTGAAAAATCCACCTCCTTTTATAAGGGAGGCGGATTTTCTTTATGTTATTTACTTTTCTTTGAGAAAGGAAGCCACCAGTTCCAATCACCAAACAGCTTCATGAGACTAGGCACAAGCATAAGACGAATAATTGTTGCATCAATGGCAACAGCAATAGCGATACCCACACCAATTTGCTTCACAGGCATTACATCTGTGAAGGCAAATGCACCTGTAATAACAATCATGATAAGCGCTGCAGATGTAATTATTCGGCTAGTGGATGTTAAGCCATCAATTGTTGCACGCGTATTATCGGAACCCTTTAAATATTCCTCTTGGATACGAGAAATTAAAAAGACTTCGTAGTCCATACTTAAGCCAAATACAAGACAAAAAACAATAACTGGAATGATTAGCACGATGGAGCTTGCTTCAATACCAAAATGACCATATTGGAAAATATAAACGAGTATCCCGAATGCAGATGAAAGCCCAATAATGTTCATGATTATTGCCTTTAACGGAATTAAGATAGAACGGAATGCCAACATTAAAATAAAGAATGTAGAAACGATAATAATTGCTATAGCTAAAACAATTTTATTAGCAATTTCATCAAAGATTTCTTGGTTGAATTTAGCTGGTCCACCAAGTGCAAAATCCACGCCCAGGTCTTTGTCCATCCATGTTCGGGCAAATTTTTGAGCTTTAGAGGAAGAACCTGCTGCATCAATTGTAATTGGAACAAATAGCTGTGTATCCTTTGAAAATGAATTAATAACAGGTTTTAATTGTTCAGCAACCTGTGGAATAGCTAAAGAAGCAGAAAGCTCCTCTGGTGTTTGAATGTTAGCAGCTGTATAAATAGTTGAAACATTAGTCACTAATGGGTCCTTTAATAGCTTTTCTTGAATAGTATAAATTAGCTCTCTACCCTCAGTATCCTCCCAGCCATCTTTTCGTTCAGCCAACAAATATAATGTAGAAGATTCACCTAGTCCAAACGTTTCATCTAATTTATCGTATGCTGCACGAGCATCATATTTCGTAGGTAAGGAGTCCACCTGTGGAATGGTTAATTGGATATCCTTTAAAGGGATCATGCCGATGCCTAGTAATAATAATGCTGAAATCACTATAGCTACTGGATGCTTCATGACAAAACCTGCAAAGCCACGCCAACGATTTGCCCCACCTGGTTTAACGCGTATTAAGCGCCATTTATTAAGTCTATCTCCTAATAGCATCATAGTGGCAGGAAGTAATGTTAAGCCAGAAAGAACGGCTAACAGGACGACTATAGTGCCTCCTAGGGCGATATTATGAAAAATTTCTACATCAATGACAATCATCGCACCTAAGCCAATCATGACACAGACTGCGGAGAAAATGATAGAACGACCTGCTGTCTGAATAGCAGTTTGAATGGCTTGAGCAATAGAAGTATGTGTGCGTTCTTCTCTGTAACGATTAATAAACAGCAACGCAAAATCAATACTTAAAGCCAGCCCAAGCATTGGAACAATATTTAAGACGAAAATAGATAGATTTACATTAGCACTGAGCAGTGTCATCATACCAAAGGCGGTAACCACTGTCACAACACCAATGACGATTGGCAAAATAGAAGCAACAACTGTACCGAACGCTAATAAGAGAACCACGATGGCAATTGGCAATCCAATGGCCTCAGCTGATGCCAAATCCTTTTGACTAGCAGTATTTATGTCAGCAGAAATAACAGGCCCTCCAGTGATACTAATTCCGTCTTTTTCAATTAATGAACGGAATTCCTCAACAATGTCAGGAAGGTTTTCTACATCGTTCTTTATGTGAACCATAGCATAGGCAATACCATCTTTCCGTAAAGAGGAGTCTTCTAAAGGTGATTGAATAGAATGAATCTCTTTTATGCTATCTAATTTTTTTAAAGTGTCTTCAATTTTCTGATCTTCAGCTGGATCAAAGACAACCAAAATCGTATTAGATGGTAAATCAAATTTTTCTGCTAGCTCGTTGGTAACATAGGTATGATCTGCTTCGACAAAGAAACCATCACCTTGAAGTTTGCCTGGAAGCTGTAAAGCAAAGTACGCCATTGCTAGAAAAATAATAAGCCATATGACTACGATTGCTTTCGCATGTGCTGTAATAAAAGCTGAAAAAGTTTTCATAGTTGTTTATACATCCCCCTTTTCAATTAGTGTAAAGGATGTGTCACATTTTGTCGTGTGACAAAGTAAAGACTCCCATCCACTTTTTGGACAGGAGTCTTACTATTAAAAGAATAATGATAATATGAAATAAATAACAGATGCCATAACGGCAGAAATTGGCATTGTAATCACCCAAGTAGTAACAATCTTTCGAGCCATACCCCAGTTTACACCACGCACACGCTGTGCTGAACCAACACCCATAATGGAGGAAGAAATGACATGTGTTGTTGAAACTGGTAAGTGGATTAGCGTAGCGCCAAAAATAACAGTAGCAGATGCTAAATCTGCCGCAACACCATTAACAGGGCGGATTTTCATAATCTTACCACCAACCGTTTTAATGATTTTATAACCACCAATTGACGTACCTAGCCCCATTGCTGTAGCTGCAGCAGCACGCACCCAGAAAGGTATTTCATCTCCAGTGTGCAAGCCACCAGCGATTAACGCCATCGTCATAATCCCCATCGCTTTTTGCGCATCATTTGTACCATGGGTGAATGATTGGATGGCAGCAGTAAAAATTTGCATTGTACGGAAACCTTTATTCGTCCTATATAAATTTAAATTTTTAAACCATAGTTTAAAAAGAGTCATCATAATAAAGCCTGCACAAATAGCAAGTAAAGGTGAAAACACTAAAGCCATGATGATTTTAGTAAAGCCGCCATAGTTTAACACATTAAAACCAGCGGATGCGATTGCAGCACCGGCAATAGACCCAATCAATGTGTGTGAAGAACTTGACGGAATACCGAAATACCATGTTAATAAATTCCAAATTATAGCTGAAATTAATGCAGCTAAAATAACGACTGAGCCAGTTGTGTCTCCTTCAAAAGCATTTAATGCAAAAGGATCTACAATATCTTTTGTTAGAGCTTTTGCAACCCCTACAAAGGTGATAGCACCAATAAAGTTCATAGTTGCCGCCATAATGATTGCCGTGCGTGGCGGCAATGCTCTAGTAGAAACCGAAGTTGCAATAGCATTTGCTGTATCATGGAAGCCATTGATAAAGTCAAATGTTAGGGCAAAGATGACGACCAGTACGGTTAATATAATGATTGTGTTCATTGTAAAGTGCCCATCTCCTAATTATGCGTTACGCATGATAATTGTTTCCATAGTATTTGCTACGTTTTGACAATGATCAGCGATATCTTCAAGTTGTTCATAAATATCCTTAAATTTAATGAGGCGGATTGGATCTTTTTCATTTAAAAATAACTTCTTAATAGAAGTACGTTGTACCTCATCACATTCACGTTCATAGTCTTTAATAAGAATTGCGTGTGGACGCATGCCAATTAGATTCTTTTTCTTTAACTCTTCTGTCGCTTTGACTATTTCATCAGCACTTTTTGAAATAAACCCTAAGAAAATGCGCATAGATTCATCAATCTCAGTGAGCGAAAACATTTCAAAGTGTGCAATACAGTGTTCTGTTCCATCTAAAACATCATCCATACGAATGGCGAGCTCTAAAATATCCTCACGTTCAATAGGTGTCATGAATGATTTGTTTAACATGACAATCAGTTCATGAATAAGCTTATCACCAGCAGTTTCATAATTTTTCATTGTAATGCTAATCTCTTTTAGGTCAGCTACACTGTTAATACGAAAATCATTTGCGTAATGTACAGCCTCTCTCATATTTTCAGCAATTTTATGCAATGCAATAAAGAAAGGGTCTTGTTTTTTTGAGTTAAGCATGTGAATCGAATCCTCCTGGATATAAATAAATTAATCGACCTCTAAACTTTACTATCATAACAAAATCTTTAATTTATCTACATAAAAATTTACTAATCGACATGAAAATTTACATTGCTGTAATATACAATTCGTTCACAAAATATAAGGTAATCCAGCTGTATTTATTTTTATGAGTACAGATAAAACCTTGTTATAAATGGCTATTCTTCTGTAATGGTGACTTATTAGTACAGATTAAGACACGAAAGATAATAGAAGGTAATAAAAATAGCGCATTCGAATTGTAAAGGTATTGTAAATTCATTTGATAACCAGAAGAGTACCTTCTTATTCTTAAGAATATCTTCATTTTTATCCTCCCTCTTTATTAAGAATTGTTTACTACAATGGAAAATGAATAGGAAAGGAGCGTTTATTAACTAATGATTCAGGTTGAAAATTTACAACATACATTTTTAATTGGAAAACGAGGGAAGGAAAAGCAAGTGCCGGTATTGAAAGGTGTGAACTTCGAGGTCCATAAAGGAGAAATTGTGGCCATTGTAGGTAAAAGTGGCTCAGGAAAATCGACCTTATTACAAGTTCTAGCTGGTTTTATGAAGGCTGAACAGGGCTCTATTAAAGTAAATGGAAAGGAAACAGCCCATCTAACTGAAACAGAAAGTGCTGCCTTCCGTTTACGTCAATTCGGTTTTATTTTTCAAAACTTTCAATTAATGCCTGGTTTAACTGCTTTTGAAAATATCGAATTACCTTTAAAGCTACAGGGTTTGCGTAAGGCTATGCGCAAAGAAAAAGTGAAGAAATTAATGGACAAGGTTGGTTTGACAGAAGTAGCAGACCATTATCCCAATGAATTGTCAGGTGGACAGCAACAGCGTGTCAGCATTGCACGAGCCCTTATTACGAATCCTCCTATATTACTTGCTGATGAGCCAACAGGGAGTCTCGATTCAGAAACCGAGCAGGATATCTTATTGCTTATTCAAAGTTTAAATCGTGAATTAGGGCTAACTTTTGTCATTATCACGCACGATGAAGAAGTAGCTACTATCGCACATAGACGCTTCCGCATGTACGATGGAGAACTTGTAAAGGAGGAAGCTTAACATGTTATTTAAGGATCAATTAGATTTTGTAACACAGCATATCAAGAAAAATAAGCTGCGTGTGTTTATGACGATACTAGCTGCAACGATGGGCTGTGCCTTTTTAATCGTGCTAGCATCCGTTGGTTTTGGTTTACAGGAATCTTTACGTAATGAAATTCTTTCAAACGAAACAGTTACAAAAATTCAAGTATATGGCGATAAGCAATTAACTGAAGAACAAGTACAAGAAATTAAAAAAATGGAACATGTAGAAACGGTGCTTGAAACAATTAGTGTCAATGCTACCGCACAATCATTTTTTGAAGATCGTGATACTACTTCTAATTTAATATTGTCAGATATGCAGGACTTTGAACAGGTAAATGGAAAGCTTGCAAAAGGGCGTTATCCAACGAAATCTAATGAAATTGTTGTAGGGTATCATTTTGCTCAAACATTATTGAATGAAAAAGAACGTGATGTCATTGCGGAAAAAAGTAAAAAGGCTGAAGCAGAGGGTACGTATTATGATGGTAGTGAAGAGGGCTATAAAGAATCATTGATTGGAAAGAACATAGACCTGTCCTTAGTTCCTCACACGGGTACAAATGATGAAACGCAAAAAATGAGCTATACAATTGTTGGCGTAATGGAGAAACCTTCTTATGATTGGATGGTTGATAACGCTATTCATATGGACAAAGAGCAAAAGGCAATATGGGTTGAAAATTTATCTACAGATAATAACATGGCAGAGGATGAGCTGTTTTACTCTGAATTTAATATTTATGCGGATACATTAGAAAACGTAAAACCAATTTTAGAGAAGTTAAAAGATAAGGGCTATAGCGTATATTCAGTAACAGAGCAACTAGATCAAATGAATGTATTTTTCCTTGTCTTAAAAATTGGCTTAATCTTTGTTGGTACAATTGCTGTATTGATTGCTTCCATTGGTATTTTTAATACAATGACAATGGCTGTGACAGAGCGAACACGTGAAATTGGTGTATTAAAGGCAATTGGGGCAAGTCCGAAGCTTATACAACGGTTATTTTTAATGGAAAGCACATTTATCGGTATTTTTGGTACGCTAATTGCGGTTGTCATCTCGTATGCTATTAGCTTTGCGGCTAATGCAGCATTACCATTAATTCTTAAGGCGGCAACAGGGGAGGAAGCTTTTGCAACAAATGATATAACATTTTCTCTTATTCCATGGCAACTAGTCATTATTGCAGCAGCCATTAGTGTTGGTGTAGCGATGATTTCAGGTTATCGCCCAGCACGTAAAGCAACAAAAATTGACGTTATTCAAGCTTTACGACAAGAGTTATAATAAAAAAGGCGGTCCAATCAACATTGGATCGCCTTTTATTTGGATTGAAGTACATCTGTATGTTATAAATACTCTTTTAACTCATTCGCTAAAAATGGTGTTGCATTCAATAATTTTAAGAAGGCATCATAGCTGGCACGTTGCTCTTCATTTGGTTTTTTACCTGTTTGATAGGCTCGAATTAATATGTTTTTAGGTGTATTCTCCATATCGATAAACTCTAAAAGCTGTGCCTCATAGCCAACAAGCGATAAAATTTCAGCTCGAATAGCATCTGTAGCAAGTGCCGCAAATCGCTCTCTAACAAGTCCATGTTGCAACATAATATCGAGAGCAGGTGTATTTAGTTGACGATTTAACTCATGCTGACAGCAAGGCACACTTAGAATGACACTTGCTCCCCATTTCACAGCACGAGCCAAGGCCATATCTGTCGCTACATCACATGCATGGAGTGTCACCACCATATCCACAGCACTTTCATCATTATAATCATTGATATCTCCTACAAGAAATTCTAGCTGATCATAGCCTAGATCCTGTGCTATTCTTGAGCACTCTTCAATAACCTCTTTTTTTAAATCTAAACCAGTAACACGAATGTCTAAGCCTTTTTCAATTTTTAAATAATGATACAAAGCAAAGGTTAAGTAGGATTTTCCTGAACCAAAATCTAAAATCCTCACCTGTCGATCCTGAGGTAAATAGGTTAAGGCATCATCTATAAATTCAATGAAGCGGTTAATCTGTTTAAATTTATCATACTTTTGTTTCTTAACCTTTCCTTCTTCTGTTTGTACCCCCAGTCGAATTAAAAATGGATAGGGTTGATCATCAGATAGTAAATAATTTTTTTTACGATTATGGCTTAGATGGACTTGTTTAGGTGAAGCTGTTTTATCTGATTTCCAAAGGACTTTGTTCTTTTTTGATAATTGTACTTGTACCGTTTCATCTACGAAATCAATATGAGCTTGACGATACTCCTCAAAAAACGCGTCAAGCTTGGAAGGTAAATGAGCCAATAGAATATTTTCATGTTTTAAAATCCGTTCATATTGGTATTCAATTTGTATATGGTACTGATTTTTTAACATTAATGGTTTTAATTTTATACGTTTTATTTCATTTGATTTCATACGTGGTTGACTGATTGTAGCTGTCACAAGCTTTTGTTGCAAAATTTGCTCAGTGAGCTGAGCTTTCATTTCTTCAAATGTCATACATTTTCGCCTACTTTATTGTGTTATAGATGGCACTAGTTTAACACATTTTATAAAAGACAATGGCATCTTTGGTATTCGGAATAAATTTAATAAAAATTCCGAGTATTTATAGGTGGAATTGTATATTCGTGGTATCTTAAATACAGTAATTCTTTTTAAATTGGTGATACTAAGGATTAATAAGGAGGAGAAAATATGTCGGATAACATGTATCAATTATTAGCGATTGTTATTTATATGATCGCCATGCTAGCAATTGGCTGGTATGCATTTGTTAAAACATCTAATTTAACAGATTATATGCTTGGCGGTCGTTCCTTAGGTCCGGCGGTTACTGCGCTAAGTGCGGGTGCTGCGGATATGTCTGGCTGGCTCCTAATGGGCTTACCAGGTGCGATATTTTTATCAGGTCTTGTGGAGGCTTGGATTGCAATTGGATTAACAATAGGAGCTTACCTAAACTGGCTACTTGTGGCACCACGTTTACGGGTATATACACAGGTTACAAATGATTCCATTACTATTCCAAGTTATTTGGATAATCGATTACGTGATCATACGAAGCTTATTAGAATTGCTTCAGGTATCATCATCCTCATATTCTTTACATTTTATGTATCGTCAGGAATGGTAGCAGGGGGCAAGTTTTTCGATAGTTCATTTGGTTATGAATACCATACAGGCTTATTAATTGTGTCAGCTGTAGTTGTAGCATACACTCTTTTTGGCGGATTT
This sequence comes from Lysinibacillus sp. AR18-8, assembly GCF_001705465.1. Classification (NCBI taxonomy): domain Bacteria; kingdom Bacillati; phylum Bacillota; class Bacilli; order Caryophanales; family Bacillaceae; genus Lysinibacillus; species Lysinibacillus sp. AR18-8. Next base: position 191,656 of record NZ_MDGU01000023.1, read on the forward strand.
TTAGCGGTAAGTTATACAGACTTCTTACAAGGTCTTATTATGTTTTTAGCACTTATTATGGTACCGCTATTTGGTTTATTTGTAACAGGTGGTATAGGTGAAACCATTTCATCTATTAAATCTGTTGATCCAGATCTTCTGAATTTATTACCAGCCACTGCGACAGCAGCAGGGATCATTTCTTCAGTTGCTTGGGGATTAGGCTATTTTGGACAGCCTCATATTATCGTCCGCTTTATGGCGATTAGTTCCGTTAAAGAAACGAAGCAAGCTCGACGCATTGGTATTGGCTGGATGATGTTAAGCTTATTTGGAGCTATTGGAACTGCCTTGGTGGGTGTAGCCTATTATCAGCAAAATGCTGGTGAGCTAAAAGACGCTGAAACAGTATTTATTGTACTTGGTCAGATTTTATTCCATCCATTTATAGCAGGTATTATGCTGGCGGCTATTTTAGCAGCTGTTATGAGTACAATTTCTTCTCAATTAATCGTAACTTCTTCAGCACTTGTAGAGGATATTTATAAAGCATTATTTAATAAAACAGCAGACGATAAGCATTACGTTTTTGTTGGGCGTATGGCTGTATTAGTTGTTGCAATTATTGCAGCAATCCTAGCGTGGAATCCAGATAGTTCTATCTTAAGCTTAGTTGGCTTTGCTTGGGCAGGATTCGGTGCAGCCTTCGGACCTGTTATTTTACTTTCTTTATATTGGAGAAAGTTAACAAACTACGGAGCACTTAGCGGAATGGTAACAGGGGCTGCAACTGCGTTTATTTGGGGTAAAGTAGATGCTTTATCAAGTGCGTTGTACGAAATTGTTCCTGGCTTCATTGTTTGTTTAATTGTTGCGGTTGTTGTCAGTATACTGACATATAAACCAAATAAAGAAATTGAAGAAGAGTTCACACGCTCAGAAGCCCTGCTAAAAGAAGAAAGAAAATAGTTGAGATGCGCCTTTCCATGAGGCGCATTTTTTAGGAAAGTTAACGATGATCTTCAAATACGAAAAAGGGTATATTATGGTAAGATGAAGAAAATTTGTCGTAGCGACACCAAGCTTTGGTGGGAGGTTTCTAATGGATAGAATTAAGGAAGTTGATGTATTAATTGAAAAGGCCATACTAGTTGGCGTGAATTTACGAAATGATGAGCACTTTGACTATTCTATGGAAGAGTTACAAAATTTAGCTGAGGCCTTGCATGTAGAAGTGGTTGGGACTGTCACGCAAAATTTGGAACGTGTGACACCTTCCCATTATGTGGGTACAGGTAAAATAGAAGAAATCAAAAATTTTTATGAAGAAGCACAAGCAAACCTCGTTATTTTTAATGATGAACTGTCTCCTTCGCAAATCCGTAATTTGGAGCGTGATTTAGCAACGAAGGTCATTGATCGAACAATGCTTATTTTAGATATTTTTGGAAGGCGCGCAAAAACACGTGAAGCCCAAATGCAGGTGGAATTAGCACAGCTTCAATATATGCTACCTCGTTTAGTGGGTTTGCATGCCTCTTTAAGCCGTCAGGGTGGAGGTACTGGGGGAGGCTTTAAAAACCGTGGTGCTGGTGAGACAAAGCTGGAATTGGATCGACGAAAAATTGAAGATCAAATTGCTAAAATTAAAAAAGATCTAGAGCACGTTAAGGAACAGAGAGAAACGCAGCGTAAACAGCGTCGTAAAAACGCTCTTCCGGTTGTATCGATTGTAGGCTATACAAATGCTGGGAAATCAACGATTATGAATCAACTGCTTACACAAATAGGACAAGAAGAGCACAAGCAAGTCTTTGAGAAGGATATGCTTTTTGCTACCCTTGAAACTTCTGTTCGTCAGATTGAACTACCTGATAAGAAGACCTTTTTACTGACAGACACTGTAGGCTTTGTTAGTAAATTACCTCACCATTTAGTGAAGGCATTTCGCTCCACTTTGGAAGAGGCGCGAGATGCGGATCTTTTACTCCACGTGGTGGATGTTTCGAATACAGAGCACGGATTTATGATGGATGTAACGAACGAAACACTTAAAGCAGTTGGTGTTGAGGACATTCCTACAATCTATGTATACAATAAAGCAGATATAGCAGATGTTCCATATCCTGTGGTAAGTGGAGATAATATTTGGATTTCAGCAAAGCAGGGGGTTGGTTTAGAAGAATTAGTACAGCTAATTCGTCAACACATCTTCTCGCATTACGTAACGTGTGAAATGTTAATACCTTATGATCATGGGAACGTTGTTTCTTATTTAAATGAGAATGCCTCTGTTTTTAATACAGCCTATGAAGAGGGTGGGACATTATTGTCTCTTGAAGTAAAAGCAGCAGATTACGCAAAGTATCAGCACTATGTAATTAATTAAAAAATGTACTTCCCAAAGCATGCCAAAAGATTTTTGGCATGCTTTTTGTGATTAGAGGGAATAGTAGAATCTAGAACAAAGGTAAAACGTGTACTCAAGAAATTGTATTAATTTTCAAATAAAGTAAGGAATCTGAATTTTAAATATTTTAGAATAATTCATTGTAAATTTAAAAATCTTTTAGGTATAAAGTGTGAGAAAACTTAGATATATCAAAGGATTTAATAATTTATCTAATAATCAATCAGAATTTATAGAAAAATGACAAATTTTCAACATTTTTTAAAACTCTTGCTAAAGTTTATAAAACGCTTTAGTATGATGAAACAAAGTTTTTTTATCCTTATATTAGGGTAGTTGTGTTTTTGTAGAATAATTTTTTATTGGGAGAGGGTATTGTATGTCTAGTAAAGATGAAGTTGTAAAATCTGTCCCACAAAATGGTTTTGTTGGACACCCTAAAGGGCTCTTTACTTTGTTTTTCACAGAATTTTGGGAACGTTTCTCGTACTATGGTATGCGAGCAATTCTTATCTTCTTTATGTATTACGAATTACATGACGGGGGCTTAGGTCTAGACCGCGGAACAGCAAACTCTATTATGGCCATCTACGGCTCGCTTGTTTATATGTCTGGAATTATAGGTGGATGGATTGCCGACCGAGTTTTAGGAACACGAAAAACCATTTTTTATGGTGGCGTGTTAATTATGATTGGTCATTTACTGCTAGCATTGCCTGGTGGTGTGAGCATGTTATTTGCTTCCATGGCATTTATCGTTATGGGTACTGGTTTATTAAAACCGAACGTTTCAAGTATTGTTGGGGACATTTATGCTGAAACAGATAGCCGTCGTGATGCAGGTTTTTCTATTTTCTATATGGGTATTAATATGGGAGCATTTATTGCACCTTTTATTGTCGGAACAATTGGACAAAAATATAGCTTCCACCTTGGCTTTGGTTTAGCGGGTCTGGGTATGTTTATTGGTTTAATTGTTTATAAATTAACAGAGAAAAAATATTTAGGCTTAGCGGGCTTACAAGTAAACAACCCATTAAAGCCTGAAGAACGTAAAAAAGTCTTTACGCAATTCGGAGTTGCAGCTTTACTTATTATCATCTTGGGTGCTATCGGTATTAAAACTGGTACTTTAACAATGAATGTATTTAGTTTAATCATCACAGCTCTAGGTGTATTAATTCCAACTGCATTCTTTATTTATATGTATCGCAGTAAAAAAACAACAAAGGATGAAAAGTCTCGTCTACTTGCTTATATTCCTTTATTTTTATCAGCTGTAATGTTCTGGGCGATTCAAGAACAAGGAGCAACTATTTTAGCTACTTATGCAGATGAGCGTACACAGCTAAGTTTTGGTGGTATTCAGCTTCAATCTTCTTGGTTCCAGTCATTGAACCCATTATTTGTTATTACAATGGCACCATTATTTGCGATGCTATGGCTTAAATGGGGAGACAAGCAGCCAACAACACCACGTAAGTTCTCATATGCATTGTTCTTTGCGGGTCTATCATTCTTAGTGATGATGATTCCAGCACACCTGTCTGGTGGAGATACATTAGTGAGTCCTTTATGGTTAGTATTGTCATTCTTCTTAGTGGTTGTTGGTGAGTTATTATTATCACCAGTTGGTCTATCTGCCACAACGAAATTGGCACCACAGGCATTCGCAGCGCAAACGATGTCTTTATGGTTTTTAACAAGTGCAGCAGCACAAGCAATTAATGCGCAATTAGTTAAGGTCTATGAAGTTGTAAGCGAATTCACATACTTTGGTTTCTTAGGTACCTTATCTATTGTAGTCGGGATTATTATATTGGTGCTTTCACCAATTATTTCAAAAGCGATGAAGGGTATTAATTAAATGAAAGATGCAAGTACAGTTATTAAAAAAACTGTACTTGCATCTTTTTTTGTATCTAAATAAAAGTCTATCTAAGAGGCTGAGAGCGAAATATATTATCATAAGTAGTTATTTTGTTGAATGTGGGTATAAGTTTCTATGTAGAAAATTATCATTTTCGTTATAATAATTTTAATAATATGAAAATTTAAGGGGTTGGAATCTATGAAGGAAGAGTTAGATTATTTGAGGCCAAGATTAATGGAGATTTTTACGTATTTACATGCAAATCCAGAAATCAGCTGGCATGAAGTAGAAACCACCAATTATATAGTGGAACTATTAACGCAGGAAGGCTTTTCCCCTAAACGATTTAAAAATTCCACAGGATTATATGTTGATGTAGGCAAAGGTAACCCCAAAGTAGGACTAAGAACAGACATAGATGCCTTATGGCAAGAAGTAGATGGTCATTTCCGTGCGAATCATTCATGTGGACATGACGGTCATATGACGATGGCCATTGGTACACTATTACTTTTAAAAGAACTACAGCAATCTATTAATGGTACAATCCGCGTTATTTTCCAACCTGCTGAAGAAAAAGGAACTGGAGCGTTATCTGTATTAGAAGAAGGTGTTATTGATGACTTAGATTATTTATTTGGTGTCCATGTAAGACCTGTTCATGAGCTAGAGGACGGCACTTATTGTGCAGCCTTATATCATGGTGCCTCTCGTTTACTTGAAGGCGAAATTATCGGAGAGGATGCTCATGCTGCAAGACCGCACCTAGGTATTAATGCCATTGAAGTAGGTGCAACAATCATCGAAGATTTGCGAACCATTCATACAGATCCTATGGTTCCTGTATCTGTAAAGATGACGAAATTCCATGCTGGGGGAGATTCGGGCAATATTATCCCAGGTAATGCCTCATTTACGATTGATATTCGTGCACAACAAAACAAGGTGATGGACGATTTAGCACAAGGCGTAAAGCGTGTGATCGATTCCTCTAAATTGTTGCATAAAGTACAAATTGAATTACGTACGGTGGCCAATATCGTAGCTGCTGAAGTTGATACAAGTGCTCAATATTTAATGGAGCAGGCAATTATACAGGCTGCTGGATTATCAAATTTAAGAAAGCCTGTTCATACACCTGGAGGAGAGGATTTTCACCATTATGCTGTACAACGGCCGCATTTAAAAACAACAATGCTGGGCTTGGGTTGTGGATTAACACCAGGCTTGCATCATCCGAAAATGAAATTTAAACAAGCAAGACTTGTCACGGGAGTGGAGATACTTACAAGAGCAGTTTTATTAGCTTTGGAGTCAGGGCATAAAAAGGAGGCGTCAGCGTAATGTTAGAGCAAGTGCGAATTCACAAAGTAACGACACCGAAAGAAATTGCAGAGATCCAAAAATTAAATGCTGAAATATGGGGCAGTCAAGCAATCCCCTCCCATCAATTACTAGCTGCTGTACAAAATGGGGGAATCGTATTAGGAGCGTATTTAGAAGAAAAGCTAATTGGCTTTAACTATTGCTTCGTTGGCTATCGGAATAGAGAAATGTACTTACATTCGCACATGATTGGTGTAGAAAAAGCATATCGTGAACAAGGTGTGGGTGAATTATTGAAGCATGCCCAACAAGAATATGCAAAAGAGCATGGTTTTCAACTTGTCCGCTGGTTAATTGACCCATTAGAGGCGCGTTTAGCGAATCTAGCATTTCTAAAACTGAACGCCACTAGTTATCAATATGAAAATGATTATTATGGTCCACTTCGAGATGACTTTAATGAAGGACTACCTTCAGATAGACTTGTCGTTGAATGGTGGATCGAGCGTGATCAAATGGCAGATAGCCTTGATGAATTAGAAGAAGTAGCACAGGAAATTGTACCTTGGACATTAACAGTAGACGGATTACCAGTTCTAGATGTAGAAAATACATTTCAGTTAAATCAATCTTTTTATAAAGATGCCTATCTTTTACCGATCCCTCAATCTCTACAGAAAATGAAAGTGGAAAGTCCAAAACTTGCAGAGGACTGGCGTTATAAAATTCGCACAATCTTAACAACATTATTTAACCAAGATTATGCCATCGTACGCATGAAGAAACATCCAGAATATGTTCATAGCTATCTGTTAGTCAGACGCTCCTTATTAGCTTTATAATAATGATAAGGAGTGAACAATGTGAGATTAGAAAAGATTACATTAAGGCATTTAAAAATGCCTATGAAAGCACCATTTACTACGAGTTTTGGCACAGTTGATGAAAAGGAAATGTTACTGATAGAAGCAAAAGATGAATCAGGGACGACGGGGTGGGGAGAAACTGTTGCTTTTGTAGCACCATGGTATACGGAAGAAACATTAAAGACAACATGGCATATGCTACAAGATTTTTTGATACCCATCTTGTTACATAAAAAGATTGGGCATCCAGATGAGGTAACCTCATTATTTGCACCTATTCGGCGAAACTGCATGGCGAAAGCTTCAATTGAGGGTGCTGTATGGGATATCTATGCTCAGCAAACAAAGCAATCACTTGCACAGGCGTTAGGTGGTCAAAAACTACGTATTGAAGTAGGAGTCAGTGTGGGTATCCAACCCTCTATCTCTCAGTTAATAGCATTAATAAAAGGTCATATTGAAAAAGGCTACAAAAGGGTGAAGATTAAGATAAAGCCTGGAGAGGATGTAGAGATAGTACAGGCAATTCGTGCGGAATTTCCAAATTTACCCTTGATGGTTGATGCAAACTCTGCTTATACATTAGAGGATATAGAAATACTACAGCAGCTTGATGATTTTAATTTATTAATGATCGAACAACCATTAGCTACTGATGATATTGTCGATCATGCAGCATTGCAGAAAAAGTTAAAAACGCCTATTTGCTTAGATGAAAGCATCACATCATATGAGGATGCCAGACGAGCAATTGAACTTGGAAGCTGTGGTGTCATAAACATCAAGATTGGACGAGTAGGTGGTTTAACGGAAGCAATACGAATACATGACCTATGTAAAGCAAACCATATTCCAGTTTGGTGTGGTGGTATGTTAGAGGCTGGAATTGGACGAGCACATAATGTTGCCTTAACGTCTCTTAGCCAATTTATTTTACCTGGCGATACAGCAGGTTCTAGTCATTATTGGTACGAGGATATCATTGATCCTGAAGTAAAAGTCAAAGATGGCTATATTGAGGTACCCCAGTCGGTAGGTATTGGTTTTAAGCCTAATATGGCTGTGATTGATAAATTAACAATTAGCAAAGAAATCTATCAATAAGGCAGTACTTAGTCGATCATTTAGTATATAGGAAAACGAGGAGAGAACTGATTGAAAAAAAGCTTGCAAATCGGTGGTGCCTATGTGGGGATTATCGTTGGAGCAGGATTTGCATCAGGGCAAGAAATTGTCCTTTATTTTACAAGCTATGGCTTTAAAGGAATATATGGAGCATTGTTAGCTATGGTTGGTTTCTCAATTGTTGGAATGTGTGTTGCTCAAGTGAGCTCTAAGCTTCGCACATCGTCCCATAAGGATTTGATTTATCAAATTTCAGGGAATACTATGGGCTTTGTCTTGGATTTAGTGCTATCACTCTTTTTATTTGGTGTAGCTGTCATCATGTTTGCTGGCGCTGGTGCAACATTTCAGCAAATGTTTGGACTGCCTATTTGGCTAGGGAGTATTTGTATGATCTTGCTTACAGTAGCCACTGTCATGATGGATGTGAAAAGCATCATTAATATCATTGCACTAGCAACCCCCTATCTACTAACCGTTGTCTCCATCATCGCTATCTATGCTATTGCAACGATGGATTTTACCTTTGCAGAGCAAGCTGTTATTGCTCAACAGGCTCAAATAAGTGAGAAAAGTTGGTGGGTAACGGCTTTATTGTACATGTCGTTCAATGTAGGGGTTAGCTTCTCTTTACTGACTGTTATGTGTGGATCCATACGCAATCATAAGGTAGCTGGCATGGGTGGTATAATTGGTGGGATTTTGTTAGGTGCTTTAATCTTACTTGTGAATTTCTCCCTTTTAGCAAAGATGAATATCATTGTTGGATTAGACATTCCGATGCTAGCGTTAGCGAATGAAATTCATCCGATTGTTGGAGTATTAATGACTATTTCTCTTTTGGGAATGATTTATAATACGGCAGTAGGGATGCTATATTCCTTTATGGTAAGGTTTTTCGAGCCTAGTAGAGCAAGCTTTAGGATTGCAGTTATATTTATAGGTGGTCTTGGTTTTCTAGCAAGTCTTGTAGGGTTTACAACGCTAGTAGCTAAACTATATGCAGTGATGGGCTATGTTGGGTTAGTATTAATCATATTCATTATTTCTGCATGGTTAAGAGGCACTAAAAAAATTATCTAATATAGAAATGGTAATTGAGGGATAGATTTTATTCTCAATTACCTTTTTATTTGGATAAAAATATTGTAGAAATAGTGAATTATTTCTGTTGATTAATTTACGGTAATGCTGATATTTCGTTAATTTGGCATATTTTTTAGTTAATCATTAATAAAACGAGAATAATTCTCATTTGCTGGTTGACTGAGAATAAAATCATGCTTATAATGGAAATCGTGAGTAATGATAATCATTTTCACTAATAAGTGAGTTACACACAAAAATGAAATCTACCGGGGATTACTATGAAAATAAGATATCTTTTAACAGCAACTGTTTTGCTGTCTATTGTGTCGCTCTTTATCGGAGTAGTAGATATTAAGCCTAGCGACCTATTAGACTTCCAATCAGAAGAAGCTAGACTATTTTTAATTAGTCGTGTACCTAGACTTGTTGCAATCTTGCTAGCGGGTGCAGGTATGAGTATTGCTGGTTTAATTATGCAAAGCTTAAGTAGGAATAAATTCGTTTCACCAACAACAGCTGGTACATTAGATGCCACACGGTTGGGTGTATTGATTTCCATGATGTTCTTTACGAACGTTACGTATTTCCAAAAAATTTCCTTCGCTTTCATATTTGCTTTAGCCGGCACATTACTATTTATGCAAATATTAAACCGAATTAAGTTTAAAGATGCGATTTTTATACCGCTTATTGGCTTAATGTTTGGGAATATTTTGTCCTCTGTTACAACATTCTTTGCATATAAGGCGAATATTATCCAAAACATTTCTGCATGGTTACAAGGAGATTTCTCATTAATCATGAAAGGCCGTTACGAACTGTTATACGTAAGTGTACCAATACTCATTTTAGCTTACATTTACGCAAATCGTTTTACAGTAGCTGGGATGGGAGAGGATTTTGCAAAAAATCTTGGTCTATCCTATAAATTTGTAGTCAATTTAGGCTTGGTGTTGGTAGCTCTTATCTCCACGACAGTGGTGTTAACAGTCGGTATCATTCCATTTCTTGGTTTGATTATTCCGAACATTATTTCTCTGTTTAAAGGTGATAATCTGGCAAAAACCTTGCCGCACACAGCATTACTTGGTATGTCATTCTTGTTATTCTGTGATATTTTAGGACGAGTACTGATTTTCCCTTATGAAATACCAATAAGTATGACTGTTGGTGTAATTGGAAGTGCCATCTTCCTATTCATGTTGTTTAGGGGGAGAGCATATGCGTAATCGTACAAAAATGTTCATTTTACTAGGTCTCGCTGTTATAGCAGTTGTCCTATATTTATTTTGGGAACTCAATGGTAATTATCACTATGCTTTTCCACGCCGTGTCATAAAGGTTGTGGCAATGGCATTAACGGGTATAGCGATTGCCTATTCAACAGTAGTTTTCCAAACAATTACACATAATCGAATTTTAACGCCAAGTGTCATGGGTTTAGATGCTTTGTATATGTTAATTCAAACATGCATCTACTTCTTCTTTGGCTCTACATCCATATTAGTTATTAATATCTACTATAATTTTACGCTTGCAATTGGAGCGATGATTCTATTCGCTTTAATTTTTTACCGAGTATTGTTTAAAGAAGGAAAGCGACCGATTTATTTTTTACTGCTTGTTGGGATGATTGTTGGTACGTTCTTAGGAAGTATTACAACGTTCTTCCAAGTATTAATAGATCCGAATGAGTTTTTAGGCTTACAAAGTAAAATGTTTGCAAGTTTCAATAATGTTAATTCAGATTTAGTTTGGCTAGCAGGCGTTATCATTTTAATAACATTTATCTACGGTGCTCGTCATATGAATCAATTAGACGTCATGTCTTTAGGACGAGACACAGCTATAAATTTAGGTGTACCTTACGATAAGCTGGTACAACGTATGTTAATTTTAGCTTCAATTTTGATTGCTGTTTCAACAGCGCTTGTTGGTCCGATCACGTTCTTTGGTTTAATCGTTGCAAATTTATCATATCAGTATTTCAGAACATACAAGCATTCCATCTTAATTACTGGCTCCTGTGTAATGAGTGTTGTAGCTTTAGTCGGTGGACAGTGGATGGTTGAACGTTTATTTAGTTTCACTACTACACTTAGTGTCATTATTAATTTTGTGGGTGGGGTTTACTTCATCTACTTATTATTAAGAGAAAGTAGGTCAGCAGGATGATACAAGTCAAAGAAATTACAAAGTTTTTTGGTAAAAAACCTGTCGTTCAAGATGTAAGTGTTGATATTGTCTCAGGAAAAATCACATCGTTTATTGGACCCAATGGTGCAGGGAAGTCCACGCTACTTTCTATGGTGAGTCGTTTACTGAATGCAGATACTGGTGAAGTACTACTCGATAAGGCAGATGTACGTAGCTGGAAATCAGATGATTTCGCTAAACGTGTATCGATTTTAAAGCAATCAAACTTTATGAATGTTCGTCTAACGATTCGTGAGCTTGTATCTTTTGGCCGTTTCCCTTACTCAAAAGGACACTTAAAACCTGAAGACGAAGAAAAAGTGGATGAAGCTATTCGCTATATGAATTTAGAAGATATGCAACATAATTATTTAGATGAGCTTTCAGGTGGTCAACGTCAGCGTGCATTTATCGCAATGGTTATTGCCCAAGATACTGAATATATCTTACTGGACGAACCATTAAATAATTTAGATATGAAGCATTCTGTCCAGATTATGAAGATTTTACGTAAGTTGGTTGATGAGTTAGGCAAAACAGTGGTTATCGTTTTACACGATATTAATTTTGCTTCTGTTTACTCTGACCATATTGTTGCATTAAAAGATGGCCGTGTTGTTAAAAATGGTCCTACAAATGACATTATTAACTCACATGCATTGAAGGAAATTTATGATATGGATATTCCTGTTCAAGAGCAGGATGGCTGTCGAATTTGTGTTTATTTTAATTCGTAAAAATAGTCCAGATGATGAACATCTAACTATCAAATCATTTAATTAAAGGAGAAATTTCACAATGAAAAAATGGAAATTACTTACAGTATTAATGGCAATGATGCTATTAGTATTAGCTGCTTGCGGTTCGAAAGATGAAGCAAAAGAAGATGATAAAGGTACTTCAACTGACAAACCAGCTGAGGAACAAAATGAAGAATCATCAGTATATCCACTAACAATTCCAGGTAGCACAGTTGAAGGTCGTGACGGTAGTACAACATTTGAAGAAGTAACACTTGATAAAATGCCAGAAAAAGTTGTCGTTTTTGATAATGGTTTCTTAGATACATTAGATGCTTTAGGCGTTAATCCTACAGCAGTGGTACAAGACTCATTACCAGCATATTTAAGCAAGTTTAAAGATAGTACTTATGTAAACGCAGGTACATTATTCGAGCCTGATTATGAAAAATTATCTGAAATTAACCCAGATATTATTTTCATCTCTGGCCGTGCTTCAGCAGCTTATGCTGAATTATCTAAAATTGCTCCTACAGTATACATTGGTGTAGATAATACTAACTTCTTAGAGTCATTCAAAGCTAATACAGAATTAGCTGGTAAAATCTTTGGTAAAGAAAAAGAAGCGGCAGATGCAATTGCTGCATATGAAGCAAAAGTAGAAGAAGTAAAAGCTAAGGCTACTGCAACAGAAGAAAAAGCGTTAATCGTTTTAGGTAGTGAAGGTTCATTATCAGTATTCGGTCCTGGTTCACGTTTCGGTGTGATTCATGATGTATATGGTGTAAAAGCTGTAGCTGAAGCTAGTGGCTTCAAAATCGAATCACATGGTGATAATGCAAGCTTTGAATTTGTACGTGAGAAAAATCCAGATATCTTATTCGTTATTGACCGTGACGCTGTTGTAAATGAAAACGGTGAATCAGGTACAAAAGCTGCAATTGAAAACGAAATTGTAAGTGCAACAAACGCTGTGAAAAACGGTAAAGTATTCTACTTAGATCCAGAAATTTGGTACCTTTCAGGTGGCGGTTTACAATCAGAAACACAAAAAGCTGAAGATGTATTAAAGGCGTTCAACTAATATGTTTGTACAAATTAAACGTATTGTTGTGACAGAAGGGAATTCGGATAAGGTTGTGGAACGTTTTGGTGCTAAGCCAAATGGTCCCTCATTACTTGAACAACAACCTGGCTACATTGATAAGCAGGTACTTGTAAAGAAAGTTCGCCGCGGTGATGAAGAAGTGCTAGTGATGGTTCGTTGGGAATCAGAAGAAGCATGGAAAAATTGGGAGAAGAGTCCTGAGCATATTGCAGGCCATAAGGCAAGTGCAGGTAAACCGAAGCCTGATCATATCATTGAAAGCGGACAAGAAGTTTATTATGTAAAAGGTTAATCATCTAAAGGTGTCTCAAGGGATTGAGACACCTTTTCTTGTTGTTGAAAAAAGAATGTCACTAGCAGAAAAAGCCCTTTTAGCAAGGTGAGGGGTTGATTTCCGTTCCGCCAGCGTCCTTTCCAGGGGGCGTCCGATGAGCCGCTTCACTCACTTGCGCTCGCTCCAGGGTCTCCTCAGTGACGCTAAATCCCCTAGGAGTGACGTTGGCTCCACTCCAATCAACCATTCTGCAAAGTGTCTTTACTTTTTTTCATAGTAGCATAACAATCAAATAGCCCATTATCTGTATTCTTAGAGGGGATAAGCTCTTATTTTCAATGTGGAGAAGTGATGCGTGACAACACCTCTTCATAAAGAGTAATGAACACCTTCACTTTATTTGAAAACCTTTGCTAAAAAGCGGTTTATAGTGGTGGGCTACTGGACTACCATAGAATAGCAAGACAGGCAAAACTTTAAACGGAGCAGTAGCGGAGGAAGCGATTCGGTGCTCTCCTACAGGAAAGCAAGTAGCCTGCAACGGAAATGCATTTTCATCTTTTATAAAAATGCTATTGATCGCTTTGTTTATCAACACTATGTAAAGATGTCGTTTTATTACTCAAAAAGCAGGTCACAATCAGTGTGACCTGCTTAGCTAGGTGTATAGGTTAATGTGTAATAGATGGTTTTCTCCATTTACTAAATGTAGAATCCATATTAAAGGAAATGGTGTTCTCATTAATGGACAAGCCTGAGATGCTGGTATTACAGAGCTCATCCAAACTATCAGAATGATTGTTATTATTAGATGCATTAGCCGCTATTACTAGCCCTCTTGCATTAATAATTGTGTCATGTGGCGTTACATACACTATAGGGGAATCTATATTTAATCCAAAAGTGAAAGGATTGACTAATGACATAGTAGAAATACTTTCGTTTGATATTCTAATAATGCCATATTGCTCAATATAATAATCTCTTTTTTGTTGAAATGTATCCTCAAATCCAGGAATATCACTAATATATTTTGAATAGGGTGAAATATTTTTATATGCAGCCAGTGTATCTTGATAGGCTTTTACTTCAGATTGAATAATAATTTGTTCAATTCGTCGTTGATCATTGCTAGGCTGTTTAATTGTAATTTCTTCAGCTGAGACAGAGATATTACATGAAAAAGTAGCCGTAAGTATGAAAACATTTTCATTCAATTTTAAGTCACTCCCAGTACAAAAAGATTTCATGTTCATCAATCTATCCTGACTTTATAAATATATTTTATTGCTAATCTAAGCGTAACATCTGTTAGAGCGCCATTTCAATGGTAAGTTTACGCCACTTTAATGGCGGTACTTGGTTCTCTACCGCCATTTTTTTAGTAATAATTAGCAAAAATCTGGCGTGATTTGTATGAATAACGCCATTTTTTGGCGGTCTCTCTCTTTATAAAGGAATTAATGGTATTTAATGTATTATATAATTGCGTGACTAGTATTAATTCCCACTAATCTATATAATATCTAGTAATACACTAGATAGGAGAGAGGACTATTGAAGGATTTAGATGTGCGCATCAATGAATCATTAGACATCCTTATAGAAAATGAGCTATTACTTGGACCAGAGCTAAAATTAATGCTAAAAAGCTTTAAAGAAGAAAAAACAACAGTAGGTTTTTCCTTTGGTAAAATGTGTTTTTGGCATTATGAAGCATTTTCAAGTAGTATAAATCCAGATATCTACAAGGTAGCTGCTGCAATTGAACTTTTAATACTGTCTTTTGATATTATTGATGATCTGCAGGATAAAGATTCAGACTATAGTTGGAACAAAACACCTGAATTATCATTAAATGTTGCTTTAGCTATGCTGGTCATGGCATCTAAAACAATAGATGAAACCTCTTTTGAACATAAAAGAGCGGCTATAAAGCTAGTTGATGAATACGCATTAAAAAGTATAAATGGACAGCAATTAGACTTACTAAATAGTTGTCGCGATGAAGATTCCTATGTAAAAATGATTACCTTGAAATCCGGCTCATTAACAGCGATGGGTTGCTTGGTTGGCGAAGTACTTGCAAAAGGAGAAATATCTCAAGAAGTAGAGGAGTATGGGAAATACATAGGGATCATCCAACAAATTAAAAATGATATTCAAAGCTTAAAGGCGTGGGGTCCTAAAAATGATCTGCTAAATAAAAGGTATTCTCTTCCTATTATTTATCTATTATCACAGAAAAATGATGTTTCAAAATCTGTTTCTAGCTATTATAATAATGATATAGTTACAGATTTGGATAATAATGCAACAGAAGACGCGTTGACAAATGGTGGGGCGATACGTTATGCCATTACCATAAAAAACGTCTATAAATTTAAAGCATTGAATTACCTGGAAAATGTAGCTATAAATCAGGTAGGTAGAGAATACCTACAAAAACTATTGAAATGAGGAGAGATAAGAATGATTAATGTAATCCAATATTTAGAGCAAAATCCAAGCCTAGTTGCACTATTAAACGATCAAAAAGCCTCATTAGTTGGAGTTTCATCTGTAGAGCAAACAGCAATTTTAGAAGCGTTTAACGGTGAAATGAATACAGAAAGTGATATTTGGAACTAAGAAAGTTGCGAAGTAAGTTGTTTTGGCCCGCTATAATTTTCTATTTAATTATTGGTTTTTATTTAAATTATGTGAATTATAGCGAGCCTTATATACAGATTGGTGTAGAAGAAGAGAATGACAAATGGGTCATTTCTCAACTTTATTATAAAGACTGGGCAGAGGGTCAAAATATTTCTGTTGGTGATGCAATTTTAACTGTAGATCATGAACCCATCAATGAATTAAATCAACTGAGATATAAATCTAAAATTTTATCAGCTAATGAAATAACAATACTGAAGCCCGATGGAGATCTAATCAATATACATATTAAGCATTTGGATATCCCTCAACAATTTATCTATGTATTAATCATTCCAGCTTGTTATTATTTATTAACATTATTTATAGCGTTTTATTTACATTTCAAACAAAGGAATACAAAATTAGCTGACTTACTAATTCTTTTTATGTTAACGGTTTCTTTGGCCTATGTAAGTAGTGGTGTCTCGGGTAGAATGGATACGATTGGCATTATCGTAAATCGAAGTAGTATGCTGTTATGTTTAGTTATACTGTTACATTTTTTGAGAAATTATTATTCATTTGTGAAAACAAATTGGGTGTTTACAAATAATATCAAGCTCTTTTATATACTTCCTTTCATAGCTTTTGTATTAGGATGTATGGGTACTATTTATCCTGCTTCAAATGATATTCTTTCCAATGTTATATTGGCTATTTTCTTTATTCTCCTAGTGATCATCCTTAGTATTTTATTAATAAGCTATTTTAAGTACAGCTCACCTCAGTTGAAGATTTTATTAAATAGTATATTAATTCCGTTTCTACCATTTCTTTTTTTATATGCACTCCCTAAAATTTTTTTTCATACGTATATACTTTCATCTGAGATAAGCTCATTATTTTTATTGCTTATACCCTTTAGCTTTATTTTTACGCAATTAGCAGAGAGATTATTTGATATTGAGTACCATATTACAAGATTACGTTATTATGTTATATTCTCTTTAATCTTTACTGTATGGTTTACAGTGGGACTATATTTTATTGCAGGGCGTTATTTAACCATGACGGTTATGTCAGGGGTATCTTTCTTTACATTTTCTTCATTAGTCATACTTTTTTACGTAAAAGAGAAGGTCGATTATCGCAAGCGGAAAATATTATTTTCCACAAAGGGTGACTATATTCATCAGCTATATACAGCCGTAGATAAAATTGGGAAAACAATTAAAATTGACGAACTTTTAGAAAAATTTGCTTATGAGGTTTCCATGCATCTGGAGTTAGAGGATGTTTTTGTCTTAACATATAACTATGACAAAAATGAATTCATACCAATAGCTGGTGAAAGTATTACGATAGATCCTGACATAATGGAAGATATCAGATTAGGTGAAATACGCAAAATTGACAAAGTTTATATAGCATTCCTCCATCAGGATGCACATTTTAAAAGAGCTTTAGTGCTAGGGCATAATAATACGATTCATTTAAAAGATGAGGAGCTTTTATGGCTTGAACTGCTCTTATTATATGTAAATAATTTTATTGAAAATACCAAGATGGTGGAAGAACTGCTAGAGGAACTAAAGCATATGAAGCAAGCTGATGATGGTCAGTTACCATGGCTGAATAAGCTATTATGGCTAAGATTTGAAGAAGAAAAATACCAGTTAGCTCAAGAGTTACATGACACCAATTTACAGGAGCAACTTCATATAGCCCGCGAGGTGGATGTCCTAGTAAATGCAAAAAATACAACGGATATTCAAGAAAAGCTTGCGAAAATTCATAAACAAATGGTTGCATCCTTACATGAATTACGTACTTATTGTGAAAACCTAAAACCACCGTTATTAGATACATTAGGTTTAAATGCAGCTTTGGAAAAATTGATTCGGAAAGTTCAAGAAAGAGCTAACTTCGTGCTTATTTACACCATTGACCGTCTTTATTTAGAGGATGAGCGTATGAATTTAATGATTTATCGTTTATTCCAAGAGTTACTTAATAATGCGTTGAAGCATTCTTATGCAGCATCAGTTGAAATTCATTTAAAAGAAATGAACGATGGTTTCGAAATCATTTATAAAGATGATGGTGTAGGCTGTAATGTAGAGGACATTATAGTAGCCGAATCAATGGGCATTCAAGGCATGCAGGAGCGTGTAAAAGCGTTTAACGGACAATTTACTATTGACTCGAATATCAATGAAGGGATGTTTATAAGAATCATGGTGAAAGAAGGGAGTGAAACACTTGATTACGATGCTCATAGTGGATGATCACCCTATAGTGTTAGAGGGAACTAAAAATTTATTTCAAGAGAATGAAGATATTATCATCGATACGGAAAGTGATGCAACTTGTGTCATTCAAAGGATAAAGAATAAACCGTACGATATCTATCTAATAGATATCAATATGCCATTAGAAAATGGAATTAACCTAGCCCGTAATATCAAGGCTATTCAGTCAAATGCTTCAGTTATTCTTTACACAGGTGATGATATTACAGATTATTATCCACTCATTTTAGAAAGAAAAATAGAAGGCATTTTAGCTAAAACAGCTTCGAAAGAGCAAATATTAAGAACAGTAAGGGCAATTGCAAACGGTGAAATTGTTTTACCTAAAAATTTCTTAGATTTTCTGGATGATAAATTTAAACTGCAAGGTGCTAAAGATATTCACTTAAATGAAAAGGAAAAGAAAATTCTAAGACTCATTGCAGAGGGCCATACAAATAAAGCTATCGCTATTGAATTAAATATTCCTCAACGTACAACGGAAAGATATTTAACTCAACTCTTTTCTTTGTTAAATGTAGATTCACGAACAGAAGCTGTAAATCTTGCAGAGAGAATGAATTTACTCTAAACTATTTCTATGTTATACTGTTGGTATATTTTTCAATTAATAGGGGGCATTATGGGAATTAAATATCCTATATATTTCCTTAGTAAAATAAAACCATATCCCTATACTAAATTACCTATAAAATATGATAGACACCGCCAAAAAAGTGGCGGTGTTTTTTTATAACCGCCAAATCACGCCAAAAATCTGTCTGAATCACGCCAGAAAATTGGCGTAAACCCGAAGTTGAAATAACGGTATAACTACTGGTACGCTTAAATTAACAGTGGTTAAGTAGATTTGCTTTAGTGAGTAAGTAATATATAAATCATTTTATTAAATAAGCAGCCTGACTATCTATGAATAAAGTAGCGTTAGTAGATTGTAGAATGTTACTAGCTAGTCAATATACTTCACCATAAAACTTTATAAAGGTAGGCGTGTATTGTGAAAGTAGAACTTGAAAATTTGTTTTCCATAGATGAAACTAGTCAAGATCAAGTTATTAACGTTTATAATCGTCATGGTATTGCTATTGGTGCGCCTGAATTGAGAAAAAGAAACTTAAAAACAAAATTTAATCCTATTTTTACATTAAATGAAGATGTAACATACGAGCAGGTAACAGCTTTATATGAGTCATTAGAGCGTGAATTTGGAATCGTTTCAATCGGAGAACGTTTTTATTTTGAATTTTCAGATTTAGAGTATGAACGAGCACCATTATTTACTTTAAATTCAACAGGTAATTCACCAGAAATGTTCTTAGAAGATAAGGGGACACTATTTTCTTTGAGTACACATTGTAAGTGTTGTGGGCTCATGGATAAAGAGCAGTTATCACCAATAGTTATCGATACAACGCAGATGAAAGATCGTCATTTAGTGCATGTAAATGGTTATTGGGTAGCTTCTGAGGAACTAGTATCATTAATGAAAAGAGAAAAACTAGAAGGCTATGAGCTTTTAGAGGTGATCCATCAAGGTCCGGAAGAAGGCAAACAGCCAGCTTTTCAAATTATTCCTATACAAATGCTCCCTGAGTGTAGTAAGGACAGGGTTAAATTATACTTTGCAACTGAGCAACCTCCGTGCAGTTGTGGTTTAAATGGTGTCATTAATGGTCCTGATATTTATCATCATGAAGATTTGGAAAACTTAAAAGGGGATGTTTTCTACTCAGCCGAGTGTAGTCATGATGGAAGATATCTATATAGAAAGACTTTGTTTAGTAAAAGATTTAGAGAAACTATTATAAAATATGGTATTTCACGTGAGGTTAGAGGAGAAAAGGATGCAAACTTTGGTCCAAAAGATTGGCTTTTTGATCCAGTGCTAATTAAGTAGTCAAATGTGGACTAGTAAAAGAATAAGGGAGTGTTTAGGATGTTTAGAAGAATACTACCTATAGTAGCCATTTTATTCATTGTTGCATTGGCCGTTTCCAATTACTTTAACAAACCAGAAGAAGAATCAGTCACTATTTATCAAGAGGTCAATGGTGTATACCTTTCTTAAAATGAAGGCCTATATTTCATTCAGAAAAGATTTATTTGTGTTATGATGTGAAGGACATAGCATGAATGTTTTTTGAGGTGAAAAAATGAAAAAATGGGCATATCCATTAGCAGTTTTAACGTTAATTGTCTTTATTGTATTAAGAGCCACTTATCAAAGCCAGCTGATGAATACATTTGATGCAAAGATGGCAGAGCTTTTTTTTGGTAATCGATTTATTGAGATTTTTCATTATATAGGTGAGCCTAAATTTGTTGTTGGTGTTGCAGTAGTTTTAATGGTGTATTTAGCTTGGAAGGAAAAAAATTATCGAGGTATGCTATTTGTTGTCCTAACTTTTGCGGCAGGCAATGTTCTGAACCAATTACTAAAAAAATGGGAGCAGCGTCCACGACCTGAAATTGAGGATCAACTGACATCCTTTAGTTTTCCATCTGGACATTCGATGACTGGTATACTTTATTTATTTACACTTGCTTATATTTTAGCGGAGAATAGTAGTAAAGGACGTAAAATCCTTCTGTGGCTTGGGGCAACAATTTTAATGGTGCTTATTGGTTTATCACGTATTGCAGGAGCTCGACATTTTGCTACAGATGTACTTGCTGGTTGGAGCATCGGCTATACTTGGTTTATCATCTGTGTCATTTGGTACGAACGTCGTAAACGTTTATTTCAATCTAATCATAAATAAAAAGACAGGCAGTATCTATTTCTATGATAGATACTGCTTTTTTACATTTTACCGAGACATTGTAAAGAATGATATTTGCCTCATAAAAAAGAATTGCGTATAGGAAACTTCTACGTTAAGATGAGTACAATAAGAAAAAGAGCAAAGGAAGAAGGGTATGGACGGAAATGTTTTACTGGCATTAGGATTAACTCTGTTTGCTGGACTTGCAACAGGTGTAGGTAGTTTAATAGCATTTTTTACATCAAGAACAAATACAAAATTTTTATCATTAGCATTGGGGTTTTCAGCAGGGGTGATGATTTATGTATCCCTTGTAGAAATATTTGTGAAAGCTAAAGATGCTTTAACCAATGCATTAGGTACAACTAAT
Organism: Lysinibacillus sp. AR18-8; assembly: GCF_001705465.1. Classification (NCBI taxonomy): domain Bacteria; kingdom Bacillati; phylum Bacillota; class Bacilli; order Caryophanales; family Bacillaceae; genus Lysinibacillus; species Lysinibacillus sp. AR18-8. Next base: position 212,726 of record NZ_MDGU01000023.1, read on the forward strand.
GGCTATTGGATGACAATCCTTGGATTTTTCGGTGGGATGTTGTTTATTGCCTTAATTGATAAATTCATTCCGAAGGCAACTAATCCTCATGAAGTAAAGCTGGTAGAGGATGTTAATGCCATCAAACCACAGGTTAATGAAGAACATTTGATGAAGATGGGCGTTTTTACAGCCCTGGCGATTGGCATTCATAATTTTCCTGAGGGGATCGCTACATTTATGTCAGCTATTAATGATCCGAATGTAGGAATTGCTATTGCCATTGCAGTTGCTATTCATAATATTCCAGAAGGCATTGCTGTATCTGTTCCTATTTTCTTTGCAACAGGTAATCGAAGGAAAGCCTTTAAATTATCCTTTTTATCAGGATTGGCAGAGCCTGTAGGTGCATTAGTAGCTTTTTTGCTCCTTATGCCCTTTTTAACAGATGTCATGTTTGGAATCGTTTTCGCTGGGGTTGCAGGGATAATGGTCTTTATTTCACTAGATGAATTGCTACCAGCTGCACAAAGATATGATGAAACACATTTGTCGATGTATGGTCTAGTAGGGGGAATGGCAGTCATGGCCATTAGCTTAGTATTATTAGCATAAGTAAGTAGGAAAAGGGAGACATCTTTGTAAAAGTGGCTCCTTTTTCTTTTTTCTATTAGCGTGTAACAACAGCTTTTTTTGACTCCACTAGCTCTTGTACTATTTTTAGACAATCATGAAATGTGGTAAAAGGTCTATATGGAACATGAAGCTCTTCACAGCGTTGGATAAGATGATCTCTAGCTAAAACAATATCTGCTAGTTTAGCTGCCTCAAAATCTGATAGAGAATCACCAATTACAATTTTATAATGATCCTCCTTGGCAACCTTCCGCATCACGCTTGGTTTACAGCAGCCGCATCCTTGTGTGTTGTATTTAGCGCATTCCTCATCGCAGTTATTTGGGTAGATCAATTCTATTTGTTTACCAGAGAAATCTGCTCTATTACAGTAAATGCCTGAAAAGGGGCCAAATTTTTCAACTAAAGGCTCGATGAAAAAATCAACTCCGCCACTTACAATATAAAATGGAATATCGTTGTTTTGAGCAAAGCGGGCAAAATCACCAAATCCCTCACGTATGACTGCCGACTCCATCAGGTATTGAATGACTTCATCTTTTTGATGAGTAGAAAGTAGATGAAACATTGCTGATAGCCCATCTTTAAATGAAATGGTTTGTTCCATCATCGCTTGAGCAATTTTCTCAGATTCTTCTGGTACAAATTCAGTCATAAGTGAAAAGATGTTATCTGTTTCTGTTATCGTGCCATCGAAATCACAGAATATAATGGGTTTCAAAATAATTCCTCCTTAGGAAAGCGCGTATAAAAAGTTTAATTCTATACTTCTATAATATTAGTTTTATCCAATCTTGCTTTCAAGAAAAAACGCCTACTATTAAAGTAGACGTTTCACACATTCATTGACTTGTACACCATGTTCATCAGCATTTGTTAAAATAATTTGATGCTCTGGGAATTGCTTTTTCATTAATTCAACGAAGTCAGAGGCAATAGCAGAAGGAATAATAGAAATCATTGTTGGTCCAGCGCCACTTAGAGCAGTACCATATGCACCGTTCGATTTTGCAGCCATACGAATTTCTTCATAAGCAGGAATTAGCTTTGCACGAAACGGTTCATGGAATAAATCTTCCTCCATATAACGCCCAGCACGTTCAAAATCTCGCGCCATTAAAGAAGCGGCTAACATATTTGCATTTGCTGAGGCATGAACAGCATAGGAACGGTTAAATTGCTCTGGTAAAATAGAACGGGATTCGCTTGTTTTTAATTCAACATCTGGTACATATACCACAAAGGAGGCATCGATATCATTGATGTGGAATGTATCGACTATGCCATTGTCATCCATCGAAGAAATCGTTAATCCTCCTAAAACTGAAGCAGTTGCGTTATCTGGATGTCCTTCAATTTGTGAAGATAGATTGAGTTTATCTTGAATTGTTAATTCCAGCTCACAGACTTGGTTAGCAAGCTCAATACCTGCAACAATAACTGCTGCACTGCTGCCAAGTCCACGTGCCAATGGAAGTTCACTAGCCATCTCCACACGACAAGCGGGTAGCTGTTGACCATATAGATCTGCAGTTTTTTTAGCAATGACGTATAGTAAGTGTTCTTCAAGCTCAAACTCTTTAGGACCATTATCATCAAGATGAATAATTTCCCATTGTTCTTGCAAGGTAACAGAAAGCTGTAAGTAAAGAGACAAGCCAAGTCCTATTGAATCAAAGCCTGGACCTAAGTTGGCTGTGCTTCCAGGAACTGAGATTTGCCACATTTTACTCATAGTACACCCTCAATATATGCACGAATTTCTTCTTCATCGTTTTTAAGGGATACGACCTCTACAGTGGATACATTCATGGCTGTATCAGGATCTTTCAGGCCATTCCCTGTAAAGATTGTTACAACTTTGGCGCCTTGAGGGATTTTTCCATTTGCAACAGATTTCATAACACCTGCTAAAGAAGCAGCAGAGCCAGGCTCAACAAAAATGCCTTCTGTACTTGCGATTAATTTGTAGGCTGCTACAATTTCTTCATCTGTAACAGAATCAATGATACCACCAGATTCATCTCGAGCAGCTTCTGCCAATGTCCAGCTCGCAGGATTGCCAATACGAATGGCAGTTGCCACTGTCTCAGGATTAGCAATTGGCTCACCTTTAACGATTGCTGCAGCACCTTCAGCTTCAAAGCCATACATTTTTGGTAGACCACAATTTTTTGCAGCGTGATATTCTTTAAACCCTTTCCAATATGCAGTAATATTACCTGCGTTCCCAACTGGAATACACAAATAATCAGGGGCTGAACCTAAGGCATCTACGATTTCAAACGAAGCCGTTTTTTGACCTTCGATACGGTATGGGTTTACAGAGTTAACAAGTGCTACTGGTGTCGTTTCACTTACTTGGCGAACGATATTGAGTGCATCATCAAAGTTTCCGTCAATTTCAATGATCTTTGCCCCGTACATTGTTGCCTGTGCTAGCTTTCCAAGAGCAACTTTACCTTTTGGAATAACAACGATTGATTGGATGCCTGCACGAGTTGCATAGGCAGCCGCAGCAGCGGAAGTGTTTCCTGTAGAAGCGCAAATAACGCATTGACTTCCATCCTCGATAGCTTTTGCAACAGCAAATACCATTCCTCGGTCTTTAAATGAGCCAGTTGGATTTGCACCCTCAATTTTTCCGTAAAGCTCAATGCCTAGTTTCTTAGATAAATTCACTAAATGTATAAGAGGCGTATTGCCTTCGTTTAAAGTTAAAGCAGGTGTATTTTCAGTTACGGGTAAAAATTGTTTATATTCTTCAATAAGGCCTTTCCACATAACGTAACGATCTCCTTTTGTTCTTATAGAAAGAACAGTTGTTTTTGTATAAAAGACATTTTAACGCAAATAGCACTATTATTTCAATACCATTTCATTAATTGTCGAAACAATTCGGTAATTTGAATAGTACTTGTCACTTTCTTGAAACAACTGTATAGTAATCTTATAATGTAAAGTCATGTGTAAAGACAGGTGGTTAGAATGACAATAAATACAGTAGTAACAAAGAAACCTCAGCAATCCATTTCCAGAAATAAGTTATTGGGTGTAGCGGGGGTTGGGTGGCTCTTCGATGCAATGGACGTTGGTATATTATCCTTTGTCATTGCAGCATTGGCTGCTGAGTGGGGACTATCACCAAGTCAATCTGGTTGGATTGGTAGTATAAATTCTATCGGGATGGCTGTAGGAGCTATCTTTTTTGGTGTGTTTGCTGATAAAGTAGGTCGCAAGCAAATATTTATGTGGACACTTGTCCTTTTTTCTATTGCAAGTGGTTTATCCGCTTTTACAACAACATTAACTGCATTTTTAATTTTACGGTTTTTAGTAGGGATGGGGCTAGGAGGAGAATTGCCTGTAGCTTCAACGCTTGTATCTGAAAGTGTGGCTGCCAAAGAAAGAGGTCGTGTGGTTGTATTACTTGAAAGCTTTTGGGCAGCAGGTTGGTTAATAGCGGCACTTATTTCGTATTTTGTTATTCCCACATGGGGATGGCGAGTAGCCCTTATACTAACAGCACTTCCAGCGTTTTATGCTATTTATCTTCGTTGGCATTTGCCAGATTCACCTCAATTTACGGTGAAGGAAGAAGCGAAAAAACGGAGCATTGGTCAAAATATGAAAGAGGTTTGGTCAAAAAAGTATGCTCGTTCTACATTTATGCTGTGGCTATTATGGTTTACGGTTGTATTTTCGTATTATGGCATGTTTTTATGGTTGCCAAGTGTGATGGTAGGGAAGGGCTTTGACATGATTACAAGCTTTAAATATGTTTTGATCATGACTTTAGCTCAATTACCAGGTTACTTTACAGCTGCTTGGTTTATAGAAAAGTTTGGACGTAAATTTGTCCTTGTTTCCTATCTAATTGGTACTGCAGCGAGTGCTTATATTTTTGGAAATGCAGATACTTTAGCCGTATTGTTAACTTCAGGGATGTTTTTATCTTTCTTTAACTTGGGGGCTTGGGGAGCATTATATGCTTATACACCCGAACAATACCCATCGGTTATACGTGGAACAGGCGCTGGTATGGCAGCAGCGGTTGGACGAATTGGTGGTATTTTTGGGCCGTTGCTCGTTGGGTTTTTATTAACGGCAGGCTATGATATAGGTTTTATCTTTGCCATTTTCTGTGGAGCAATTATTATCGGTGTTGTAGGGGTCATCTTCCTTGGTAAGGAAACGAAGCAGCTTGAATTAGAATAGTATGAAATAGAATGTCCTGGATCAAAGAATTGATCCAGGACGTTTTTGTCTGATTTCGCTTAAATAATACATAAAAATTAGCTTTTATTAATTTTTATTCGATTTTACTGATTTATTTGTTAAAATGACAAATCCATATAAAATAGTTAAAGAGTAAATCAAATTGTTTTATTAGCAGGTTAATGCGATGAAGATTTTTCAGAAAAGTCATTGTATTCAAATTGTAATCGTGATACTGTATTTTTAATCGAATTTTGAGTCAGTAGGAAACAATCTCCCGTTCGTGATAAGGTCATTGAAAGAAAGGTTGTTAGGAATGAGTATTCATGAAGATATAAAGAAAAGGTTTGTAAGGCTGTCAAAGGGCCAGCGTAAAGTAGCACAATTTGTAATGGATAATCCCACAACAGTAATTGCTAATGGAGCAGCAGAGGTTGGCAGATTGGCTAATGTAAGTGAATCAACCGTGATTCGATTTTGTTATGCTATGGATTTGTCAGGGTATGTAGAACTACAAGAGGAAGTTAGAGGCTTTATAATGTCTCAAGATGTAGGTGCAAATCTACAGCCTACATATACTGCTAAGAAGCTGACTAATTCTAGCTTTGGTAAGGTGATGCAACGAGATAGCCAAAATATTCAAGAAACAATTCATTTGATTAACGATCAGCAGATCCAAAAATGCTCAAAATGGATGCATGAAGCAGACAATATCTATATTCTAGGTACTCGTCACAATGCATCTGTTGCAAATTGGCTATCTAATACATTGAAAACACTTCGTGCTAATATTAAGCAGCTTCGTTTAGACTCAGATGATTTAGTGAATCAAATAAACAGTATGGGCGAACATACGACTTTAATTGTACTATCTTTTGATAAACAGATTGTGGATATTAAAACGATTGTTGAAATTGCAAAGGTAAAGAAAGTGAAAATTATTGCCATTACAGGTTCTGCATTTTCGCCTATTCGAGAATATGCCAGTGCATTATTTACCCTCGGTACCAAGAATCATTCTTCTCTAGACATTGCCCCAGTCTTGATTTCATTTTTGCATGCGTTGATAGAGGAAATGATAAGCCAGGATAAAGACCACTATGATAAATATCAGCAATTGTATGAGCAAGTAGAAAGTAATGTATTATTCTTAGATGCTATTAGAGAAAAGCAGGTATTTTAATGTAAATACGCATAGATAGTTGTTGAAACACACTATCTATGCGTATTTTTTTGAAATTTTCTATATAAAAAGATGTCCAAATAGTATTTAGACATCTAGGAAAAGTGAATTATAGAATTTTACTCAAGCTATATTCATTAATATAAGTATCATTTAATTTAATGGCATTTTTTCGAATGCCCTCCTGATGAAATCCTAGCTTTGTAAAGAGGTGTAAAGCTACATTGTTATGCTCCATAACAGATAACTCTAAACGGGAAATATCATGTTGTTTAGACCAACTTTCAACAGCTTTCATCAGTGCGGAGCCAATACCTTTTTGCTGATACTCTTCTTTCACAGCTAAACGAATAGAGGCAACATGTCTAGCTTTTGATTGTTTATATCCATGAATAACCGCATAACCCGCAAAAATTCCGTTTAGTACACAAAGTAGTATAGTACGATTTTTTAATTGCTTCCAATAGGTTAAATTTTTACGAAGTTGTTGGACAGTGAGATCTAGCTCGTTTTGAACATTATACATGAAGTCAGTTTCTTGAAAAATCTCCTCTTGTAAATGAATGAATGATCTAGCATCAGATGCTTCAATTCCTCGTATTATGTATGCAGATGAATTCTCCTCACTATTAGAAGTGTTGTTTTCGGTAGACTTCATTTGCGTACGTGAGAAAGATACACTAGAACCTAGTTTAACATCAATGACATAATAGCCTGCATTTGTCCATGATAAATAATGTGAGAGAGGGGGCTTAGTTTTTTTCCACCAGCTTTTATTTAAGTAGGCAGCGTTCGGTAATGCTTGTCCCATAATGTTTTCTAATTCACCAAAGGATAAAGTAATTTCTTGTTGTAAAGCTACATCAAAATAGTTAGCTAAAGGAATGTACTTTTTTTCTATCTTCTTCGTCATCGTAATCCCCATTTCCTGAATATCCAAAAATATAGACTACCTGATGATAGCATAAAATTATGATGACTTAAATATGAAAACCCAACTAAATATCTATATAAACTAATTATTTTATAAAAAAGAGGCATTTTTACTATTGAATGTTAAAAATAGGTTGGTAAAAATAGAGAATTTTATAGAAGTAATTAGACCTATTAAAAGTATACATAGCAACTTAAGCTAGTTATAATATAGATATCTTATTTGAAAAGTATGTATTTAGAGCGCTATCATTATATTTGCATAATACAGGTTAACCGCAATTAAGCCTGTATGTTATTTCGAGAGTGAAGGTCAATGGCAAATACGCTGAGGCGAAATTGTTCCAAAGTTTCACTTTATCACTTGTCAGGCTATAAGGTATGATAAAATAAAATATAAATGTAAGTGCCATTTTAGGAGGAATTAATTCAATGAGTAAAGTATTAGTTTTTGGACATAAAAACCCAGATACAGACACAATCACGTCTGCAATTGTATATGCCTATTTAAAACAGCAAATTGGTGAAGAAGCTGAGGCGGTACGTCTTGGAGATGTTAATAATGAAACTCAATTTGCATTAGATAAATTTGGCTTTGAAGCGCCTCGTTTAATATCTTCTGTAGTTGGTGAAGCGGACAAAGTTATTCTAGTAGACCACAATGAATTCCAACAATCGGCTGAAGGTATTGAGGAAGTGCAAATTGCAGAGGTAATTGATCACCACCGCATCGCCAACTTCCAAACAGCTGATCCACTATATTATCGTGCAGAACCAGTAGGCTGTACGGCTACTATTCTTAAGAAAATTTTTAGCGAAAACGGTTTAGACATACCTGCGAACATTGCTGGTTTAATGTTATCTGCAATTGTTTCAGATACATTATTATTCAAATCACCGACTTGCACAGAGCAAGATGTAAAAGCTGGTGAAGAGCTAGCAAAAATTGCTGGTGTGGAAATTGCAGAGTATGGCTTAGCAATGCTAAAAGCAGGTGCTGATTTATCTGATAAATCATTAGAAGATTTATTATCATTAGATGCAAAAGAGTTCCAATTTGGTGAGTACAAATCTGTTGTAGCTCAAGTTAATGCAGTTGATGTTAATGATGTTCTTAATCGTCAAGAGGAGTTAGAAATCCTACTCAATAAAAATGTTGCAGAAAATGGCTTAGATCTATTCTTCTTCGTTGTGACTGACATTTTAAATAATGATTCAACAGCTGTTGCAATAGGGCAAGTAGCAGAAGCAGCAGCAAAAGGATTCGGTGCTGATCTTATCAATAACCGTGTTGTATTACCAGGTGTTGTTTCTCGTAAGAAACAAATTGTACCAGTATTAACAGAAGCTCTAAAATAAAAAATACAAAAGAGGTTGTCTATTTAGACAGCCTCTTTTTTTAATCGAGTTTTAATGGCTGTACAGCAGGGCCTTCAAGCACCTCACCCTTAGCGTTAAAACGAGAACCATGGCAAGGACAATCCCATGTTTCATCAGCTTCATTCCATTTTGTTTTGCAGCCTAAATGAGTACAGGTTGGAGCAGTGGCATTCCTCATATACCCAGCTATATATTCCTTGGCAACAAAGCCTCCTACTTTCAGCATTTGCATGAATTGGGCACCGAATTTAGTACGTGATGGTGAATAAAGAGCGATAGCACCTTCTTCAATCTTTGAGCCTGTTAAAAGAGACGATAAGATATCACCTGCGACAAAGGAATTGGAGATTCCCCATTTTCGATAGCCAGTGGCAATTAATACGTTAGGTAAGGAGTTTGTAATTCTCCCAACATAAGGGACAATATCAGGTGTTTCTATATCCTGGGCTGACCATCGATAAAGTGGCTGTTGTTCAAAATGCTCCTTCATTTCATTGGAAATGGCCTCATAATATGGCTCAGTATGAACGGTCTCGCCAGCGATATGATTCGCCCCTCCTAAGACTAAATAATTTTCCTGATTGATCGTGGCAGTCCGTATCGAACGGGAAGGAAAATCAACTGATAAATATTGACCTTGCATAGTCTCAGAGGTTTTACTTGCAACCATATAGGAGCGACTATTGGATAATTTAAAAAGTTTAAGCCCTTTAAATGCTTCAATGGGATAATGTGAACATAAAATAAGTTTATTATATTGAACCGACATATTTTTTTCGGTATATAAGTTATTCTGTGGTATGTTTAATTGCTGAACACGGGTATTTGCATAAAGTTTTGCGCCCATCTTCTGCGCCTCTTTCGCAAGAAAATTACTTACTTCAACAGGATTTATTTGTGCTTGTTGTGTCATACATAAAGCTTTTGTAATAGGGAATGGGAGCTCTGTGTCAGAGGTAAGGTTAGACTTAATGTTTAAAACCTTATAGGCATTCCATTCTTTTAATAATTGTGCATAGCCTTCTTTTGTTTGACAGTATAACAGTGAATCCACCGAACGAACCCTGTCTGGTGGGAGTATTTGTCTAGCTTTATCAATGGCTTGTTGATTCAGTTGATAATAAAGCTGTGCCTCTTCTAAAGATAATTTTTCTAAAAGATTTGCATAGACAATGCTATGTTGGGCTGTTAATTTTCCTGTTGAATGCCCTGTCGTACCGTGACCAAAATGGGTATTTGCTTCGAGAAGAACTACATCCACACCTGCTTTTGCTAAAGTATAGGCAGTATATAAACCAGTTAAGCCACCACCGATTATACATACATCGCATGTTGTTGAGGAAGTAAGAGAAGATAAGGAGACAGACTCAGTTGTAGCAAGCCAAAGAGATTGTGTCATATAGAAACCTCACATTGTTTTTGTATTCAGTATGTAGAAGAACTTGAAAATTTATGCAGTGAGGCATTAAAATTGCCTTGTGATTTCAACTATCGCTACAATGTAGCAAAAGGAGTGAGTATGAAATGAAAATTGAAATTTGGTCTGACTATGTATGCCCATTTTGTTATATTGGTAAAAAACAATTAGAGAAAGCGATTGAGGATACTGGCTATTCGGGGCAGGTGGAGCTTGTCTATAAAAGCTACCAACTAGATCCAACTACTCCAATAGATTCGCATAGTACTGTCTATGAATCATTGGCAAAGAAATATGGAATGTCCTTAGAGAAGGCAAAGGAAATGACAGTGGGTGTAACAGAGCGTGCGAAAGAAGTAGGGCTAAACTACGATTTTAGCAATTTGATGGAAGAGAATACGCTAAAAGCACATCGGCTTGTAAAATGGGCTGAACAACAGGGAGATGTTACAGCTCTAGTGGAGTCACTTTTAAACAGTCATTTTATTGAAGGAAAGCGTATCGGTCAAGATGATGTTTTATTAGAGATAGCTGAGAAAGTGGGCCTAGAGCGTGAAGAAGTTGCAAAGGTTCTTGCTGATGATGGTTATAAAAATGAGGTAGAAGCGGATATTCAAGAAGGTCTCCAGCTTGGTGTACGAGGGGTACCGTTCTTTGTCTTAAACCGTAAATATGGTATTTCAGGTGCACAACCGCAGGAGGTATTTGAGGATACATTGCGTAAAGTTGCTGAAGAAGAGGGCTTACAACCATCGCTAAAGATGGCTGGCACAGGTGATGCGGGTATTTGTACTGACGATAACTGTAAATTTTAGCTTACTAGAGAGAGGAGTAAGGCTTTCAACTCCTCTTGTTAGAATGGATGAAAGATAGAATATTTCAGTCAAAAGTCTGAGGCAAGTAGCATTGACATTTTAGATGAAATTTTTTAAGATAAACACATATCTTGAATTCGAGATATTAGATTTTGAAATTTAAGGGAGATTTTATATAATGAACGTTTTAGTAGTAAAAGCTAACAACCGTCCAGACGGTATTTCAACAAAAATGTATGATACTTTCATGGAAAATGTACAAGGTGCCAACGTAACAACTTTTGATGTATTTGCAGAAGATATGCCTTATTTTGGCCAAGATCTTTTCAATGCTTTTGGTAAAGTACAAAATGGTGGAGAGTTAACAGACATTGAATCACGTCTATTAGCTGCAAAACAAAAAGCAATGGATGCATTAACTGCTGCTGATTTAGTTGTATTTGCATTCCCACTATGGAACTTAACAATTCCAGCACCTTTACAAACATTTATTGACTATGTATACCAAGCAGGATTCACATTCAAATATGGCGAAAATGGTCAATTAATTAGCTTAATGACTGACAAAAAAGCGATTATTTTAAATGCTCGTGGTGGCTACTATTCATCACCTGAAGCTCAACCAATGGAAATGTCAGTAAACTACATTAAAAACGTAGTAGGTGGCGTATTCGGGATGGAAGTTATTGAAGAAGTGATTATTGAAGGTCACAATGCTTCACCAGATAAAGCGCAAGAAATTATTGCAAATGGCCTAGAAGAAGTGAAAAAGGTTGCTCAATCACTACAAACTGTGAATGCATAAAAATTATTTTTTATTAAAAGTCCTCTCAATTTTGGGAGGACTTTTTTTATTTTGTCAACAGATGTATGGTGTGGTATGGAGGTCGGACATATTGACAGTAACTAATTATTTTGAATTTACATTTACTAACATCCTATTTAATATAAAAATAAAGAATGGTAGAAATCTGTGATTTGGAGGGAAAGTAATTAACCATTCTTTTAAAAATACATATAATTAGGACTATATATTCAGTAAAAATTAGAATGGTTTTAATATAATAGAATTTGTAGGAAAATACTAGATTATTAAGGAGGTTGTTGTATGAATAAGAAATTAATAACTAATTTCTTGGCGACGTTACTAGTCCTTTTCGCGTTTATACCATTTGGAATTTCTGCTGATGCTGCTTCCAATGATGTAACACGCGCAGATTATGTAAAAGAATTAGTAGAAAATTTAGATGTAGAGATGGGTGACGGCTCTTCGCTTGCCTTTAACGATGTCTCTAAGGATTTAGCACCTTATGTAGAAAAAGCTGTTCAATTAAAACTTATTAAAGGGAAAACAGCAACGACATTTGGCCCAGATGACAAATTAACACGTCAGCAAGCATTTGTTATCTCTGCTCGTGGACTTGTTAGTGAAAACGCTTCCCTCAAAGTTTTAGAGCAATTTAAGGATGCAGATCAAATTGCAACGGCATATAAACAAGATTTAGCGAATGCTGTTGCAGCAAACATTTTACAAGCATTTGAGGATAATACTATTCGTCCTCGTGACTATGTGACAAAGGAACAGATGGAGAGTATTGTGGAGCGCTTTGTAGCAGAATACAAAGCACCTTCAACTGGCGTATCAGTTGATCTTCAGATTTTAGGGACAACAGATATTCATACCAATTTAGCTAATTACAATTACTATTTAGATGCTCCATCATCAGAGCTTGGGTTAGCTAATACAGCAACACTAGTTGAGCAAGCAAGAGCTAAAAATCCAAACACATTACTATTTGATAATGGTGATTTAATTCAAGGCACACCACTTGGCTCATATAAAGCATTAGAAAGTGTTTTAAAGCCAGGTGAAGTTCATCCAGCTATTGCTGCACTTAATGCATTGAAATACGATGGTGGAACTTTAGGGAATCATGAATTTAACTATGGTCTAGACTTTTTAGATGAAGTATTAAACGATGCAAAGTATCCAGTCGTAAATGCTAATACCTATGATGCAAAAACAAAAGAGCGTATGTTTACACCTTATGTCATTCTTGATAAAGAAGTGGTAGATAGTTCAGGCAAAAAACATACACTTAAAGTTGGTGTAACAGGGATTGTTCCAACGAAAATTGTTGAATGGGATGCCATTCATTTAGCAGGTAAAGTTGAAATGCAAGAGCCAGTCGAAGCTGTGAAAGAGGTAGTACCAGAAATGCAAAATGCTGGAGCAGACGTGATTGTCGTTCTGTCACATTCAGGTATCGGTGAAGATACTTATGTGAAGGGTGCTGAAAATGTTGGTTACCAATTAGCAGAAATTGATGGTATTGATGCTTTAATTACAGGACACTCACATTTAACATTCCCTGGTGACTATAAGGATTTGAAAGATGTTGACCAAGAAAAGGGTACAATTCATGGTGTTCCTACTGTTATGGCAGGTAGCTATGGTAGTCATCTTGGTGTAATTGATTTAAAACTAGAACAACAAGGATCAGAGTGGGTAGTGGTAGGTGGTAAAGGTTCATTGCAATCGATCAAGCAAGAAGGTTTACAACCATCCACAACGGTTTTAGAGGCTATTAAAGAGGCACATGATGGCACATTAACGTATATCCGTCAGCCTGTTGGAGAAACAACTGCACCAATCCATAGTTATTTTTCAATGGTGCAAGATGATCCATCCATTCAAATCGTAACACAAGCTCAAAAATGGTTTATCGAACAAGAGCTAAAGGGTACGGCTGATGAAAAGACACCAATTCTTTCAGCAGGAGCACCTTTCAAAGCAGGATCACGTAATAATCCATTAGATTATACAAATATTCCTGTAGGACCGCTTGCTATTAAAAATATGGCCGACATTTATCATTATGACAATACTGTTGCTACGATTAAAGTGACAGGCGCACAAGCAATCGAGTGGTTAGAGATGGCTGCTGGTATTTTCGCAACAATTGATCCGACTAAAACAGAAGAGCAAAATATTATCGATGCAGAAGCACGTTCTTATAACTTTGATGTGTTAGATGGCTTAACATATCAAATCGATGTCACATCGCCAGCAAAATATGACCGCCGCGGTAATCTTACTGATGAAAAGGCAAATCGTATTAAGAATGTACAATATAATGGTAAACCAATCGATTTAAAACAAGAATTCATCATCATTACAAACAATTATCGTGTTGGTGGATCATATGGGGCGACATTTAAAAATGCAGAAGGCTCTAACATAACTAACTATGCTTATGAAAATCGACAAGCTGTTGTAGATTATATTATGGCGAATAAAACAATTAACCCAGCTGCGGATAATAACTGGTCATTTGTACCGTTCCCAGCCAATACAAAGGTTATCTACCTATCTGCAAAAGATGCACAAAAGTTCATACCAGCAGGTAGTGGTATTGAATATTTAGAAGATACAGAAGCTGGATTTGCTAAATATTTAATTAAATAAAAGAATAGGAAAAGGAGAGTAACGATCATCGCTACTCTCCTTTTTTATGTCTGTTGAATGAATGATACCGTGTACCTTGATAGGTTAAAATGCCAAGATCACCTTCTACAAGCTGACCATAATCGTAGCCATTCATCTTTAGTTCATGCCGTTCTCCGTTTTGCTCTTCAAACGTAACGTAGTAGGACGTAGATGCCCCAGAATTGTTAGATCCCCCACGTATATTCGTACGCTTTGTCACAACCTTAGCGGGTACCGTTAATATTGGTGAACGGTTGTTTTTAGACCAAGTGATAATACCGTTTACAATCATAAAGGCTATGCTCCCAAAAACAATAAAGAAGATGATGGTAATAAAAGCAGAGCCAAATAAAAAATCATTATCAAACCAAAACATAAATTCCTCCCTTTCTTTAAGGTAGAAACAATACTTAAAGAGGATTTAATTCAAGATCTACTATCACGTCTATTTCATCGCTAATCAATACACCACCTGTTTCTAAAAAGGTATTGTAGACTAGATTAAAATCACGACGATCAATTTGGGCTTTAGCTTGGAAGCCAAAAACTTCTTGTGCCCATGGATTCACACCTTTTCCTGTATATACTGTTGTAAATACGATAGGTCTTGTTATGTTTTTGATGGTTAAATCACCATGAATAGCAAAATTTTTATCATCAAGTTTATCAATATATGTAGAGGTAAATACTATTTTTGGATAGACGTCTGCATCAAAAAAGTCAGGAGACACAAGGTGGACATCACGATCATGATTCTTGGTGGAGACACTAGCCACTGTAATCGTGATAGAAATGTTTGCATCCTGCATTTGTTCGATATTGGATGTAACTATTTCACCGCTGTACGATTCAAACGTACCATGAATACGAGAAATCATCATATGTCTTACGGAAAACCCGATCGTTGAATGACTGAAATCAATAGCATATTTTTTCATTTGAAAACCTCCTAAAACAGCATTCTACAACGAATGATAAAGTAAACAAATCGCATATTCAATGAGTTTTTTATAAATGTGGAAGTATTTCCCTCTATAAAAGTGTAATCTGTGAACATGAAACAGAACATATTTAAAATCGAATAGGCATATTATTGGAAATATGTGCATTTTATTAAGATAGCGTTTAGTCTAAGACATTTTATGTTCCCTTGTTAGATATGTCCAACATTGAAATTGTGAGTTACTATTTGTAATTAAATATATAAAAGTTAATAGATTATTTTACGTAAATAAGTTACTTCAAATTTACATTTAGTGCATTAATCGTTACAATAGTTACATAGAGGTGAAAAATTATGAATGAGACAACTTTGTGTCCTCGTTTAGCTAAAGCAATGGATTTAATCGGAAAACGATGGACAGGGTTAATATTATATCAATTACTAGATGGACCACAGCGCTTTAATGAAATCGAATCTGCACTACCTGTCAGTGGACGTTTATTATCAGAACGTTTAAAGGAGCTTGAAAAAGAGGGGCTTGTTGAACGTAAAGTATATTCAGAAGTACCGGTACGCGTTGAGTATTCATTAACAGATAAAGGTCAGGCACTTGAAGGTGCTATCCGCAATATCGAAACATGGGCAAGTAGTTGGCTCTAAGGTGAATGGATTATTTTACTAGATAATACAATGAAATAGTGTCCTAAAAACGACACTTGGAATGACTGTCAATTTTCTTTATAATATTCATCATCTCTGCACAGGTCTACCTGTCTTTTAATATGAGATAAAAATACCCTTCATTTTACTTGTCAAATTGGGGTTGTAAATCCATACTGGTGTAGAGTAAGAAGGACGTTAGAAAGGAATTAGCTCTCATGACAAAAGAACAATGGGCGATGGATTTAGCAAAAAGTATTAATCCTGCCAATATTAAGTTAAATGAATCATTACAGCAATACACAATGACAAAATTAGGTGGCAAAGCAGATGTTTTTGTTCTTCCTGAAACAGAAGAAGAGGCGGCATCCGTTATTCGCTATGCATATATAAATAATATTCCTTTATTAATGTTAGGTAACGGATCTAATATGGTTGTTCGAGATGGCGGTCATAGAGGAATCGTTGTAACATTTTCACGCTTAGATGAGATTCGTATTACTGGTGAGCATGTGTATGCTCAAAGTGGTGCACTGATCAAAGATGTATCAAAGCTATCAGCGCAAGCATCCTTAACAGGTTTTGAATTTGCATGTGGTATTCCTGGATCAATTGGCGGAGCAATGGCTATGAACGCAGGTGCCTATGGCGGTGAGATTAAAGATATTATTGTTTCATCGAAGGTGTTAACAAAAGAAGGGGACATTTTAATACTAGGTAAAGAAGACCTTGAGCTAGGATACCGACAAAGCATTATTGCCAAAAAGGGTTATTATGTGCTGTCCTCTGAATTTCAATTAGCAGTTGGCGTACAGGAGGAAATTGATGCGAAGATAGCTGATTTAACCTTCCAACGTGAATCAAAACAGCCTTTAGAATATCCATCTGCTGGAAGTGTATTTAAACGCCCACCTGGTTATTTTGCTGGAAAACTTATTCAAGATAGTGGCCTACAAGGTAAAGGTGTTGGTGATGCTGAAGTCTCTACCAAGCATGCAGGATTTATTGTCAACAAAGGAAATGCTACTGCTTCAGACTATATTAAGACAATCCAAATGGTTCAACGTGTAGTGAAAGAAAAATTTGGCGTTGAATTAGAGACGGAAGTCAAAATTGTTGGTGACGATCTATAATAGGATGCCCTTCGCATAAGCCGAAGGGCGTTTTTTTAGGAGTGTGGATAAAATGAAATTTATATCATGGAATGTTAATGGGATACGAGCATGTCTAGGTAAAGGCTTTTTAGAGTTCTTTCATCAAATAGATGCAGATTTCTTTTGTATCCAAGAAACAAAATGTCAGGCTGGACAAGTTGAGCTCTCTATCGAAGGTTATGAGCAGTATTGGAATTACGCGCAGAAAAAAGGGTATTCTGGAACAGCAATTTTCACGAAACACACGCCATTGTCTGTTAAGTATGGGGTGGGCGCCGAAGATTCTCAGGATGAAGGCAGAATTATAACATTAGAATATAAGAATTTCTATTTAGTAAATGTTTATACTCCAAATGCACAGCGTGATTTAGCGCGGTTACCATTACGTTTACAATGGGAGGATCGTTTAGCTAGCTATTTACAAGAACTAAATAGTCAGAAGCCAGTGGTTTATTGTGGTGATCTAAATGTTGCACACACGGAAATTGATTTAAAAAATGCAAAATCTAATATTGGAAATTCGGGCTTTACATATGAAGAGAGAGCAAAATTTTCAGCGTTATTGGAAAGCGGTTTTGTAGATTCTTTTAGATACAAGCATCCCGAGGAAACTGACCACTACACATGGTGGTCCTATATGAATAAAGTGCGTGAACGTAATATTGGTTGGCGTATCGATTATTTTGTTGTATCCAATCAATTGAAGGAACAAATTGAAAGCGCAACAATTCACCCACACATTATGGGCAGTGATCATTGTCCAATTGAATTGCAATTACAATGCTAGTACTTAAATCGTATTTTCTAAATGGAAATACGATTTTTTGTATTTGTAACTTAATAAGGTGACTTTTAAAAATGTGAGATTTGGCAATGCCAGGGGGTACCTTCAAAGTGAGGAGTAGACGCTACAATCACATGGGAATCCGCTTCCACCATATAAGTCCGCTCCACGAGAGAAGATAAAAGAAAATATACTCTATAGAATCATTATACCTCTATGAACATACGAATTTTTAACATTACTCAGTAGCCTTCATAATTCCTATTGATTATACTATTCTAATAGCGGATAAATATAAAATTTTGTATTTAGAGACAATTTTATATACATAAAATAAGAAATTTCGCTAAAAAATTTTGCGTTTCAAAGCGGGTTTGGGAAGGTAGTACGGGAATATAGTGCAAAAAGGGGGTTATTCAGTGGGGAAGAGAAAGTTTAATTGGAAAAAGTGGCTCATTGTCATAGCTGGGATAATAGCTGCTTTGGCTCTTGTGGCTTTTATTGGATTTACATGGTTTATGAATAAATCTAAGCCGGTGATTGATGGTGAATTAGCTGTTACTATTCTGGATCAGGATGTGACAGTCACGAGAGATGAAAAAGGGGTTCCGCATATTTTTGCCAAAACAGATGCGGATTTGTATCGTGCACAAGGTTATGTCCAAGCACAGGATAGACTATTTCAAATGGACTTAGCACGAAGGCAGGCAAGTGGTCGATTATCTGAAATTATTGGAGAAGCAACGGTTAATACCGACAAACATTTCCGTACATTTAGCTTACGAGATGCTGCAGAGAAGTCATTAGCTGCCTATGATGACGAAAGCAAACAAGTACTTGAATGGTATGCTGAAGGAGTAAATGCTTTTATTGCACAGGCAAAGGAAAGCAATACACTAAGCTATGAATTCGCTTTGTTAGGCTATGAGCCTGAGGAGTGGACAGTTGTTGATTCCTTAACCATTGGAAAATATATGGCCTATGATCTGGGTGGAAATTGGAATACGTTAGCTTTTCGTCATTGGGCACTACAGAATTTTGATGAAGAAAAGGCAAAAGAATTATTTATTAAATATCCAGAAAATGCTTCGGCGATTATCGAGGCCAATATCCAAAATCCTGTAGCGGTAGCTGGGCAATTCAGTGCGGAAATGTTACCAAACGAATTTAACGGAAGTAATAACTGGGTAGTTTCAGGTGATAAAACGAAATCAGGAACGCCTATTTTAGCAGATGACCCACATTTAGGGTTAAGCACCCCTTCTATTTGGTATCAAATGCATCTGCAATCACCACAGCAAAACGTTAGTGGCGTTATCTTTGCAGGGATTCCAGGTATTATTTTAGGCCATAATGATGAAATTGCTTGGGGGGTAACCAATGTGGGTCCAGATGTACAGGATTTATATATTGAAATACCAAATCCAGATAATCCAACACAATTTCGATACGATGGAAAGTGGGAACAAGCAGAGGTACGCGACGAATCAATTAAGGTAAAAGATGGAGAAACGGTAGATTTTGAAGTCGTTGTTACACGTCACGGCCCTATAATGACAGATTTAGCTTTTAAAGATACAGAGCCAACCGCACAATTTTCGATGCAGTGGACAGCACTACAACCGACAGCTGAACTAAGAGCAGTGCTTGGTTTTAATAAGGCAAAAACTTGGGGTGATTTCGAAAAAGCATTAGAAGACTTTAAAGCGCCAGCACAAAATTTTGTATTTGCATCAAAAGACGGTACGATTGCCTATAAAGCTAATGGTCAAATACCTATTCGTAAGCAAGGTGAGGGCCAATTACCAGTTCCAGGTGATTCGAGTGACTATGGCTGGGAGGGCTTTATCCCATGGGATGAATTACCAACTCTAGTAAATCCAAAAGAAGGTTTTATTGCAACGGCAAATAACCAAGTAATAGGAGAGGACTACCCTTATCACATAACTGATTTCTGGGCGCAACCTTATCGTTTCGAAAGAATTAAAGAAGTGTTAGAGGCAAATGATGCGATTACAGTAGAAGATATGATGGCTTTGCAAATGGATCAGCACAACCTCTATGCGAGAGAATTTCTGCCTGATTTATTAACATCTTTAAAAGAAAAAGATCAGGATGGGAAGTATGCCGAGATTATAGCCATGCTAGAGAAGTGGGATATGGTAGACGCAAAGGAATCAGGTGCACCACTTGTGTTCCATACATTAATGATTAAGCTACAGGAAGTTTTGTTTAAAGATCAAATGCCTGAAGATATGTATGGCATCATGTATGGGAAGTTTAATATTACAGACCAGCTCTTACGTACAGCCTATTCAGGAGAGAAAAGCATTTGGATTGAGGAGCAGGGTGGCATTGATGAAACCATATACAAGGCATTTGAGCTAACAATTGCACAATTAGAAGATCAATTCGGAAAAAATTCCTCGAAATGGCAATGGGGTGATTACCATCAGCTTACTTTTGACCATACACTAGGAAGTGCATCGCCTATTCTTGCAGCCTATTTTAATGCTAAAAAGGTTCCTATTGGTGGATCAAAAGTTACCGTACAAGCAGCAGATAATGATTTAGCTGGTAATGTAGATCACGGTGCATCTTGGCGTTTTGTGGTGGATGTAGGTGATTTAAGCTCAGCCTATCATATTGTTGGTCCTGGTCAAAGTGGTCATGTAAAATCTGATTGGTATCAAGATCAGGTGCTGGATTGGGCAAATGGTGATTACCATCAAACATTTATTAAACAGGAAGAGATAAAAGGGAAAACATTACAATTAATAGCGAAGTAATAAAAGAGTTAGCGTACAGAAAGTGCGCTAACTTTTTTTATTGAAGGATATACATCCTAACATTCAAATATTCGTTTGAATATGATGGAATAATATGTTACATTGAAAACAATCAAACGAATATTTGAATGAGGTGAGAAAAATGCCGAAAGAAATATGTGAGGTGACGCATGTACATGAAGAAGCAGTCACAAAGGTGAAACAACAAATGCCTGATTTATCAGGTGTAGCCAAATTTTTAAAAGCGTTATCTGATGAAACTAGACTTAAAATTGCCTATGCTTTAACGGTGGAAGATGAACTATGTGTTTGTGATGTTGCAACTATTATTGGTTCTTCAGTTGCTACAGCATCCCATCATTTACGATATTTGAAAGATAATAATTTAGCGAGATCACACCGCAAAGGTAAGCAAATGTATTACTCTTTAGCGGATGAGCATGTATATCAAATTGTAACAATTGCCTACGAACATGCGAAAGAGGGGATTGCGAATGGCAACGACGCCAATTAAACAAGAATACAGATTGCAAAATTTATCTTGCGCTAGTTGTGCTGCAAAGTTTGAGAAAAACGTAAAGGCTATACCAGAAGTACAGGATGCACAAGTGAATTTTGGTGCTTCTAAAATTACAGTAATCGGTGCTATTAGTGTAGACCAAATTGAAGAAGCAGGTGCCTTTGATGGCATTAAGGTTACACAATCGGCAGCAAAAGCACTTGAAAATACTACACCTTTTTATCGTAAAAAGGAAAACGTTTTAGCAGGAATTTCATTGCTTTTTGTCATTCTAGGTTATCTATTTGCGGGTATGAATGGGGAATCGAGCCCGCTACCGATTTCCATGTTCATTATAGCTATCCTTGTGGGTGGAGTGGGTATTTTTAAAATAGGCTTCCGTAATTTAGTTCGCTTTGAATTTGATATGAAGACGCTTATGACAATCGCCATCATTGGAGCTGCTATTATCGGTGAATGGGAAGAAGCGGCAGTGGTCGTATTTTTATTTGCTGTGAGTGAGGCACTTGAAGCGTATTCAATGGATAAGGCACGTCAATCTATTCGTCAATTAATGGATATCGCTCCACCAACAGCGATTATCAAAAGAGCCCACGGTGAACACTACCATGAGGTTGAGTTACCTACTGAGGATATAGAAATAGGAGATATTTTGATTGTAAAGCCTGGGCAAAAGATTGCGATGGATGGCATAGTCATTAGTGGGTTGTCTGCAGTCAATCAGGCAGCTATTACAGGTGAGTCGATTCCCGTAAATAAAACAGTAAATGATGAAGTATTTGCTGGGACTTTAAATGAAGAGGGTGCTCTTGAAGTACGTGTGACAAAGCGTGTAGAAGATACTACTATCGCTAAAATAATTCATCTAGTGGAAGAAGCACAAGCAGAAAAGGCACCTTCTCAGCAATTTGTAGATCGCTTTGCAAAGTATTATACACCAGCGATTATGGTTATTGCTTTTTTAGTAGCTGTAATTCCACCTTTAATAGTAGGTGATTGGCAGCATTGGATTTACCAAGGGCTAGCTGTTTTAGTAGTAGGATGTCCTTGCGCACTGGTCGTCTCTACGCCCGTCGCCATTGTTACAGCCATTGGTAATGCAGCAAGGCAAGGTGTACTGATCAAAGGTGGTGTTCATTTAGAGCAGCTAGGACATATTGAAGCTGTTGCCTTTGACAAAACAGGAACATTAACGAAGGGGCAGCCAGCAGTAACAGATATCGTAACGACTGAAAACTGGTCAGAGGACTATGTGTTACAACTAGTGGCAGCGGTAGAAAAACAGTCACAGCACCCTTTAGCTAAAGCAATTTTAAATAGATTACACGATAAAAAATTATCTGAGCTAATACCAACAAATTTCCAATCAGTAACAGGAAAAGGTGCCTATGCTACCGTTGATAATCAGATTATTTATGTAGGTAGCATGAAATGGGCTACTTCATTAACTTCTGTAGATCAAAACATAGAAAGTCAGGTTAAGAATCTGCAAGAACAGGGTAAAACAGTAGTAGCAGCTGTTTCGAATAATCAACTTATTGGACTGGTTGCAATTGCTGATCAATTACGTCATGAAAGCAAGGATGTATTGAACAAATTAAATGCCTTAAAAGTAAAGCATATGGTGATGTTAACAGGCGATGCAGAGCCTACTGCGCAAGCCATTGCTACTTCATTAAAGATGACAGATGTGCGCGCTGGCTTGTTACCAGAAGAAAAATTAAAGGCGATTAAGGATTTACGTAAACAATTTGGTGCTGTAGCAATGGTTGGAGATGGTGTAAACGATGCACCAGCATTGGCCACTGCAAATGTAGGAATTGCCATGGGTGGAGCAGGAACAGATGCAGCTCTTGAGACAGCAGATATTGCCTTAATGGGTGATGATTTAACAAAGCTTCCTTACACTATTGGATTGAGCAGAAAAACATTACGTATCATTAAAGAGAATATTATATTTGCCCTAGTTTTAAAATTAATTGCATTGCTACTTGTCATACCTGGTTGGTTAACATTATGGATAGCAATTTTTGCCGATATGGGTGCGACACTATTAGTTGTGTTTAATTCATTAAGACTAATTAGAGCAAAAAAGTAGTAAGTAAGGTGTAGAACAATCTGAAAAGGTAGGAAATTAATCTTGCTTTGACACAAGGGATTTTATGTGAATAGATGCTACTTGTGATTCTTGAAAAAGACTTTTTTTAAGGCTATTATAGTTTCAGGAGTAATGTAACAATTAAATATAAATGAGGCGAAAGTTTGAATATGTCAGATCCTATTTTAGTAAATGTTACAGAAGAAATTGTGCGTGGTTTAGTAAGCTTTTTACTACGAGGACCAGAATATCAAACATTTTGTAAATGCGAAATCTGTGAATTAGACACGGTGGCACTTACACTAAATGCATTGCCAAGTAAGTATGTTACATCTATGGAAGCTAGAGATGAGGCATTTAAAGAAATGAATACTCCTGGAAACATTGAGCGTATTAATAAAGAGATTATTCATGCGTTACATGTGGTAAATAAGTATCCTCGACACAAAATAGAGCCTACTTCTTAATAGAAGAGGCTCTATTTAAGTTGTATAGGAAGTGTTTTTCTAGGCAATGTATTTTCAGTTAACTTTTAAGCCAAGCTTGTAGTAAACTAGAGAGTAAGAAAAGGAAAGAGAGGGAAAAGGATATGCCAACACCTAGTATGGAGGACCATATCGAACAAATATATTTATTAATTGCCAACAAGGGATATGCGAGAGTGTCTGACATTGCTGAAGCATTATCTGTTCTTCCTTCTTCTGTTACAAAAATGGTTCAAAAATTAGATAAAGATGGTTATTTAGTTTATGAAAAGTACCGTGGACTGACATTGACGCCTAAAGGGGATAAGCTCGGAAAGCGTCTTGTGCAGCGTCATGAATTGCTCGAGCAGTTTTTACGAATGATTGGTGTGGATGAAGAACGTATTTATGATGATGTAGAGGGAATTGAACATCATTTAAGTTGGAATTCAATCGATCGTATTGCAGATCTTGTGCAAGTAATGGAAGAAAATCCAGACATCGTGAAAAAATTAGAGGCATCTAAGACACAGCACAATCTTTAAAATGATGGTGTGAAGGAAAGGGAGACAATATGAACGCATTAAAATCAGGTGAAGTCGTTACATTAACGGTATTAGAACAACAAGCATCAAAATGGATTTTAACAAATGGAGTTGAAGAACTACCTTTAAATGCTTCAGAGGTAACAGAGCCACTAACAGTAGGTGACCGCCTTGAAGTATTTTTATTTGCAGACCGTCGTGGAGATTTGGCTGCAACAACGGCTATTCCAGCTTTTACACAAGGTGAATACGGCTGGGCACGTGTCTTGAAAGTAGTGGAACGTGAAGGTGCTTTTGTGGATATTGGTACATCTCGTGAAGTATTAGTAAGAGCAGAAGATTTACCTGCATTAAAAGAGGTATGGCCAGAACCAGGCGATCATTTATTTATGACACTACGTACAGATCGTAACGGTGATTTATTTGGTCGTTTAGCCACAGAGGAAAAAATTTCGGAGCTATATGAAGGTGCATTTGAAGATATGCACAATAAGAATATCCAAGCACGCCCATATCGTTTGTTACCGATCGGGACATTTTTGCTAGGTGTAGAGGTTCCTTACCGTATTTTTGTGCATGAGTCTGAGCGAAATAATGAGCCTCGATTAGGACAAGATGTAGTTGTACGTATTATTGATGTAAAAGACGATGGTTCCATGAATGGCTCACTTTTACCAAGAAAACATGAGCGTCTTTCAAATGATGCGCAACAAATATTAAAGTATATACAGGATGTGGGCGGTAAAATGCCATTTGGTGATAAATCGTCTCCTGAAGAGATTCAAGAAATGTTTAATATGAGTAAAGGGGCATTTAAACGTGCCTTAGGAACGTTAATGAAAGCTGGTAAAGTGAAACAACAGGACGGTTGGACTGAAGAAATTTAAAGGATGGTTTGTTTGACTAGCTAGCAAAACATTTACAACAGGAAAAGTGACGAGAGACATCCTTGAAACCTTCTCGTCTTTTTTTCGTACTAATTATTGTATAGTGGCATACATTATACTTGCTAATTATGAAGTTTTAGCGAAAGGGGTCACACGATTTGAAAAAAACATGGATTAAAATACTAACTGCTACAATGTTAGTATTTGGAGTGATGGCACCAGCAACAGGATTTGCATCTGACAATACGCCTCCAAAAGCAATTGATGAAAAACTAGGCGTACCGATCGTCGTGTATGGAGCAAATTTATCTGAGGCTGAAAAAGAGTCTGTAAAAAAATCATTAAAAGTAAGCGAAGAACCTGAAATTGAAGAAATTACTGTGTCTGGTGAGGATCTAGTAAAATACATTAAAGATAGTAATTCAAGCTCACGTATGTACTCTTCTGCAAAGATTACACGCAGAGAAGCAGGAGAGGGTCTAGTAATACAAATTGTCACACCATCAAATATAACGCAGGTAACTTCAGAGATGTACGCAAATGCGATGTTAACAGCAGGAATTCAGGATGCATCCGTACAAGTAGCTGCACCGAAAGCCGTTACAGGGCATTCAGCATTAGTAGGTATTTACAAGGCATATGAGGTCACTACAGGGGAAACACTGGATATTGATCGTACAGATGTAGCAAACGAAGAATTATCAGTAGCAACATCCATTGCAGAATCTGCAGGGGTAGACGATGCAAAGGTTGCGGAATTACTGACAGAAATTAAAAAGCAAATTGCAGAGCTAAAGCCAGCAACACGTGAAGATGTGGAGAAAATTGTAGAAGAGCAATTAAGTAAGCTTGAAATTAATTTAAGTGAAAAGGACCGTCAATTGCTAGTGGATCTAATGGATAAAATAAGCAAGTTGGACATTGATTTTAGTAAATGGTCTGATCAATTAAATGATATCAGTAATACAATCCAAGAAAAATTCGGCTCACTTATGGAAGATAAAGGTTTCTGGGAAAGCGTAAAAAGCTTTTTTGCTAATTTAAAAGATACTATTTCTTCATGGTTTAACTAAATTTATAGTTGATAGAAAGGAATCTGTTATACCTTCTCACTTTGCTAGAGAAGGTGTACAGATTTTTTTTGATGCAACAAGTGAAAGATTTTGAAGTGTGATGTTTTCGACATAGGAAAGCTAACCGAATATCTGGACATAGCTTCGCTGATTTGATAAAAGAAGCGTACACAAATTTTGTGAAAATATAAAAAGCTATGGTACTATGAATAAAAGGAGTGGTGAGAAATGGAATTCCAATTACAACAATTAGCAGAAAATAAGTTTGCATTTTTGAATGAGCAAGCAGGGGAAAAACTAGCAGAAATTACTTGGCAGCAAAATGGCTCAGTAATGGTAATGGATCACACATATGTATCTGATAAGCTCCGTGGTCAAGGTGTGGCCAAACAATTACTCGATCAAGCAGCATCGTATGCACGCGAAAATGGTTATAAAATGAAGGCCGTTTGTTCCTATGTGGTGGCAGCATTTGAAAAGTCAGATGCATACAATGATGTAAAACAATAAAAAATAAGGCAATCTGCTTTTAATTAAGCGGATTGCCTTTTAATTGCTAGAGCAAATCATGTAAATAGCTCCTTATAATAGAATGACACTATAAATTAGTACTGTTAAGAAGCCAGCCCCGCCAATTAATGAAGCCATATCTATCCAATCATATGCTAAATCGAAATCTTTCATTTTAACCACTCTCCTATTTTAGTATTAATTCATTAATTCCCTTTACTTGCCTTTTATAATCATAAATAGTTACAAAATTTTGACGAATGCTAAAAATAAGGGTACGATAACTGGGCTTTAATAGGAAATAGAGTGAGATTGTCTGCATTAAAAACTAGACGAACTACAATGGATTGACGGAGTTTTTACTAGATAAAAGGGCAAGTATTTATCCATACATTAATATATATGCTAGAGGGTATAAAAAAATAATGTTTATTCTTTTAAGAATAGGGAAAAACTATACTACAGAGCTAGTTTCTATATTTTTAGGAGGTTATAAACTATGGCAAAACGAAAAGGAACAGGTGTTGTCGTTGCAGGATTAGCAGGACTAGCAGCATCTTATTTCAGTAAAAAAGAGAATCGTGATAAAGCACTAACAATGTTTAATAGTATGAAAGCAAAATTAGAGTCGTATCTTACTACAGGTCCTGATATGCATGACAATATTGCAGAACGTGTAGCTACAGAGGTAGCAACAGAGGCTGGTACTTCACCAACTAAAATTGCCTCGAATGAAATGGTAGCTGAAGGTGGAGGACATACTGGTGTTCATTTCTATAATGAAGAAATTCAAGAAAAGGAAAAGTAAACAAAAAACCTTCTCATCTAAGCATGAGAAGGTCTTTTGTGTGGGATAAGAATTGCGCCTGCAAAGAGCAATAATACAAAGCCAGTAAATGCAAAGCCACTGACAGTACCAAGTGATAGCCAACCTAATAAAGAAGAGCCTATAACTACTCCTAGAGAGAAAAACGCGTAGAAATAACCGTAAGCTTTTCCTCGTACTTCAGCAGTTGTAGAGTCAATTAGCAGCGAATTTACTGAAGGGAATAGGAAACCGAATCCGATCCCATAGCAAGCCATTGCTGTATAGAGTAAAGAGCTAGAATTTGCTTGGCTAATTAATAGCTGGCTTATTCCCATTAAACCTATACCAAAAGACAATGTTTTGAGTGGATTAACCTTATCAAAAATACGATTAGTAGGTAATAGGAAAACAAGAACTGCAATAATACCAAATGTACTCATTAAAGTGCCGCTTAAACGAGAGTCGAAGCCTAAGGAATATACTTTAAGAGGGAGTAGATACGCAATAACCCCTTGAGAAAACATTAAGAAAAAGGCTCCTAAAAAGGCTTTTAATGTTCCTGTATTATTAAAAAAGACACTGATCGGAATATAATTACTTGGTTTAGCCTTCTCTTTTTTTACTTGATTTGCTTTCAATATAAAGAACGCAAGGATACCTAGCAGAAGCATAAAGCTTGCTGTGATATTGAAAACAAATGGTACACTTGTCCGGCTAGCTAAAATGCCACTAAATGCAGGGCCTATAATGGCTGCAATACCAACAAAGGCGCCAGAAATAGCACTGCCCTTACCTCTTTTTTCCTGCTCTGTAGCGTTCGCTAGAAATGTAAAGGCAGCAGGAACAATGAAGCCTGCAACAAGGCCATGGATAAAACGTACAATTAATAGAGCAATGGGCTCTTCTACTAAATTATAAAATGTTAATGATAGACCTGTTGTTAGAAGACCTATTATGAGTATGATGAAAGGTCCTTTGCGATCCGTTAAGAAGCCAGAAATGATATTACCGAATGTATTGGAAAGCGAATACATGCCCACTGCAAGACCAGTGAGGAATGCCGATGCACCTAAAGACTCAGCATAAGTACTCATAACAGGAAGCTGGGTAAAAAGGTCGAAAAACGAAAAGAAAATAATAGCATAGATAAATTTCTTCATGGTTCCTCCGATGAAATAGAACATTATAGTCAATAAGATTAATATAGTCCTATTATAGCATCTTCCAATCGATAATACTTCTCACTTGTTTTTTGCTTTCACGTATAAAAAACGTCTAATAAGTATTAACTTATTAGACGTAGAGAATTTAATAATTAAGCTTTTGCAACTTCTTTTTTCATTGTTTTGTTTTTAGCAAGATTTACATGCCAAGAAAGTGCTTCCTCTAACAGATGAGGAGTTTGGTGGTTGCCAGTTGCTTCAACTGCACGGTTATAGTAATCCCATAATTGTTCTTTGTAATCTGGGTGTGCACAGTTTTCAATAATTAAAGGTACACGTTCTTTTGGTGCAAGACCACGTAAGTCAGCAATACCTTGTTCTGTAACGATAACATCAACGTCATGCTCTGTATGGTCAACGTGAGATACCATTGGCACGATAGAAGAAATTGCTCCACCTTTTGCGTATGATTTTGTAACAAAAATACCAAGGCGTGCGTTACGTGCGAAGTCACCTGAACCACCGATACCGTTCATCATACGAGTACCAGAAACATGCGTCGAATTAACGTTACCATAGATATCTAACTCAAGAGCTGTGTTGATTGAGATTAGACCCAAACGACGGATAAGCTCAGGGTGGTTAGAAATTTCTTGTGGACGTAAGCAAATTTTATCAGCATACTTTTCTAAATTACCATAAACTTTTTGCTGTAATTCTTCAGTAAGTGTGATTGAAGTTGCAGCAGCGAATTTAACTTTACCAGCATCGATTAAGTTAAATACAGCATCTTGAAGTACTTCAGATGCAACAATTAAATCTTCAAATTCTGAATCTGCAAAGCCATCAAGTACAGCGTTTGCTACAGAACCTACACCAGATTGCAATGGCATTAATTGATTTGTTAAACGACCCGCTTTAATTTCATCACGGAAGAAGTCTAATAAAATGTTTGCCATCGTTTGTGTTTCTTCATCTGGAGGTACGATTAATGAAGGAGCATCTGGCTCTTCAGAAATAACAATTGCTTTAATTTTAGCTGGATCTACTTTGATACCAATATCACCAAGGCGTTGCATAGCATCTGTCATTGGAATAGCTTCACGTTTACCTTGTTCTCCAGGTACATAAATATCATGGATACCGATTAAAGCTTCTGGATGAGAGATATTTAACTCGATAATAATATTTTCTGCATATTCTGCAAAGATAGGTGAGTTACCTACAGAGTTTGTTGGAATGATTAAACCATCTTCAGTAATAGCAACCGCTTCAAGAATTAAATACTTGATTGGTCCGATAATTCCTTGGCGCACTAGCTCAGCATTATGAGAAAGATGAGCATCTACATATAAGATATCCCCAGAATTAATTAAATTACGGATACCCGCATCACCCTGGAATGGTCCACGTTTACGAATGGCACCAGCTTCTGCTAAGTACTTATCTACTTCTGGTCCTAATGATGCACCTGTATATACATCAATTTTGAATTCTTCATTTTTTGCGCGCTCAACTAATGCCATTGGAACAACTTTTGCATCCCCAGCACGAGTAAAACCACTCATCCCAACTACATCACCATTAGAAATAAGTGCTGCTGCTTCTTCAGCAGTTACAATTTTACTCTCAAGTTCTTTTAAACCTAGGCGTTTTTGAACATTTGCATCCATAAAAAAATCCTCCCCTAAATAATTTTGATGGAAACCGATTACAAAACTAGAAAAAACATTTAAGAATTTTCTGTTTATTCAGTTGTAGTATGACTCCAACCATTTGAATAATACTATCACCAAATTGTCACAAAAACTTTAGAATTAGCATTAAATTGAGTAAAAAAAGGAAAATCGAGCATTAAGATGATTTTTCGACAGAGAAAACGTTTTATTGTAGAGCTGTATAAATTTAGTTGTTTTCTATATTAAAAATAGTGCAAAAATAGTTAAATGTTGAGGTAAATGAGGCGGATTTGTGCGCAAAAAAGAACAGCGAGCAATTATAAAAATTGCTCGCTGTTCATACAAATTAGAAACCTAAAGAACGACGGAAATAGCTTGCATAGCGTTGGCTAACAGGAATACGTGTACCATCTTTCATAATTAATAAAAACGTTGAGTGTGAATCTGGTTGAATTTCATCGATGTAGTCAATGTTAACGATATAAGAGCGGTGACAACGAATAAATGAGTCAGGTGCTAAAAATAGCTCTAGATCACTTAAGTTTAAACGGTGATAACCTTCACGTGTCATTGTTTTAACAAATGTTTTACGGAGTTGTGTTTCTAAATAAATAACTTGATCATGTTTGATTGGGTACCAGCAATCATCAATTTTGATTGTAATGTAGTTAGTTAAGAATGCTGATGGTTTTTGCGGGAAGATAGCAGTAATAGCTCCTTTTGTTTCGCCTTCCTCCATTAAAGGAATACTCATGCCATAATAAGCGACACCGAATACATCAGGTTCGATATAAGAGCTGATTTTTTGACCATAGCTTAATGCTTTGTGTGCGGCTGAACCTTCTTTGATAGGGTCACCAGGTTTAATTTTTAAATCAACTTTCTTGCTTGGTTGGTAATACAAATATTCATTTGTATCAGAGATAGCGATGGACGTATTTTCAGGGAAGAATTCCTTAATAATTTCCATGATCTCTTCTATTTGTTTTGGATCCACTTTAAACACCTCGTCTAAACTTTTAAAAATAGTATTATCATCTATTTTACTACATATTCATATAAATTATATAGAGAAGATTTAGGAATAAAATAGAAAAATGTCGAATGATCCATTAGAATGATGTAAGTTGTTTTGTATAATTTGTAAATAAATTTATAAAATGACTAATTTATTTTGATATGTATATGGTAAAATTTAATTGTTAGGAATAAGTTTACGAGGTTTCTACTATGCATATGTGATAAATTAGAACTAGAGTAGCAATTAAAATGTGGTTGAAAGGAAATCGCAGAATATGGTAAAATTCACTGTATAGTCTATTTTTTTTATATCTGGTGTTTTAGTAGGGTTATTTTTGATTTATTTGTTAATAAAATTTGTGAAATAGGACTCAGTTCTTATATTGAATAAGTAAATACTATTTTCTTATTTTTAATTCGTCGGGATTGGTGTCAAATATTGTCATGCAATTCGTGCACTCTGAGGAAAGATGGGGAAGATTATGCAACTACATCAACATTCTATGTCAGAAACGATATCCAAAAGATACTTCCAAGAAATCGATAATATTAATCAATATATCGGTGTCGAAGAATTTTTTAATATTGAGTCGAAATTAATTTTTGAAATTTACCATTTAGAATCTGCAAAAGCGAAAAAATCTTTGCATGAGTTAATTGATATTCTCTCAATTCGTTTTGGCAAACAGGTCATTAAAATCGTTCGAAGTTATTTTTCTGTTTTGTCATCAATTGTTGCTCGTAAATTGCTGGACAATCAAGTACCTTCGAAAAAAGCATTTGCTTTCAATATTGCGTGTAACGATATGATAGAAAATCAAATGAAAGACGCAGAGTTTTTACAATTTGCTGATGATTTAATTGATTTCTTTGTTTACTTTATTGCAGATCGCAAACAACCGACTTTCCGACATCAAACTGTTAACAAAGTGATAATGTATATAAATGACGAGCTTGAAAATGATTTAACTGTTGAAAGTATAGCAAATAACTTTCATATAAGTACTAGTCACTTATCACGTATTTTTAGAGAACATGTGGGCATTACATTGGTTGAGTATTTAAATGTTAGACGTGTAGAAGAATCACAATACTACTTACGACATACAAACAAAAGTATTACTTCTATCTCAGATCAATTCCATTTCTGTAATCAAAGTTATTTTACTCGTATTTTCAAAAAATATACTGGAGTTACGCCAAAACATTTTAGAGACGAGCTTCATCATGAATTTTATCGTTTTGAAATGGCAGAAGCTGAATTACAAAATGTGTAGATTTTGAGCATAGAAAATGAGAAGGTGCGAACATATTAGCGTTGCTAAAGCTCGCATCTTTTTTGATGAATCATCTGAGGAACCAGCTTAAGGAATAAGTAGCACTTGCTATTTGATAAAGAGAGACCCTATAAGGTATACTTCACAGTAGTTGATAAATAATAGTAGGTGGAAAAATGAAAAATTTGAAGCTATTTTCAATGCTTGGTATTGCCGTTTTTGTTCTTAGTGGCTGTCAAGCTGTGCAAAACAAAGAAGGTTTTTTCTATAGTATCTTTGTAAAACCTATGGAATTTTTATTGGAGTTTTTCGGGAATGATATCTTTTCAGGGAGCTATGGTTTAGCAATCATTGCGATTACTGTTCTAATTCGTTTAGTATTAATGCCGATTATGCTAAAAAACTATCGTCAACAGCAATTAATGAAAACGAAGATGGATGCTTTTAAACCTGAAATGGAAGCCGTTCAGAAAAAAATGAAGGAAGCTAAGACAAAAGAAGAGCAAACGCAATATCAACAAGAAATGATGGCTCTATATCAAAAGCATGGCATTAATCCACTTAATATGGGTTGTTTACCGATGTTAATTCAAATGCCGATTATTATGGGTCTGTATTTCTCGATCTTGTATTCTGCCGATGTTAAATCCCATGAGTTTTTATGGTTTAGCTTAGGTTCACCTGATATCGTGATGACTATTGTTGCTGGGATTGTTTACCTAATCCAGGCTCGTGTATCTTTATGGACGGTACCAGAGCAACAAAAAGCGCAGATGAAAATGTTTATTTATATTTCACCAATTATGATTGTCTTTATCTCCATGTCTTCTATGGCAGCACTGCCTTTGTATTGGTCTGTCAGTGGTGCATTGTTGATTATTCAAACATATATTGGGCGTAAATATTATTCGGAACATCCTGAGAAAGCAAAAAAATAAATTGATTGATGTCGAGGCGCCTTTGCTGCCTCGATTTTTTTAGGAGGACAGCAAGATGAACAAAAAATGGCTATCATCTATTCTTGTCGCAATTTTTAGTATTGCAGCACTTGTATTTATTATTATGGGGAAATTTAATTTTGCTGTACTTGCAATGACGATCATGTTTGCCTTATCAAATGGGTTTAGAGCAAAAAGCTTTAAAGAGCAAGGTTATGTAAAAGAAGCAAAATGGATGCAGTATATGGCAATTTTTTTCGCAATTGCATCTATAGTAGTATTTGTCATCGTTCTAACAGATTAATTGAATATTTACGTGGGAAATTTACACCTGAAAATGTGAACAGTGCTAAAATAAGATTATAACTAGTAATACAATAAAATAGGTATTTTCAAGGTGAAATGCTTTAAATATCCTTTTAGATACCTGATATTTTAAAAGGGGTATAAAGAGTGAAAAACAATCGTCTTCCGCTTATCGTTGGTGCTTTCATATCTATCGCGTTAATTGTAGCAATTTTTGTAGTCTATAACTATAAAAATAATCAAGTAAATAGTGCATCTGATGAGCAGCCAAAAACAACAGAAACAAACAAAACAACTGAACAAGATTCTACTGTAACAGAGAAACCAGACAATACTGAAACTCCTGCAAAGCCAGAGCAACAACCAGACGAAAATGGATATCTCCCAAATCAAACATTACCTACGGAACCAACCTATATCAATGGAATTCTGTTAGCTAATAAAATTTATCCGCTTCCATCTACCTTTGCACCTGAAGAAAATCCAGAAGCACGAGAAGCGTTAAATCAAATGTTAGCAGCTGCCAAGCAGCAAGGATTTGATTTAGTTGCATTTAGTGGCTACCGATCTTTTGAATATCAAACAACCCTTTATGATAACTATGTTAAACGTGATGGACAGGCAGCGGCAGATCGATATAGTGCTCGTCCTGGCTACTCAGAACATCAAACAGGCTTAGCGTTTGATATAGGAGAGCGTGGAAAAGAAGATGTGTGGCTGACAGAAGAGTTTGGGGAAACTCCAGCAGGGCAATGGCTATTTGCACATGCACAGGAGTATGGCTTTATTTTGCGTTTCCCTCAAAACAAAGAAGCGATAACAGGTTATATGTATGAGTCATGGCACTATCGTTATGTGGGCAAAGAGATTGCAAAAGAGATAACAAAGAAAAACATTACGTTGGAAGAATATTTAGGCGTAAAATAATAAAAGGAAGAGAAGCCATTCTGTGAACAGGCTCTCTTCCTTTTTATTTTTATAAAATGGGTGTTAATAGACGGGAAATAGATTCTTTAAATTTAATCAGTGTTGAACGGTTTTTATACATTTCCCATGTTAATTCCGTACAATCAAAAATATCCTTCTCAAACAGTTCTGCCAATTGGTGCGATATATTTGCATCATATATGAAGGCATTGACTTCAAAATTTAGACTAAAACTTCGTACATCAATATTCGCTGTTCCGACAGAGGAAGCCTCGTCATCAATAATAATAGCTTTAGCATGGATAAAGCCCTTTTCATAGATGTAGACTTTGGCTCCAGCACGTAATAATTGACCCACATAAGAATAAGTAGCCCAATATACAAACATGTGATCAGGCTTATTAGGAATCATTATGCGTACATCGATGCCTGACAAGGTGGCAATTTTAATGGCGTCTAAAAAACTAACATCTGGGATGAAATATGGTGTTTGAATATAAATATATTTTTGAGCCATATTAATAAGCTTTAAGTAACCGATTTTTATTTGCTCCCAGTCTGAGTCTGGTCCACTTGAAACAATCTGTAAACCCACATCACCTTTTTTCGGGATGGCAGGGAAGTAACGATCAGAGTACCCCATTTTTTGTTGTGCACTAGCTTGGTTCCAGTCGAGTAAAAAGCGTGTTTGCAAAGGATGTACGGCACTACCCTCAATACGTAAGTGTGTATCTCGCCAATAACCAAACTTTTTTTGTAAACCTAAATACTCGTCACCGACGTTAAAACCACCAATATAGCCAATTCGACCATCAATGACAACGATTTTTCGGTGATTTCTAAAATTTAAACGAGGGTTAAGAAGTGGCAAAATGGATGGGAAGAAAACTTCTACTTCACCACCAGCATGCAGCAACTCTTTAAAATGGCGTCTTTTAACATTACGTGATCCCATTTCATCATAGAGAAGACGCACCTTAACACCTTGCTTTGCTTTTTTTATCAATGCATTGACGATACGTGTACCTAAGTCATCAAGTCTAAAAATATAATACTGGATGTGAATGTGATCTTTAGCTGCTTCAATGTCTTTAAGGAGCTGCTCAAACTTATCGGCACCATCATCAAAAATATCCAGATGGTTGTCCTGTGTTAAGACCGCATTGTTTGTTCTGAGGTGCATATAAATCATCTCTTGATAATTTTCTGCATTCGCAATACGAAACTCAAACGTTTCATCACGAATCGCTTCCATCTGATAGGTAATCAGATTATCAATCCCAATATCCTTGCGTCCTTCCCAACGGAATAGGTGCTTTCTTCGTAATTGTCTTCCAAGTAATAAGTACAAAATAAATCCAGCTAATGGCAGGAAAAATAACACGAGGATCCATGCCCATGTAGAGGTAGCATCTTTACGTTCTAAGAAAATGATGGTCATGGCTAATAAAATATTAAAAAACAAAGTTAAAGGAACTAAATATTCTATATCTGTAAAAATGCTCATTTCTACACCTGCCTTTGTATTGTTAATAACATACTTAGTATAGCCTACTTCAAATGCGGAAAGAAGATATGAAATGGCTAGATAGCATGGAAAAGGATTATCCCTTTGATATATAGGAATAATCCGCATGGTTTAATTAGTAATTCTCTAATAGTTAGAAATTTATAAAATGCAACCTACTATATTTTACGGAAGACGTAATGATTTACGGGATGCCTTATATATAAAGATTAGGCTTATAGAAAAAATGGCTATTGCAGCCGAAATATAATAACCAAGACTTGCTTGTACGGTAAATAACCATGTAAAAAAGAGTGGACCAAGAATACGTCCTAAGTTATCCATTGAATAGGACAGTCCAGCGGCAGTTCCATATTGTCCTCCAGATTCTTTAGAGGAGAGTGATACAACACATGTTCTTGCAAGTGCATTACCTGCTGTAAAGACACAAAGGGCAAGCCCAGCGATAAAAAGATTAGCTGTCAATGTAAATAAAAGCATGCCGATAGCAGTTACAATTTGTGCACCGATTAACCATGTCGTTTCACTGCCATTTTTTATGCGTCGAACGACCCCTCCTTGAATAGCAGCATCGACAAATCCACTAAACATGAACAAGTAACCAATTTGTAATGGTGTAATGTGAATTTTTTCGATTTGAAATAGCTGAAATGTAGCCTCTACGCCAGCTAGCATAAAAGTTACTAAAAAAGAAAACATAAATAGATAGCGCACACGGAATTGTAACATTGTTGCAGCACCCTTTGGCACTATAGCACGTTTATTTGAATCTTTTCGTTTTTTAGGTTCTTTTAGGACGAAACTTGCATAAATAAATAATAGTGCAATTAATGATGCTGATGCAGTAAACGGTAACTGCAAGCTATAATGGCCTAGCATTCCCCCGATTGCTGGACCAAAAATAAACCCAAGACCAATGGACATGCCCATAAAGCCCATATACTTATTGCGAT
Organism: Lysinibacillus sp. AR18-8; assembly: GCF_001705465.1. Taxonomy (NCBI): domain Bacteria; kingdom Bacillati; phylum Bacillota; class Bacilli; order Caryophanales; family Bacillaceae; genus Lysinibacillus; species Lysinibacillus sp. AR18-8. Next base: position 249,803 of record NZ_MDGU01000023.1, read on the forward strand.
CCTCTTCACTAGATATATCGGCGATAAATCCTGTTACTGCTGTATATAATGCTCCTGAAAATAAACCACCAATAATACGTGAAACATACAATATAGCTAGGTTATCTATAAATAGTGAAAAAATAACAAAACTAAGGCTAAAGCCAATTAGACCAGTAAGGATTAGTTGTTTTCGTCCTACCTTATCAGATAGCATCCCCCAAAACGGTGCTGTGAAAAAACTTGCAAGTGAATAAACGGTCAATAAACCACCTACGTGGAGATCATGCCAATTTTGCTGCACAATTACCTCTGGTAAGACGGGAATAATAATGCCGAACCCTAGATAAACGAGGAATTGAACAGACATCAATAGTAAAATAGCCTTTTTCATACAGTTCCCTGCTTTCATACGATATTTCAATATGTATATTCTACCTCTCTTGTTCTTGCGATTACAACAATAGGGGAGGGGAAGCTTGAATAAAGTGGAACAATTTAGTAAAGAAAGAAATGAAGCATTTTAGATTTTTTAAATCTATGTTCTGATTTTTGAATAAAATGTAGCCATTTTGGGTAATTTAAATATGTTTGATGGAAAAGTTTGATGATGTGAAAAATTTACAATGTAACAAAATTGAAAAATTTTAAAGGTAAGTTAAATGGTATGATAAATTTGTCAGACATCATACTCGTAGAAAAATGAAACTTTTTCGTAAATAAAACGTTATATAAAATCGAGGAAAGATTGAGGTGGAATGTATGACAAAAGAAGTAGATTTGAAAAAGATTGTTTCGAATTTATCTAAGTTGGGTGTAACAGCCACTGTAACAAAGTCTCGACTAGAACTTTTAAAAGTGCTAACACCACCAACGCAAACTCCGCAAGTTCAAGCTTAACTCGTTTCCAATAGAAAAAGGGAGGTCTCAATACGCGAGACTTCCCTTTTTCTATAGTTATTCATCTTCATCATGTGTGGTAAACATATACGTTCGATAATGGAATCGCATACTAAAGACTAGCCCAATCGCTAAAGCATTCCCCATAAGTGAACTTCCTCCGTAGCTAATGAACGGAAGTGGAATACCTGTGATAGGTAATAATTGAATAGTCATACCAATATTTTCGAAAACGTGGAAGGTAATCATAGCAATAATCCCAGCACATACATAGGTCGAGAAGGGATCTTTCAATAATAGGGTTGTCTTTGTTAAATGATAAATTAATAAGAAGAAAATACAAATAACAATACTAGCGCCAATAAAGCCCCATTCCTCGCCGATAACTGTAAAAATGAAATCGGTATGGTTTTCAGCTACATATACTTCACGATTTCTAAATCCCTTACCAAAAATTTCACCTGATCCAATGGCATTTAAAGAGGTAATTAAATGATAGCCATCACTGGATGAATAGGAATAGGGGTCTAGCCAAGAATAAATACGAGCAAATTGATAGGCCTTAAAACCAAATGTTTTTTCTAGAAAGTCCTGCATATAGAGTGCCATCCACAGTAGGGTACCGCCTGCTACCATGCCACCTAAAAATGTTGGTAGAATGATTTTCCAAGAAATACCTGCTACAATGATAAGTGCTGCCGTAATGGCAAAGAATACAAGTGCTGAACCTAGGTCAGGCTGCTTTAAAATAATAGCTAATGGTACGATTAAGGTGATAGCGATTTTACCTAGTAGCAAAAAGTCTGTTTTAATTGATCGTAATGAATAAATTTCATGGTGCTTACTAATTAATCGAGCTAGTGCTAAAATGTAAAAAGTTTTCATAAACTCAGAAGGCTGAATATTTCCAATCGGCGTATGATACCAGCTTTTAGCACCATTAACGGGTGCACCGATTTGACCTTCTCCTTCTGGCATAAAAATAAGCAGTACCAGTAAGGCAATCCCTGCTCCATACATATACCATGACATTTTTTTATATTGATCTGGCTCAAAAAACATGACTATACCAATAATTACTGCACCAATCACATACCATTGCATTTGTTTTGGTACGTAGTTAATGCCATATTGTCCTGAAGTTTGGGCAGATGCAATAGCTAACAAACTAATGACTAGAAAAGTGAAGAGTATAAATGCAAGTGTCCAGTCAAAACGATTTGCGAAATTTCGTTTATTTTCCATAAAAGCCACCTAAAATTAAAATAGTATCTCAATATGAGTAAATGTGATGCGATTCTCCCTATTTCGTTTATAATTGGTCAAAGAAGAAAGCAAATTAATAACCAGCAGTGGTGTGAAAATAGCTCATATCTATTGATAAGCTTGCAATTTGCTTTGAATATTGTCAATGGAATTTTAAGCAAATACTTGAACTCATTGAGTAATCTAAACTTTATATGCAAATGCATGTTTAACATTCCTAATTATAACGCAAAAATTACTTTTATGCCTGCGTATATAGTAGTGACGACAATTAACATAAAATGTTTCAAAAAAATCATGTTTAGTCTTATAATGTAGTGAAGAATGGGGTGATGGTTGTGGCTAAAAAATTAAAGTCAGCTGATGATTTTATGTATCATATTTATGTTCATATGAATGATGTCGATAAATTTGTTATATTTAGCGGGTTAAAATTCTCGCAATTTGTGGCTGCACTTGAACCACTACATCACTTACTGTTATTAAAACATTCCTATGAAGACGGTTCTTTTAATATGCATACACAATTTGAATATGTATTAGAAGAAGATGTTCCTCGTTTTGTGAAAAAATCTGCTGAATCTAAAGAATTATGCTGGGTAGATTTTATGGACGAGAAGAGGCTAGATCATTTAACACCGATGGAACAAGGAGAATTGCTGTACATAAGTCACAAGAAAGAACCAATTACGTCAGCATTTTTTAATAAATTACAAAATAGATTCGTCTATTATTCTTCAGACTTAGAGAAAATGACTAAAATTTATTTTCGTCATTTAAGTGATTCGGATTTATTGGTTGCCAATGTTTTTAATAGTTTAATTCGTGAAAAGGAACGCAGCACTGGATTTTGGCGTCGAAAAGTAAAAGCGAGTATTCCCGCTATATCACCAGATTTTTTACGTTCTTACCGATCCTTTGCGAAAGATGGAGCGTTACTATCTTTGTATCGGATTGAGAAACCAAAAGTAGCGTATGGAATAGAAGTTCGCAATCTGTCTGAATATTCTTTTCCTGACGAAGTTTGGGATGACTTAAATACGATTTTAAAAACAGAGCATGATGAATTAATCTATATTATTTAAACTTCATGGTGACGCAATCAAAGAACTAAGATGTTGGTAGACAATATTTATGTTGCATTATTCCTGTACAATTTAATAGCAGGAAGTATTGATGCTGGGGCATAATCGAAGAAATGTACACGCAAAATCTCACCGTTAAAAATACGGTGAGATTTTTATGTCATTTGTCAAGACGTTTCATGATAAACTAATAGTACTCAAGAAGTATGTGGAGGGCACAAAAATGAAAAAAAGAATCGGTTTATTATACGGCGGAAAGTCAGCGGAGCACGAAGTGTCGTTATCGACAGCACGTGCAGTCACAGGAGCTTTGAATTTCGAGGAGTATGAAGTATATCCGATTTTCATTACAACTGACGGGGAATGGCGCCGTGGAGAGCGTTTAGAAAAACCCGTCAGTGCAATAGAAGAACTACAATTTGGTGATAATACTACAATTTTAGAAAATAATATCACTGATTTTTTGCTTGATAAAAATGGCAATGAGGTAAAGTTTGATGTCATTTTCCCATTGTTACATGGTACGAATGGTGAGGATGGAACAGTGCAAGGTTTACTTGAGGTTCTAAATTTACCGTATGTAGGAAATGGTGTATTGGCATCCTCTGCTGGAATGGATAAAGTGGTAATGAAGCAATTATTTGAAATTGCTGGATTACCTCAAGTGCCCTATACGTATTTTATTCGTAGTGAGTGGAAGAATGAGCAACACGCAATCATTGAACGCTGTGAAAATAACCTGAATTGGCCAATGTTTGTGAAGCCTGCAAACTTAGGGTCAAGTGTTGGGATTAGCAAGGCAACAGATCGCGAGCAATTGGTAAAAGCAATTGAGGTTGCTTTACAATATGATCGTAAAATCGTTGTTGAACAGGGAATTGTCGCTCGTGAAGTTGAACTAGCGGTGTTAGGAAATGACTATCCTGAAGTATCAGTGCCAGGAGAAATTAAACCCGTTACTGATTTTTATGATTATGATTCTAAATATAAGGACGGTTCTACAGCACTTATTATTCCAGCTGAGCTTCCAGTAGAAACTGTGGCAAGCTTAAAAGAACTGGCAAAGCGTGCATTTAAGGCTATAGATGGTAGCGGCTTAGTTCGTGCGGACTTTTTTGTAACAACTGAAAATAACGTTTACATTAATGAAGTAAACACAATGCCAGGTTTTACGCCTGTAAGTATGTATCCATTATTATGGCAGCATACAGATGTGAGTTATCCAGAGCTGATTGACCGTTTAATTACCCTAGCAATTGAGCGCTATGAAGAAAAACAACAGCTTCACTATAAAAAAGACTGAGTGGGATTATCGTGAAAAAAACTTTAAAACAATTAGCTGCATGGTTAAATGAGGATATGGCGGCTTTGGGTGACACTGTTGTGTCAGGAATTTCTATTGATACAAGAACAATTCAACAAGGAGACCTATTTGTTCCATTTCGTGGTGAGCATACAAATGGGCATAAGTTTGTAATGCAGGCATTTAAGAAAGGTGCCGGAGCTTCTCTTTGGCAAAAGGATGAGCCGAATCCACCAGAAGGTTACCCGTTGTTGTTTGTGGATGATCCAGAATTAGCTTTGCAAGAAATGGCTAGAGCATATCGTAATGAACATAAAGCAAAATTTATAGGCATTACAGGTTCAAATGGTAAGACATCAACAAAGGATATTTTAGCGGGAACACTAGCTCCATTCTTTAAAGTACAAAAAACGATCGGGAACTTTAATAATCAATTGGGCTTGCCTATTACTATCTTACAGCTTGATGAAGATACAGATGTGGCTGTCCTTGAGATGGGCATGAGTGGATTTGGTGAAATTGAGTTTTTAACGAAGCTTGCTCGTCCACATATGACGGTTATTACCAACATTGGTGAGGCCCATATGCAGGATTTGGGGTCACGTGCAGGTATTGCAAAAGCTAAGTTTGAAATTATTCAAGGAATGCAAGAAGATGGTCTATTATTCTATGATGGTGATGAACCTTTGCTCAAGGAATTAGTGGCAAAAGAACAGCAATTACAGTCAGTGCCGTTCGGGTTAGAATCCAATAATCTTTTATACGCTGACAATATTCATGCTAACGCTGATGGCAGCAACTTCACTACACACGGTATGATCGAGGGTGATTTCTTTATTTCAGTGCTTGGCAAGCATCAAGTAAAAAATACACTTGTGGCCATGTTAATTTCTCATAAGCTAGGTTTAAGCAATGAACAAATACGTACATCCTTAGAGCATGTCGTATTAACTGATATGAGGATGCAACAGGTACTAGGAACGAATGGCGCTCTATTTATCAATGATGCCTATAATGCAGCTCCAACCTCTGTAAAAGCTGCCATTCAATTTATGGCTACATCAACTATTCGACCTGAAAAATGGCTTGTGTTAGGAGATATGCTAGAGCTTGGACCAAATGAGCAACGTTTCCATGAGGGTCTGGCTGAGCATATTAATGAGGATGAAATTGATTATGTCTGTTTGTTTGGCCCTCGGATGCTATATCTTTACAAAATATTAAAAGAGCGCTTTGAGGCTGAACGTTTATTGTATACAGAAGATGATTATACGGCTATTATTGAAAAGCTAAAACAAGCGAATGAATCATCTATTGTTTTACTTAAAGGTTCACGTGGTATGAAATTAGAGACAATCTTAAAGGCATTTACGTCATAGTAGCAATGAATCGGTGAGAGAAACGCTCACCGATTTATTTGTGTAGGTTTATCTTTGTTAAATGAGGTGAAGAATTTGTCAGTAGGTGTACTATGTATTCATGGATTTTCAGGTGGACCATATGAGGTGAAGCCATTCACAAGTTATTTACGTTCACATACAGATTGGATAATTGAAGAGCCAACATTGTCTGGACATGGTGAAGAATTACATATGAGTGGTTTTAAGGCGAAACACTGGTTAATGGATGCCGAATTAGCTTTCCGATCGTTGGCAAAAAAAGTTGACGAGGTAATCGTTGTTGGCTTTTCAATGGGAGGAATTATAGCGCTATATTTAGCTAAACGCTATAAAGTGAAAAAGCTTGTATTACTAAGTGCTGCTGCAAAGTATGTGAGCCCTAAACAGCTAGTCAAAGATTTTAAAATGTTAGCTACTGAAGCCTATCACCATAATTTAACTAATAACGAACTCTATCTACGATACCATCAGAAGTTTAACAATGTGCCACTTGCCTCAACAGTAGAATTTATGAAGTTGGTAAGAATGGTGGAGCCATATTATCGGCATATTCAAATTCCTGTATATATTGTGCAGGGGAAGTTGGATGGGATAGTGCCTTATCATACGGCTCAATTTCTTTTTGATGAATTAGCCTCTACAGACAAGGTTTTGTATTTTTCTGATAATGGCAAGCACCATATATGTTTTGAGGAAGATTGCTCTGAATGGTTTCCACAGGTTTTAATGTTTTTAAAAGGTAAATAAAGTAGTCAGATTATTACGACTCATGCGTTATCGTTGCATAGGATTTAAAGCCATGTTAGACTAGTGTAAGCAATGGATACATTTTGTGCGAAGACTCTTCATATTTGGTTGAAGAGTACTTTTTTTTGAACACAACGGTTTTATTCTAAAGTGAAAAATTACGACAGAATCGAACCGCTCGGTAAAGACCGGGCTTTCCTTTTCATATAAGAGAGCTCTATATGGACTATCATGTAGAGAAAATTTTTAAGTAACGGAAACGTTCCACTACACAGGCTCGAATTTGCCGACAACTTCATCTGAAAATGTAACCATTTGTCAACTTAAAAGGAAAAAAAGGAGATTGAGAAGTTTGACAAATTTTTCAGAATTAAATATTAGCGAATCTACATTACGCTCAGTAAAGCGTATGGGATTTGAAGAAGCAACACCAATCCAAGAAGGTACTATTCGTTTTGCGATTGAAGGCCGTGATGTATTAGGTCAAGCACAAACAGGTACTGGTAAAACTGCCGCTTTCGGGATTCCACTAATTGAAAAAATCGATCCAAAAAACCCTAATATTCAAGCATTAGTCATTGCTCCAACTCGTGAGTTAGCAATTCAAGTTTCAGAAGAGCTTTATAAAATTGGCTATGACAAACGCGTAAAATTATTATCAGTATACGGTGGTCAAGAAATAGGTCGTCAAATTCGTGCACTGAAAAATAGACCTCAAATCATTGTTGGTACGCCAGGTCGTATTATTGATCATATTAATCGTCGTACGTTAAAATTAGAAGATGTTCAAACATTAGTATTGGATGAAGCAGATGAAATGTTAAACATGGGCTTTATTGATGATATTAATTCAATCTTAGAAAACGTACCTTCTGAGCGCCAAACATTACTGTTCTCAGCAACAATGCCACCAGCAATCCGTAAAATTGCAGAAACATTTATGCGTGATCCAGAGATTGTAAAAATTAAAGCTAAAGAACTAACTGTTGATAACATTGATCAATATTTTGTTAAGTCTGCTGAACGTGAAAAATTCGATATTTTATCTCGTTTATTAAATGTACACCAACCAGAGCTTGCAATTATTTTTGGTCGTACAAAACGTCGTGTAGATGAGCTTGCACAGGCACTATCTATTCGTGGTTATTTAGCTGAAGGTATTCATGGTGATTTAAGCCAAGCGAAGCGTATCTCAGTATTACGTCAGTTTAAAGAAAATAAAATCGATATCCTTGTTGCGACTGATGTAGCCGCTCGTGGACTTGATATTTCTGGTGTAACACATGTTTATAACTTTGATATTCCTCAAGATCCTGAATCATATGTTCACCGTATTGGACGTACAGGTCGTGCAGGTAAATCAGGTCTTGCCGTAACATTTGTAACACCTCGTGAAATGGGTTACTTACGTATTGTAGAAGAAACTACGAAAAAACGTATGACACCTCTTCGCCCACCAACAACGGACGAAGCATTAGAAGGTCAACAACGCTTAGCTGTTGAAACACTGGAAGGTCTTATTGCTAATAACAATTTAGGTGATTACCGTACACTTGCAGCAGAATTATTAGACAATCATGATGCTGTTGATGTTGTTGCAGCTGCTCTGCGTTCATTAACGAGAGAGCCAGACGATACACCAGTAACAATCACAGAAGAACGTCCATTACCAATGCGTCGTGAACGTTCTAGCAATAACCGTGGTGGCGGTGATCGTGGCCGTGTTAACCGTAGCTTTGGCGGCGGACGTCGTGACAATGCTCGCAGTGGAGAGCGTCGCAGTAGCAGTAGCCGTCGAGAGGGTGGACGCCGTGAAGGCGGACGTCGTGAAGGTGGACAAGGTCGTTCTCGTTCTCCAAGACGTCACGAAGGATAATTTTAGACGAAATACACTTAATTTTTTACAGTAAACCTTACAGTCATGATGGCTGTAAGGTTTTTTTTCGGCTATAGTTGAAACAAAAAGGTGAGTGAATTCGTATACACCTAATGAAGAAAGAGGGGGAACGACAATGAGAGCACAACCGATTCATCAAATTTCTCGTAAAGGGCTAACAGTGTGGCGTTTATATGGAGTCATACAAACATTGGTGCTGTTAGTTGTAGCAGGACTTGTAAGCTATGGTACTTATTATTTTGAATGGCCTTCATTTATTTACTTCATAGCATGTGCAATTGTTTTACTAAGTGCGATATTATCTATTTTTATTTTCCCGAAAATAAGATGGGAAAGATGGCGCTATGAAGTTCGAGAGCATGAAATCGAAGTACAACATGGTTTATTTGTTGTGAAACGCACATTAATTCCAATGGTACGTGTGCAACATGTTGATACAACACAAGGGCCGATATTAAAAAAATACGACTTAGGTAATATCTCTATTTCTACAGCTGCAACTGTACATACGATTCCTGCACTTGTTATGGATGAAGCAGACGTACTGCGTGCGCGTATTTCTGATTTAGCAAGGGTGGCTGAAGATGATGTCTAAGGAAATTAATCGTTTACACCCAGTGTCTGCAATTATAACGAGTGTAAAAGCATTGAAAAGTATGATATTACCAATTGCCATTATTATCATAAGTAACGGCTTTAATTTTTCTTTGAATTTTCGTAGTGATCATTTTTTTGAAACCATTTTACTTTTCGGTGTATGGGGAGTAGCAGCACTTCTTGCGCTCGTGGGAGGAATCATAAAATGGCGGACATTTGTTTACTGGTTTGAAGATGGGGAGTTGCGTGTGACATATGGATTATTTGTTAAAAAGAAACGTTATATCCCTTTTGAACGTATTCAAAGTTTGAATTACAATGAAGGTGTTTTTCATCGTATTTTTGGTTTAGTGAAAGTTCAGGTGGAGACTGCTGGTAGTAAAGGGGGAAAACCTGAGGTTGAGCTGACAGCCATTCGCAAAGCAGCAGCAGATGTTATTGAATTAGAAATGCGTCATGCTAAAAACGAAGCAGTTCAACAACAGGATCAAATGCAGGTTGTAGAGGAAGCTATACCAACTCCGATGATTTACCATATGTCAATGCGAGATTTACTAGTATTAGCAACAACATCTGGTGGAATTGGTGTTGTGTTATCAGGTCTTGCAGCCGTTGCTTCACAATTTTCCGACATTATTCCTTATGAAACTGTATTTCATGAGTTAGCTGATTTCGTGAAAATCGGCGCATTTTTAGTGGCATTGACGGTGATGGTTGTTTTAATTGTTGCTTGGATTGTATCAGTGGTCATCACACTGATAAATTATTATGATTACACTGTCCGCATTGAGGAAGAAAAGTTGATTATCACAAAGGGACTGTTAGAAAAAAAGCGTATTACTTTGCCGTTGAATCGAATTCAGGCAATTCGTATTGTGGAAAATCCACTACGTCAGTTAACAGGCTATGCTACAGTGGTTGTTGAAAGTGCTGGTGGTAATGGTGAAAATGGAAATGATAAAAAAATTACGCTATTTCCACTTATTAAGAAGCCGGATTGTATGCAAACATTAGAACAGCTTTTCCCAGAAATGAATTGGCAGCCTACATTTACTCGCTCACCAAAAAGGGCAAGACCATTTTTTTATCGCATTGATTTTTTCTGGCTAGTTCCGATTATCGGTGCATCTATCTATTTCTTTTATCCATACGGGCTATTGTCGTTGCTGTTAATTCCATTAACAATGTTACTTGGTATTTGGCAACATAAAACAGCAGGCTATCAAATAGATGGCAAGCAACTGGCTATGCAGTATCGTGTGTTTAGTCGAATTACGTTAATCATGGAGAAGAAGCGAATTCAATCTATTGAAAGTACACAATCATACTTTCAAAAAAGAAAGAATGTTATGTCTGTAAAAGCAACCGTCATGTCAGGAGCAACTGGTACAACGGGGAGTGTTTCCAGCTTAGAGCAACAAGATGCCGAGACGATCTTAACATGGTACGAACATTAATGAACTAAAAAGCTAATCCTTTCAATTTTATGGAAGGATTAGCTTTTTTAACTATAAATAAATAGAGATGCTGTTTATAATAAAATAAATAGAACAAAAGGGGTGGAGACATTGTTTAAATATGACATTAATGAAAGCGCTTATTTAAAGCTTTTGGATTTAAGTGATGTAGAAGAGTTATTCGCTTTAACTGACCGTTCAAGGGATACATTACGTGAATGGTTGCCCTTTGTAGATGATGTCAAAACAGTAAAGGATACTGAGCAATTCGTAAAAAATGCTATGCAACAATATGCTGATCACAATGGCATACAAGCAGGGATTTACTATGATGGAAAGCTTGCCGGTGTTATCGGCTATCACCAAATCAACTGGCAACATAAATGGACAAGTATTGGCTACTGGCTAGGGAATGAATTTGTAGGAAAGGGGCTCGTTACGAATTCCATGAAAGCATTGATTGATTTTGCCTTTAATTATTTAAAGTTAAATCGTATAGAAGTGCGTGTTGCAGTTGGTAATATTCGTAGTCGTACAATCCCAAAGGTATTGGGCTTTCATGAAGAAGGGCGTTTAAGGGATGCTGAGTGGCTATATGATCACTACGTAGATCAGGTTGTTTATGGTTTAACAGCAACTGAATGGAAAAAAATAAAGATGTCAAATGAAGCTACAGTGGTTTTATAATGGAGGTCATTGTAAGGAAAGAGGAGCTGCTCTATAGGTGAGCAGCTCCTCTTTTTAATGTTATGGTCTACCAGCCATCTTTTGTTTGCGCCAGCTTAAAATTCTTTTTGGATGTAAATAGACAAGTCCAAGGATAAATCCGGTTACTAGACCGCCTAAATGAGCAAAGACATTCACATTTGGTTGGAGAAAGGTCATAATGACACTGATGACGATGATTGGTAAAATGAGCTTACGAAGCATGGGCATTGTACGTCGAGTATAGTAAACTAATGCCCCAAATGCACCAAAAATTCCAAAAATAGCCCCACTTGCACCAAGGCTCGCATAACTACTATCATAGAATATATAGGTTGCCATGTTGCCTACAATACCTGATACTAAATAAATTGTAATGAAACGTGCTTTCCCTGCGATTTTTTCTAGCTCTGGTCCAAAGAGATATAAGGAAAACATATTAAAAAACACATGCATAAAACCTGCATGTAAAAACATGGCAGAGAAAACACGCCACCATTCACCACTTTGAATCAGGAAATTTGCTTGGATTCCGTAATTCCACAAGAGTGTTCCTATGCTGGGTATGAGAGACAATACATAAAGAGTAAGATTTATTGCTATTAAAGTTGAAACAACAGGGTAATACTTTGTATATTGCTTAAAATTTTCCGTTCTACTAAACATGGCTCCACCTCAATTTACAATTATTATACATGCCTTGTTGGAAATAGGTAAAGGAGAAGGTTCACATGATTAAGGGAATTGGCCTCGATATTGTAGAGATTGATCGTATTGCAAAGGCTATGAAACGAACAGATAAATTGAAAGACCGCATTTTAACGATAAATGAAAAAAAAATATTTGATGGTTATTCGGAAACTCGCAAAATAGAATTTTTAGCTGGGCGATTTGCTGCAAAAGAAGCATTTTCGAAGGCTCTGGGAACAGGGCTTGGGGAACAATGTAAGCTTCATGATTTGGAAGTGTTAAAAGGAGCAGCTGGCAATCCTGTTTTATATTTTAAGGATGAACTTGTCAATGGTTTTGTTAGTATTACGCATTCTAAGCAATACGCAGCTGCTCAAGTAATCTTATTAGAATAGTACTTAACTTGTCTAAAAGGATTGCATGTAAATTTAAATATATTGCCCTTTCTTCAAATGACATAACTGACAAATACGGTTCATATATTGTCGTAGTGGATTTGAAAGAAGAAAGGGTGAAAGCGTGGGCAACCGTATAGTTAAATGGCTCGTCTTACTTTGTACGATATTACTTCTGTCGGCATGTGGTGCAGCCTCACAGGAAAAAGTGTTGAAGAAAGTGAATGGTAAATGGGCAGAGACGAATGGTTATGAATTAAATGCATCGATGGAAATTAAATCGGGTGGGGAACCTAGAAATTATGATGTAACAGTATGGCACACAAAACCTGATTTCTATCGAGTAGAAGTAGTTGAAAGTGGGAAAGATGTTTCTCAAATGATTGTACGTAATGCTGATGGTGTTTTTGTCGTAACACCGACATTAAACAAAATGTATAAATTCCAAAGTGATTGGCCAAAGAAAAATAGTCAGGCATACTTAATTGGAGCGCTAGCAGAAGATTTAGCAGAAGATAAAAATCTTGTCATGAAAGAAGAAGAAAAAGCATATATATTTGAAGCGGCTACTAGAAATAGCTATAAGAACAGTATGCCACATCAGGTTATAACAGTAGATAAGAAAACTTTATTGCCAACCTCAGTAGTGATTATGAATGATGTGAAAGAAGAGCAAATCAAAATCACATTTAAGAAAATTAAGCTAGGTGTACAACATGCTGCAAAAGAGTATGCAGTTGAGCAATTCACTGATAAAGATAACACGAAAGGTGAACAAGCTACACCTGCCGAAAAAGAAGGGCAAGAAGATAATGAGGATAAGGAAGCTGTTGGAGCAGAAGTTGAATATCAAGAATTCCAAACACATTATCCTGTTGTAAATTGGGCACAATTAGCGAATGAAAAGGTTGTGCAGGAAAGTGGAATGGAACGAGTAATCTTAACATACGATGGTGAGAAGGCATTTACTGTTATGCAGCAACCAGTAATGAAGGAAAATTCAATGTTACCTGTATCGTCACCTGGTGATCCAGTTGATTTAGGCTATACAATTGGTGCTATTACAGATACATCAATTAGTTGGGAAAAAGATGGCGTTGAATTCTTTGTAGCATCAAGTAAATTAACGCGAGAAGAAATGATTGAAGTTGCTACATCTATGACGATAAGTAGTATGAAGTAACTTTTCTGGCTACAGCCTTCTGGAATACGGAGGCTGTAGCTTATTGATAATTAAAATGAACCTATAAAGTATAGGCTCATCCGAAAACTAAAACTTTGTGTGTACAAGCTAAATCGACATACTTTGCAATATGTATGTCCTACATAATGTTTTAATTAAAAATAAAGAGGGTATTCTTATGAAGACACAGCAGTTTTTTCGTCCAACAAAAGCAATAATAGACTTACAAGCAATTCAACAAAATGTAAAAAACTTAAAAGAATTTTTACGACCTAATGTTCAAATTATCGCTGTAGTAAAAGCAAATGCGTATGGTCATGGAGATGTAGCCGTTGCACGGGCAGCTCTTAAAGCTGGTGCCACAGTACTTGCAGTGGCAACGCCCGATGAGGCATTACATATTCGAGCACATTTTGAAGAACCAGACATATTAATATTAGGTGCATCTCCAGTTTCGTTTGCTCCTTATGCAGCGCAGCAACGTATTATACTTACGGCATTTGCCGATGATTGGATTCAGCAAGCTGCTTCTCTTTTAGTAGATGAAGCGCTTCCTTTACGACTTCATATAAAAATAGATAGCGGAATGGGTAGAATAGGTATTCGCTCAGAGCAGGAATTATTAGAGCTCTATCAAACAATACAGTCTACAGATCACATGGAGCTGGATGGAATATTTACACACTTTGCGACAGCTGATGAAGAGGATACGCTACATTTTGATCAACAGGTACAATTTTTTGAGAAATGTTTAGCTGTAATACCTAATAAGCCGCGACTTGTTCATGCATCTAATACAGCCGCCTCATTAGTAAAAGATCCGCATTTACAATATGATGCTGTTAGATTTGGTATTTCGATGTATGGATTATCACCCTCTTCATATGTGAAAAGTATATTACCTTTTCCCTTGTTACCAGCGTTCTCGCTTGAAAGTGAACTTGTTCATGTAAAGCAAATAAAATCAGGTGATCCAGTTGGCTATGGAGCTACATATGTTGCTCCGACAGATATGTGGATAGGAACAATTCCAATTGGCTATGCAGATGGCGTGATTCGCAAGTTAGGTGGACAAGAGGTTTTAATTGATGGACAAAGAATGCCGATTGTTGGACGAATTTGTATGGACCAATGTATGGTTGCCCTACCAAAAGCATATGATATAGGTGAGAAGGTAACACTCATTGGTCGACAAGGAAATACTGGAGTATCGATCGATGAATGGGCAACAAAGCTCGAAACAATTAATTATGAAATACCATGCATTATAACAACAAGAGTTCCTAGAACATATCTTTAGTTGTCTTTCATTAGAATAAGTCAAATCTCAATGTAATGTCATGAGCAATGTTCCAAGTTGAATTTGGTAAATAAATTAGCACTGGAGAACTTATTTCTTTTCCAAAACATAGTAATGGCTCATATTTGAAAACACATTGCAATAATAATTATTCAGCATATACCTTCGACAACCAACATATTTTTACAATTTGTACTTCAAATTGTCAGATATTTTGTCATTTCATGTCTTTTCAACAATATCTTTCAATGATAGAATGGGAAGTAATGAAAAGTGTATGGTTCCGTTGGAGGTGCTTGCTGTGTACGAGAAAAAGTTAAGAGAAGCTACAATTGCTGTTCAAGACAGACTATTTCTACAAACAAAGGAAGTAATTGAAGGTGAATCTTTTGTGCGTATTTTGGCGCGCAAAAATTTAATGCAGGAGCAACCAAATCAAATACGGGAAGCTATGATTAAAGGATATGTTGAAATGTCTCATATTAATTTAATGATTGCGAGCGAATGCTTGCATGCAGAGTATGAAGCACAACATATGGTGGAGCGTCTCGTTAGCGGGGGATGACACTTTGAATGTAAAACGTGGTGACGTTTTTTTTGCAGACTTATCACCGGTAATAGGTTCTGAACAAGGAGGCACTAGGCCGGTGCTGATTATTCAAAATGATATTGGCAATCGATTTAGTCCGACTGTCATCATCGCAGCTATCACTGCACAGATTCAAAAGGCAAAGTTACCGACACACGTTGAAATCAATGCTGAAAAGTATGGTTTTGAACGTGATTCGGTTATTTTGCTAGAACAAGTGCGGACAATTGATAAGTCAAGATTGACGGATCGTATTACGCAACTGGATCATGCTGTGATGGAAAAAGTTGATGGTGCGTTGATGATTAGTTTAGGTCTAGTTAAATTTTGATATACATATGTGTATAGAAGCATCGAGATTATGATATCTCGATGCTTTTTTGTCTTATATCCTTGAAATGTCTTTACCATAATTTGAATTACGATAGATCTTGCTCAGCAAGCGATTTTGCTACGAAAGATGAAGTACCTGAAATAATTAAGCCAAGGTGTAATTGATAAATGTTACAAAAAGCTTTAAGATATACACAAGATTTTTAATAAAAATAGATTTTTGAAAAAATTCTTAAAAGGTATATGAAAATTTACATAGAATATTCCATTTATAGAGGCAATTCATTCATTTTAAATGATGGCAAGCAGTTTGAATAAAAGTGTAAGAGTATAACTCCAAAGGAAATGGAGGGACAGCAGTGACATATAGGTCTTCGGTTGAAATTATTACAGAGTGGGATATTGTTGCAGCTAGACAACTGGGGCGCAATGAAGCAAAAGCACTTGGATTTGGCACTGTTGATCAAGCCCGCATCACCACGGCAATTAGTGAATTAGCACGAAATATTTATTTATATGCAAGTATAGGTATCATAGCAATTGAAAGGGTTGAAGCAGATACTGAAAAGAAAATAGTTGTTGTTGCAACAGATCAAGGGCCTGGTATTAAAGATGTTCGTAAAGTAATGGAGGATGGTTATTCCACCTCGGGGGGGCTAGGTGCTGGTTTGCCAGGTGTTAAACGATTGATGGATAGTTTAGATATTCAATCTGTCGTTGGAGAGGGAACAACGATAAGAGCGGAAAAATGGTTGCGTTAGGACGTGAAGAAAACTGAAACAATTAGAAGCTCAGTATAAAAAAATATTAGCAGATTATATGGTCAACCAAACAGAAAGAAATTTATATATCGCTCAGAACTTCACACGTCAGTTAATTCAAAAAAATATTTCTCCCGAGGATGTTATTAGCATTCATAAAAATGCTGTAGAACAAATATTTCCGAATCAAATGAACGAATCACAGCCTGCTTATGATTTTTTGATTGAAGTAATGGTGCATTATGGAATGGCACATAGAGAGCATCAAAGTTTACTTCAAAAGCAAGCTGAATATGAAATGGAAATGAAAATAGCGACAAACATCCAAAAAACATTGTTGAAAACTTATGTGCCGAATATGCAAAATATTGATATAGGTATGATTTCAGTACCTATTCGAAAAATGAACGGCGATTATGTACATTTTTTTCATGATGGAGAAGAATATTTGAGTGTGGCTGTGACAGATGTTGTCGGTAAAGGAGTTCCTGCTGCTTTATGTATGTCGATGGTGAAATATGGACTTGAAACATTAGTATATGCATATAAAGATCCCTCATATGTTTTAGAAGTTATTAATAGGGTAATAGAAAAAGGTGTGGATGACAGTATGTTTGTTTCGATGTTTTATGGCTGCTTAGATGTAGAGCAAAACATTTTTTCTTATGCTTCGGCAGGCCATGAACCAGCTTTACATTATAGTGCAAAGAACGATCAGTTCTTTACCTTAGAGGCTAAAGGTTTACTATTGGGTGTATTGTCTGAAACAAACTATACGTTTCATGAAATTGTGTTAGAAGAGAATGATTTGATTATTATGATGACCGACGGTGTGACAGAATTTAGAGTGAAAGAAGAATTAAATTCGCGAGAGGTAATCACAACTTTAATAAAAGAAAATAGACATTTATCTGCCCAGCAATTGTGTCAGCTCCTTTATAAGGAAATAGAGAGAGTGCAAAATTTTAAACTATTTGATGATTTTACTGTAGTTATTTTAAAAAAATAGGTTTAAGTTTAAATTGAACAGGGTAGAGAAAATAGTCTAACAAATATGGTGGAGGTGTGCTATATGGACGTAACGATACATTTTAAAGAAATTGATCATAAATTATTTGGCTTTGTTGAGGGTGAGATTGATACGTTTACTGCTTCAGGATTACGAGACGAATTAGAAGCTGTAAAGATTACAGAGGGTTTAGAAATTGAGCTTGATCTATCAAAGGTAAATTACATGGATAGTACAGGACTTGGGATTTTTGTTGCCTTTTATAAAAGAGCATTACGTGAAAATGGTAAAGTAAAGCTCGTTGGTTTATCGAATAGGTTACAAAGATTATTTGAAATTACTGGTCTTAGTGATTTGATGGATATCGAAACTGATAAAAAGGTGGAATTAAGATAATGAAGGAATTTGACTATATTGAAATTAGAGTTCCTGCTAAACCGCAATTTGTCAGTGTCATTCGATTAACTGTCTCGGGCTTAGCGAGTAGGATTGGCTTTAATTATGATGATATTGAAGATTTAAAAATTGCAGCAAGTGAGGCTGTGACAAATGTTGTTCACCATGCTTATAAAGACGAAGAAGAGGGTGAAATTGTCATCGGGTGTGCGCTGTACGACAATAAAATGGAAATGATGATTGCGGATTACGGCAATAGTTTTAATTTTGAAGAGATTAAGTCTAAGATTGGGCCGTATCATCCTGAAGAAAGTATTGCAGGGCTAAGAGAAGGTGGTTTGGGACTTTATTTAATGGAAACTTTGATGGATGAGGTGATGATCAATAACGATGGTGGCGTAACTGTCTTCATGACAAAGTATGTCACTAGGGAGCAGGTGGAGAAAAATGTCGAAAGAATCACTACATAAATCTTCATCTAAAGAAGATGTACTTAAGTGGATTGAATTGTACCAGTCAACGGAGGATGATGAAGCACAAACCAATTTAGTGATTCATTATCGATATCTAGTTGAATCTATAGCTCGTAAATATTCGAATGGTAAATCATATTATGATGATATTGTTCAAGTAGGGATGCTGGGATTGTTAGGTGCAATAAGACGTTTTGATCCGAATGTTGGTCGTAGTTTTGAAGCTTTTGCCGTGCCAACAATTGTTGGGGAAATCAAACGTTTTTTACGTGATAAAACATGGGATGTGCATGTGCCTAGACGTATAAAGGAACTTGGGCCGAGGATTAAATCAACTGTGGAGGCGCTGACAATTGAATTACAGCGTTCTCCATCCATTAAAGATATTGCTGAACGATTAGAAGTAGCAGAGGAAGAGGTACTAGAAGCTATGGAAATGAGCCGTAGTTATCAAGCTCTTTCTATGGACCATTCGATAGAGTCAGACTCAGACGGTAGTACAGTCACGTTATTCGATATTTTGGGCAGGGAAGACGATGGCTATGAAATGACCAATAAACGAATGATTGTTTCAGAGGCGCTGGTTGTGTTGAATGAGAGGGAAAAACAAATTATTCAGCTTACATATCTAGAGCAACTTAGTCAAAAAGAAGCTGGAGAACGATTAGGGATTTCTCAAATGCATGTATCGAGGATACAAAGGAAAGCAATAAAGAAATTACAAGAGGCTATTCTAGCAAGTGGCGGTGTTTCGCTCTAATCTTTCGTGGGTGTTTAATGAAAAATACCTTTAAAATGAATGGAAATAGTCTACTCATATTCGTCTGAGTAGACTATTTTTTTGCATTTTTAGTAAAGTGTAATGGTAAAATGAAAAGAAAAAGGTAGTGATGATGTGGAGCAAAAGCAAATGTTACAGCTCATTGCAAAGGATGTAGCAGTCAAACCAGGGCAAGTAGAAGCTGTTATTAACTTATTAGAAGAGGGAAATACGGTACCATTTATTGCGCGCTATCGAAAAGAGGTTACAGGATCACTTGATGAGGTGCAAATTAAAGCTGTAGAAGATCGTTATCACTACATACAGCAACTTGAACAACGAAAAGAAGAAGTTATACGATTAATCCAAGAGCAAGAAAAGCTTACACCAGAATTAGAGCAGGCTATTCTTTCTGCAACAATCTTACAACGTGTTGAGGATTTATATAGACCATATAAGCAAAAACGACGTACAAAGGCGACGATTGCAAAAGAGAAAGGTTTAGAGCCTCTTGCAGATCTCCTGTTAGCATTTAGTGATGATGCATTAGAGCAATTAGCAACTGACTTTGTGGACAACGAACAAGTTGCTAATACGGAAGAAGCCCTGATAGGAGCTCGAGATATATTAGCAGAACGTTTTGCGGACGATGCCTCTATTCGTGAAAAAATCCGAGCTTATTCATGGAAAGATGGAATTCTTGTGACGTCTATGAAAAATACAGAAATCGACGAGAAAAATGTTTTTGAAATGTATTACGAATATGAAGAGCCTGTTAGTCGCATTGTACCACACCGTATTTTAGCAATAAACCGAGGAGAGAAAGAAGAAATCTTAAAGGTTTCTATTCATGTGCCGGTGGACCGAGTATTAATGATTATGTGGAAAGAATGGATACCTGCAACTGGTTCGTCTCCTGCTATTGCAGAAGTTAAACTAGCAATCGAGGATTCGTACAAGCGTTTAATTCAGCCTTCAATTGAAAGGGAATTACGAAACGAGCTTACAGAAAAAGCTGAGGCACAGGCTATTCATATTTTTTCCGAAAATTTACGTAACCTATTGCTACAACCACCTATGAAAGGTAAATATGTTTTAGGGGTTGATCCAGCTTACCGTACAGGTTGCAAGCTAGCGGTTGTAGATGAAACTGGGAAAATGCTTGAGGTTACAGCTATTTACCCACATCCACCGAAACCAGATGTGGCAAAATCCAAAGCTATTGTAAAAGGAATTTTGGCAAAGTATCCAATAAGTATAATTGCCATTGGTAATGGTACAGCATCTCGAGAGACAGAACAATTTATCGCGGATGTATTAAATGAACTTACTACTGACATAGCCTATGTGATTGTCAATGAAGCGGGGGCATCTGTTTATTCAGCGTCTGAAATTGCACGTACAGAATTTCCTGATTTACAGGTTGAACAACGTAGTGCTGTCTCCATTGCACGTCGCTTACAGGATCCTTTATCAGAGTTAGTGAAAATTGAACCAAAAGCTGTGGGTGTAGGTCAGTATCAGCATGATGTTTCTCAAAAAAAATTAAATGAATCGCTATCTTTTATAGTAGAAACAGCTGTTAACCAAGTTGGTGTAGATGTAAATACGGCTTCATCATCACTCTTACAATATGTTTCTGGTCTATCAAAACTTGTTGCAGAGAATATCGTAAAGACGCGAGAGGAAAATGGTCAATTTACTACACGTGCGCAATTAAAGAAGATTCCAAGGTTAGGCGCCAAAACGTATGAACAAGCTATTGGTTTCCTACGTGTCCCAGAAGCAAAAAATCCGTTTGATGCTACAGGTATTCATCCTGAGAGCTATGCCCTTGCTGAGCAAATATTAGCAGAGGCTCAAATAGATAAAAAAGAGTTAGGGACACAGAAGGCAGAGGATGCTATTGCAGCACTAAATATCCAAAAATTAAGTGATGTGCTTGGAGTAGGAGTTGTGACAATTCAAGATATCGTGGATACCTTAATGAAACCTAGTCGTGACCCACGTGATGCATTCCCACAACCATTGCTTAAGACTGATGTATTAAAAATGGAAGATTTAAAAGTAGGTATGGAATTGCAGGGGACGGTAAGAAATGTAGTAGATTTCGGCGCATTTGTTGACATTGGCGTGAAGCAAGATGGACTTGTGCATATTTCTAAACTCCAAAATAAACGTATTAAGCATCCATTAGAAGTTGTGGCACTTGGGGATATTGTAACTGTCTGGGTTGAACAAATAGATGTAACGAAAGGGCGTATCTCTTTAACGATGCTCCCTCCTAAAAATCAAGCATTAGTTTGAGTACTAAATTTTTGCCACACTGTCTATACTACGCAGTGTGGTATTCTTGTTGTTAGAGGTGATTACTATGGACAATCAAGAATTACAAGAGCTTGTTCGTCGCTTATCTTTAGAAAACTTTCAGAGGCCTTTTCTGCATCAAGCCTACTTTAATCCGAGATTACGGTCAACGGGAGGACGATATCTTTTACAATCCCATAATATTGAGATTAATCCTAAAGCCTATGAGTTATACGGTTTGAAAGAGATTCATGGTATTGTTTTACACGAATTATGCCATTATCACCTACATATTGAAGGTAAAGGGTATCAGCATCGAGATAAAGATTTTAGAGAATTATTAAGGAAAGTAGATGCCCCTCGATTTTGCGCAGTTTTACATGTCCCGAAAGCTACAGTTAAAAAACAACGACGACGCTATACATATACTTGTGTCAATTGCCACCAATTATATATACGGAAAATAAAAATGAATGTTGAAAGGTATTGTTGCAGTAAGTGTTTGGGGAAATTAAAATTAGTAGAGTAAAAAAAGTTTAAAAAATAGTTGACGTTTTGTTGAGTTGTCCCTATAATAGTAAAAGTCGACAAGATAACGACGACAACATAACATGAATTATTCCGAAGTAGCTCAGTTGGTAGTAGCACCTGACTGTTAATCAGGTTGTCGCAGGTTCGAGTCCTGCCTTCGGAGCCATGGCCCCTTGGTCAAGTGGTTAAGACACCGCCCTTTCACGGCGGTAACACGGGTTCGAATCCCGTAGGGGTCATTTTTCATAATTTAATGTAAATAATATTTTGGTCCCGTGGTGTAGCGGTTAACATGCCTGCCTGTCACGCAGGAGATCGCCGGTTCGATCCCGGTCGGGACCGCCACTTATTGGGGTATAGCCAAGCGGTAAGGCAACGGATTTTGATTCCGTCATGCCTAGGTTCGAATCCTAGTACCCCAGCCATTCATTTCTTAATTCGAGCCATTAGCTCAGTTGGTAGAGCATCTGACTTTTAATCAGAGGGTCGAAGGTTCGAGTCCTTCATGGCTCATCTCTTTAAGAAAAAGAGTTGACTTTTTGAATTATCATAGTATAATAAAAAAGTTACTAATTGAATGCGGTCGTGGCGGAACGGCAGACGCGCTAGGTTGAGGGCCTAGTGGGGGCAACCCCGTGGAGGTTCAAGTCCTCTCGGCCGCACCAAGTCAATTAATTAATTTCATATGCGCCCGTAGCTCAATTGGATAGAGCGTCTGACTACGGATCAGAAGGTTGTGGGTTCGACTCCTGCCGGGCGCGCCATTTTCAAGAAAATATATGCGGGTGTAGTTTAATGGTAAAACCTCAGCCTTCCAAGCTGATGTCGTGAGTTCGATTCTCATCACCCGCTCCAAAAAAAGTGTTGACAACCTCTTGGTTGTATGGTAAATTTAAATAGTTGTCCAAAAGGGCGATGACATGAACCTTGAAAACTGAACAAGCAAAACGTAATCAATAAAGTTTTAAGTAGCTAGCTTAGGTTAGTGAACAAAACAAAAATTTTGGACATCAAACATGATGCCAGCAAAACAATTTGAGCTAATCAAATTTCTTTTATGGAGAGTTTGATCCTGGCTCAGGACGAACGCTGGCGGCGTGCCTAATACATGCAAGTCGAGCGAACAGAAAAGGAGCTTGCTCCTTTGACGTTAGCGGCGGACGGGTGAGTTAAAGGTTGGCAACCTACCCTTTAGCTGTTTCTTTTATAACTCTGAAGGTATCCC